>NZ_RHOW01000017.1 GCF_003946215.1 Lapidilactobacillus mulanensis
AAAAGGAAGAATTAGTCGCTTAAATTATACATAAACGTGTCCGGATTCTTGACTCAGATCCATTTAATACTGGTTTCGATCTGATGATAAGTTTCAGTTGTTGTATAAGTTGTTGTGGTATCACCGTTCTCTGCAGTAACGACGGATTTGACTGGGGTAGAGGTGTTGATCAACTTGTATCCGTCTGTTGATGTTAAAGTCGCGCCAGCTTCATCTTGTTTCACGACTACATTTATATCTGTGTTAACTGGGACATGCGTATCAACATGTTTCTTATAAATAATTGTCGTCGTATAAGTTGTTGTCATGTTGCCATTCGCATCAGTCACTGATTTCCCAGCATCTGTTGAACGTGAAACCTCATCATATCCATCAGTCGAAGATAAAACGTTGCCGGCTTCATCAGTGGCAACAGTAACTTTCTCGCTAGAATTTGTGCGCTGATTATAAATTGTTGTCGTTGTATAAGTTGTTACTGTGTCACCATTCTCCGCAGTAACTACTGTCTTGTAGGGCTTTGAGACTAGGGCAACATAATAGCGACCAGAAGCTAATTGTTCTGCGGTCAAGACGTTACCAGCGCCATCGACCTTAACTGTCACATACTTGTTAGTGTTGACTGGAACGTGAACCGGATTCGTTGGATCTACCGGTGTCGTATCATCGTGTAACTTATAAACAACAGTTGTCGTGACGGTGATCGTCATATTTCCGTGAATGTCAGTAACAGAATTACCCTTATCACTCGAACGAGAAACTTCATCATAACCATCAGTTGTTGATAAAACTTTACCCGATTCATCGACGTTAATGGTGGCTTGCTTCGTTGTTGTCGTGATCTTATTATAAATAGTCGTTGTCGTATAAGTTGTGACCGTATCCCCGTTAGCAGAAGTGCCCACGGTCTTATGTGGAACCGAAGTTGATGAAACATAATATCTGCCAGACGCCACTTGTGCAGCAGTTAAAACATTACCGACACCGTCGATATTAGTCGAGACGTATCTGTCAACGTTTACAGGTATATGACTTGATGTTGACGGAGCCCCAGTTTTAGTACCCGCATTGGCGGTATTAGTGCTTGATTGTTTAGGAGTACTTATACTACTAGTTGTGTTCGTAGTTGGTTTAATTGCTATTTTATCTGTAGAGGTGCCAGTTGAAGAATCTGGTGATGCGACAGAAGTTGTGTCTTCACTAGGTTGTAGAATTAATTGGGTGCCCGCATAAATTAAATCAACGTTAGTAATATGATTTATTTTTGCCAATTGCTTAACACTCGTATTAAAGCCCGAATTATTGAGTGCTTCCGCAATTGTGGATAAAGTATCTCCCCACTTGACGTCATAAACTTTCTTCTCTGATTCATCATATTGCTTTTTTATTTCTTGAATCGGTCTCACTGACCATGCTGGTGGTGAACTGATATCAGTGGTCGTAGAAACAGCTCCTGCCGTATCAGGCGCTGACGCACTGACAATTCGATTAGAACTTAACCCAATGCCACCAGCTATAAAGGCAACAGTCAACCCGACTGTTAGCCACCCTTTACGACTGCTATGTACAAGTTTAACGTGTTGTTTGTGCGTTTCTGTTGCTTGCTGTAATCGTCTCTGCTCTCTAGTCATATTCATTTCCATTTCTCCTCAAAAATTTCTAGTCAACCCAGTGCTTAATCGTGAGTGCAATCGTAAATTTATAATTACGCTCACAATCAATATTATCCATACATCTTTGAAATTACTTTTGTGGATAATACGTTACTGCCGTATATACTACAACTTGACTGCGATATATAATGTCGTTTGAAATATATTTGTGAAGAAATGTTATTATTTTCTATTTAGTAGATAACCCGACTTTACTTAAGTTGAAATTCACCAAAACTCCAGAGGATTTCTGGCGCGCCCCATTTTATAGGCCGATGTTTCTGTCAAAAACTTTTATCTAAACGTAATCCATTATCTATAGAATAAGAAAAGTCATTAACTTTTAAGTAATCGCTTTATTCCCTGCTAATATCTGCTAGAATATGAATCAGCAGACACAATCGAATCGGAGGGCAAGATGATGATTGAATTAACGCACGTGAATAAAACTTACGGGGAAACTGTTGCACTAAAAGATTTGTCGCTGGAAATTAAATCCGGCGAGATATTCGGGCTATTGGGGCACAACGGCGCTGGTAAATCGACTACGATCAAAAGTTTAGTCAGTATTATTGAGCCTACTTCTGGAACAATCACTTTTGATGGCAAGGACTTGAAAGAAAATCGGCTCGCCATCAAGCAACGTATTGGTTACGTGCCAGATACACCGGATATCTTTTTACAACTGACTGCTGCGGAATATTGGGATCTGATCGCCGCGGCTTATCAGCTACCCGATGCGCAAGTTCAACGGCGAATTGACGAATTGACGCAACTGTTCGAAATTGCCGGCAAAGAGAATGAAACAATCGAGAATTTTTCGCACGGGATGCGTCAGAAGACCATCTTGATTGGGGCCTTATTGCCCGATCCTGACGTTTGGATCTTGGATGAGCCAATGCAAGGGCTTGACCCGCAGGCGGCCTATAACCTCAAGCAATTGATGAAATCGCACGCTCAACGAGGTAAGACGGTTATTTTTTCCACTCATGTATTGGATACGGCGCAACAATTGTGCGATGACTTAGCTATTTTGCGGCAAGGTGAGCTCATTTATAACGGCTCGGTCGATGATTTGTTGGCGACAGAACCCGACCAAAGTTTAGAGACTATTTACCTGCACCTCACTGGCCAAAAAGATAACGCCGCACTCTTGAACAACGTGCAAACAGATGGTGAGTCGCATGAATAAAAGCCAGCTCAAACAATTGATCAAGATTAATCTACTCTACCTTAATCCGCAACAAACCCAACAGTATCGCAAAAAAGGCAAGACTGGTTCGGCGATTACGGCGGCGATTTTGCGTCAATATTTAATGTTGACGATTCTGTTTCTGGTTCTTTATAGTGGCCAATTGTTCCCAGTCAATTTTCTCAAGTTTCCCGGACTCTTCACCTATTATTTAGGGCTATTTGCCATCATGGAGATCACCCAGATCATCACGTCCGTTTACAGCGTTTTTTATAATAGCCAAGACTTCGAAGCCTATGCGCCACTGCCGTTCAGTCGCAATGCCATCTTTTTCTCAAAGCTGATCGTCGTGGGCCTGTCGGTGACGCCGTTCTTGATTCCACAAGTCGCGCTGTTTATCCTAACCGGAATTCGCGCCACATATGGGGTTGTGCTTGGGGCGATTTGGGGAGTTTTGCTGATCTTGGTTGTCTTACTTCTCGTTTTTTGTATCGGCGCCTTACTTGTATTCGGCATTAGCAAAATTAGTTATTTACAACAACATCGTAAATTATTAACTTCGATTTTGGTCTTCTTGCCAGTGATGCTCATGTTCTTCAGTATCTTCATCATCAACTTCACCACCAATTCGAGCTCGGCAACCAGCGTAGACGTGAAACCATTTGCACTTTTACTACCCTTCTATCAATTACTGAAAGCACCCACTCAAGTGAGCCAATTATTATTCTTCGTCGCGATTCTTTTGGTGATTGCGGTCACACTCTGGTTGATGATCAAGTTTCTGTTGCCAACTTTTTACGCCACCAAGTCTGTTTCTGTTAGCAAGAAAAAAACGCGTCACCATCGATATGGTGCGCGCAATTTACGGCGGCAACTTTGGCATTATAACTTTGGCTTGATCAAGGATCCCAACTTACTGATGCAAGTTTTTGCAAATAATCTGATGCCGATCATGATGATCATGATCGTTTTAATGGGCGGTGGTCGTCTGTCACTGGCGAAAGTTTCCGCCAATTATTGGGGCGCCTTCATCCTCGCCGGCATCTTTTTCGCGGTCTTCTCCATCAATCAAGCCTCGATCGTCGCCAACGTTATTTCGTTAGACCGCCAGAATTTCAGTTTCATCAACACCTTGCCTATTGAAATGAACACCTATCTGCGGCATAAATTTAATTTTGCTGCTTTCTGCCAGATCCTGATTATGACTGTGATCCTCGTGATCGCCAGTCTATTTCTGAAAATTCCGATATTGTTTGCGCTCATTTTACTTGCCAGCAATATTATCGCTGGCATTCTTGTGAGCGAGATTTATTTCACACGTGATCTGCGCCGTTTGAATTCGGAGTGGACCAACGTGAATCAATTATTTACCCGCGGTGGTGGCAATTTCATGGTGATGATCACCTTATTTCTGACGATCATCGCTGCCGTGGCCGTGATCGGTATTTATTTCGCGCTGCTGATGATCCCGCTGATTTCGCCAGTAATTATTAATTTAGTCATCCTCCTGATTGCAATTATCGTTGGCGGTTCAGTTGGCTGGCATTACCATAACAAATTCTGGCAACAATTAGATCACGTTGATATTAAGACGTTTATTAAAACTCAAGAATAGTTAAGTCCACAAAAATAACCGCTAGCAGGAAGATAATTCGACCTGCTAGTGGTTATTTATTTCAACAATTAAATAAATTGAATGACTTGCATCAAAATTGGCATTACGATCACAAACAAGATCGTACTCGTGGTTACCACGTTAGTCGCGTACTCAACGTCACCGTGCGCTTGGCCAACTAGAATTGGTAAGACGGCTAAACCTGGTGCGGCTGATTGAATGATCAACGTATTTTGTTCGAGTGAAGGAACAACTTGTCCCATTCCTTTGAACACTGTCAAAACAACGATCATGATAATTGGGGCAATGATGAAACGGCCAGCCAATGCGCCGATCGTATCTTTATCGAAGTGGATTGATTTCAATCCGGCATCGGCTAAAACAATCCCAATATAGATCAATGACATTGGTGTGACGATATTGCCGACCATTGTGAAGGTGTCCTTGAAGAACGTCGGGAATGGTAAGCCTAACAATAACCAAACTAACGCAACCAAGAAACCGAGTAATGGTGCTGGTAATAATTTTTTCCAATTGAATTTTTCTTTAGACTTTTCTTTTTTACCCGTTGGATCATCGCCGGAGATGAAGAAGACGCCGACAGCCCACGTTGAAACAGTATTCATGACGTAGTAAATCAGGAAGTAAGGCATGCTGACCTTGCCGAACAAAGCCATGTTCAGAGGCAAACCGATAAAGATTGTATTGGCGTTCACAAACATATTTACGAAGGCTCCCTTTCTACCGGGACGAACTCGTAAAACTTTCACCATAATAATGGCGACGATATAGCCAAGCAAGAAACTGGCCAGTGTATAAGCCAATCCGCTCGATAAACCGATCAACGTTTTACGCGTCAAGTTACCTAATACCGACACGAAGATCGAAGCCGGCAACGCAATGTTCATGATCAAAAACGAAATACTACTCTTAAATTTCTCGTCCAACTTGCCCGAAGAACGTAGCCAAAACCCTAAAGCAATGACAACAACGATTTCACCAACGCTGGATAATGAAGTTAGAAACGCACTCATCTGTATAACCCCCGTATTTTAAGTTGTTCGAACCGAAGATATGACTGCGTTAACTTTTTCATCGCAGACAATCGGTGAGAACATTTTTACTATTGTTGCTTGATTCCGCAAAACAGAACCCTTTTAATCTAATGATCGATATTCTGGTACCCATTTTTCATTGGCAACTGCTGCTTTCGCATCCGCAATTGGTTCGCGGTTCAAGCCTTGCGCAACGACGTCTTCCGCAACTGCTTGCGCAACCGTTTGCGAAAAAGCATCGAGTTTAGAAACGGGTGGTAAAATTGCCGCACCAGCCTGGGCTGGATCGACGATACCACCTAATGAATGAGCGGCCTTGCTAATTGTTTGGTCGTTCAAAACTTTAGCGGTTGATGCGATCGCGCCTAAACCTAAACCGGGATAAACTAACGCATTGTTAGCCTGACCGATTTCGTACGTAACGCCGTTATATTCCACTGGATCGGTAGGAATTCCGGTTGCAACTAACGCGCGGCCTTCAGTCCATTCGATCAAATCAGCGGCTTTAGCTTCAGCAAGCTTGGTTGGATTAGACAACGGTAAGATAATTGGGCGTTCAGTGTGAGCGGCCATTTCTTTAATAATTTCTTCTGTGAAGGTTCCTGGTTGTGTAGACGTCCCGACTAAAATTGTGGGATGGATAGCCTTAACAGCTGCGGCTAAACTAGTCAGCTCATCTGCATTGGCAAATTCAGAACGTGAACGTGCAAATGGCTTCTGTTCTGGTGTCAAATCAGGCATATCATCAAACAATAAGCCTTGCTTGTCGACCATGTAGAAATGTTTGCGTGCTTCTTCTGGATCGACGCCAGCCTGGATCATTTCTTGCCAGATCCGCGACGTAATCCCAGCACCGGCAGTACCAGCACCGAAGCTCAGATAAACTTGGTCTTTGATCGACTGCTTAGAAATATTTAACGCACCTAGAATCGAAGCTAGAACAATGATCCCAGTGCCTTGAATATCGTCGTTGAAAACAACATTCTTTTGTTGATAGCGGCGTAATAATTCAGCAGCTGTACTACGACCAAAATCTTCGAAGTGCAAGTAGACATTAGGGAACAATTTTTCAGCGGCATTGACAAACTTGTCGACAAATTCGTCGTAGCGTTGGCCGCGGACACGTTCGTGACGATTACCCAAATATAAAGGATCATCTAATAAACTCTGACGATTTGTCCCAGCATCTAAAGAAACGGGCAAAACTTCGCTTGGATCGATTCCTGCGGCAGCCGTGTAAACCATCAGCTTACCAACAGAAATATCGACACCTTGCACGCCCCAATCACCAATGCCAAGAATTCCTTCGCCGTCAGTAACAACGATCAAACGAATCTTGCGACCATCCGCGGCGTTTTTCAAAATTGATTCGACCTGATCTGGTTCATCGATCGACAGAAAAGCGGCGTTTTGTGGCTGAACGAATAACGCACTATAATTTTCAATCGTGTCGGCGATCGTTGGATCATAAACAACTGGCATGAATTCAGCGATGTGTTGGCTGAACAAGTTATAGAATAAGACGCGGTTCTCGTTGAATAATGACATCAAGAAGATGCGTTTTTCGAGTGGGCTAACTTTAGTTTGATATTGGGCATAAGCCTGTTGTGTTTGTTCGGAAACAGTTTGGATATGGCTGGGAATTAAGCCGGCTAAGCCTAAGCTTGCGCGTTCCTCAGCAGTGAATGCAGTCCCTTTGTTTAAAAATGGGTTATTGATAATGCTTTGAGCAGATAATTTCATATGAAAAACCTCCCGTATTTAATTTACTTACGCATTGTAAAACGTGGTTTAAAATATAGTCAAAAGATGGTAGGATGATAAATATAATTTATAACGAGATTGTGCTGAGACCATCTTCAATCTTCGATTGGGTTGATTTTGTGCGGTTCCGGCTAAATTTGTGGTGGGAACTGGGAAACTGCTGTGGGGACGGCTGCAGGATTTCCAAAGTACGGAAATTCTTCCGCCTGAAATCTGAGCTCTTCCAAGAACGGGAAGATCTCAGATTTCCCCATTTTGTAAATTCGCCAAAACCGCTCATTAACAAAATTGCCACTGCAGTCCCAGTTCCCACCACAAATTTTGCCTCGTCTATTCGGACGAGCTCGATATATTCAACGTCAAATATTTAATTTACTTTTCTATTCCCATCAATATTTTTTTAACGCGCAAAACTAAAATCGGTAATTTAAGTACACGACCAATTTAAAAATAAGCGCAATCTGTTGTCTAAAACGCCTTGTTGTCGGTTCTTGAACTAATCTGCACCTATTTTAAAATTTGTCGTGTCCTAATATGCTCAGATTTGAAATTCATCACAATTTTTATTTTGTTATTCCTAGTAAAGGCTACCTTGAAAATCAACTTCCAGGAACCCTGTTATTCATTTCCTACACTAAACAAATTAAGTTTAGGTCGAAAGTGCTGGGGCAGGCAGTCGTGGCAGTGACAACCATGTTGGTGGGCCGTTTTTGCCCGCCTTACATGGTGGATCGATTCGAGATTTTGCCGGTTTTGCAAAAGCTCAAATCGAAGCTTGAAGACTTCCATGAACCTCGGAAGGCTTCAAGCGATCCCACAGCCACAGACCTGCCTGACCCAGCACTTTCGACCGAAGGTAGATCTATTATTTAAATCAAAAAAGGAAGGTACCCCATGAAACTCCAAGACTTATTCTACTTCGATAAATTAGTCGAGCTCAAAAGCTATAGCGGCGTTGCAAAACACTTTGACGTCAGCCAACCCACCATTTCTTACGCCATCAAACGCCTAGAAGAAGAATTCGACGTTGCGCTCGTCAATCGCGACGTTTATCAACAGATCAGCATCACACCCGCCGGTCAACAGTTTGATCGGCATATCAAAATTGTGATCAACGAACTCAATATCGCCCAAATGGATTTGGCAGCCAGCCAAGAAAAAGTAATTAATTTCGGTTTGCCGCCGATCATCGCCAATTATTTTTTCCTTCAGTTCGTCGATCAACTCGTCAAAGCTGATCTATTGAATAATTTGAAGACAACTGAAGGTGGATCGAAGGCTCTATTGCCCGAGCTGGAAAATGGCCACCTAGATATGGCGTTGCTAGGATCACTCGCCCCATTACAATCAGAAAAGTTACAAGCAACCATCTTAGCGCGACACCATTTCAAAATCATCACCGCCGAAAATTCACCCCTCGCCACCAAGAAAACGGCCAATTTTCGCGACTTAAAAAACGAGCCGTTCATCATTTTGACCGATGGTTTCATCCATCGCCAGATTTTCGATCTACTTAGCGCGGCCAATCAGGTTTTTCCACTGATCATTTATCAAGCAACCGATGTAGAGTTGCTGAAACGGCTTGTCGGTCAGGGTATGGGCGTCGGTATTTTAACAGAGACCGCCATTTTGCCCACGGATCATTTACACGTAATCGATTTAATCGATGACAATTTGCCGGATTTTATTATTTCGTTGGTTTACCGCAATTCGACTTTACTCACACCACACCAGCAACAATTGATTTCAATTCTGAGGGGGAATTAACTCATGAGTATTTATCTTTATGACGTGCGCATGGCCGTGACTATTTTTCCATTCGTGGCGATCCTGATCACCCTGCCCATTCTCACTTGGCATTATCATAAATACGGCGCGATCACCAATTGGACGATCGTGATGCTGTATAGTTTCGTGTTATATCTGATGTGTGCGTATTTCCTGATCATGTTGCCGCTGCCGACGCGTGCCTCCGTGGCCAAATTGACGACGATCAAATATAATCTCGTCCCCTTAACTTTCGTCGGCGAATTTCTGAAGTATAATCCACTACGGCTGAGCGATACCAGTACTTGGATCCCTGCACTCAAAAACGCATCGTTCATTCAGCCGGTCTTTAATATTTTCCTGACTGTACCACTGGGTATGTATTTGCATTACTATTTCCATCGTAATTGGAAACAAACTTTAGCCTTTAGTTTCTGCCTTTCATTATTCTTCGAGCTCACCCAGCTCTCCGGATTGTACGGCATTTATCCGCGACCTTATCGTTTATTTGATGTCGACGATCTGCTTCTGAATTCGTTGGGTGGCTTGCTTGGCGCCGGCATTGCCACCTTGATCAGTCCACTTTTACCGAGCAAAGAAAGAATCAATGCGTCGATCAAAGAAAACACTCAGCGAATCTCTATTTTTCGGCACGCCGCCGCGTTCTTCTTGGATTGGGGCGCGATCTTGATCTTAACGATCATCAGCACGGTCCTGCTCGATCAGCGCGGGTTGCCACTTGTCTGGATGATATTTACCTGGGTCATCATCTGGCTGATCATTCCAGAACTAATTTGGCAACGCACCCTCGGTATGAAAATTATCCATCTCAAAATCACCGATCATAACGCCGATACGCTGAAACGCCGGCGGATTTTATGGCGCAATTTTCTCGGATACGGTTGGTTATTTGGATTGCTTTTCTTAATGACGATTATTGATGACCTACTGACGAATAGTGTGCATAAGCAACTGGCCACGCTGATTTTTCTCGGTTTAGCGTTAGTGTTTCTCACCATTTGGGCAGTGGATCTGCTCATCTACTTATTCCGGCCACAGCACGAACTTTTTTTCGAAAAATGGAGTCGCACCGAATTAAGCTCGACGATTCATTAGGCAGCCGTAATTGTCGTTCGCAATCAAGACACAATTTTCCAAGCGAGATGACTGTTTGCAACCTTGATCAGGCTAACTTTTGATCAGGCTTTCTACTCTAATAAGCATTGTCTAAACTGCTTGGGTGCAGTAAACTGGGAGTAATCACAAAGAAATATCGATTAGAAACACGGGGGATATGGGATGAGTATTTACTTAGTTGGACCAGATAATAAATCACTTTTTCATCAGAGAAGCACTTGGGATTTCGACCAAGCATTAGCGGCCGCTGAAGACGGCGACACGATTGAATTGCAAGAAGGATTTAACCCTTCAGAGTTTCAAGAAGGTAAAAGTGTATCGATCACGAAAAGTATCACCATTCAGGGTACTGTCAAAGAAACCGATGAGGGACCGACTTTCACGAATACGATCGATGGCGTTTATATTGCTAATGGCGCGACCGTCACTTTAAAAGAGTTGGTTCTTTATAAGTGGGCGGATCAAAGTAACAATGTTCGCGTCACAGAGGGTGCGACGCTGATTTTGGATGATGTTTCCATTGCCTCTGGCGCTACAGAAGGTAAGAATTATCCGGCCGTTTATATTGACGATCATTCGACGGTGCAATTTAACCAGGTCGTCGTTCATCCCGGTGAGATTCACGATGCCAACTGGCGCGTTTATGTAGCCGATTCAAAAATCGAATTGAACGACTGTGACATCAATGCAAAAGTAGAACTCGTTAATGCGACCCTGGTTTGTGAAGATACCACCATCACCTACTCAGAAGCAAATGCCGTGAATCTTTCTAAAAAGTCGGTGGCAACGATCAAGTCATCGACCATTGACGGTGGCAATGCAAAATTGAGCTTACCCTGTTTGCGGCTGGATGACTCGAGTCTGACCGCCGACAACATCAAGGTCATCGAACCCAATTACACAGCCGCTTTATATAGTGTCGATTCAAAGATCGTCCTAAATAACGGCGAGTTTGATTCTGCCTATTTTAATCACAGTGACGTGCAAATCAACTACACCAAATTTATCGAAAGTCTCATCGTTCAGAAACATTCAACCGTTAAATCCGAAAATAATATTTTTATCAACGGTCGCGCAAACGGCAAAATTAATTTGTGGGCAGCCGAAAATTCGTCGATCGAAGCCAAGGGTCTTTATTTCGGTCGTGCGACTACTCCGAATATCAAACTCGAACGAAATGTTAAATTCAAGGTGCCCTCACTGAAGTTTCTCGAGTACGATCAAGAAACAGAAACCTTCACTGCCAACGAGCAAGGTGAATTTCCATTCGTCAAAGATGCCAGTCAGATCGACTATTACGGCGACAAGACCGCTTGGGAAAAGCTCAATGAGTTGGTCGGCATCAAGAGCGTGAAAGATGAGATCACGGAATTTATCGCCGTGACCGAAGTTAATAAGAAACGTGCAGATCAAGGTTTTAAAAGTAGTGCAATCACCCTGCATTCACTTTTCTTAGGCAATCCCGGAACTGGGAAAACAACGGTTGCTCGAATTGTCGGTGAATTATTATACGAAAAGGGAATTATTGCTAAAAATATCTTTATTGAAGCCTCACGTTCTACCTTGGTCGGTCAATATGTTGGTCATACGGCACAAAAAACCAAAGAAGTTCTTGAATCAGCTTTAGGCGGGGTTTTATTTATCGACGAAGCCTATACACTAGCTAGTGAAACGGCTAATGATTTCGGTCACGAGGCCATCGATGAGATCCTGAAGTTTATGGAAGATCATCGTAGCGACATTGTCATTATTTTTGCCGGTTATACAGATAGCATGGAGAAATTCTTGGCAATGAATGAAGGATTGCGTAGTCGGATTCCAAACCGTTTCACCTTCGAGGATTATTCAGAAGATGAGCTGGTGCAGATGGGTCTCATTCAACTTCATGCTCAAGGTCTCAAGATCGATAAAGATGCCTATACTGATCTGATCCATCATAATTTCTCACTGTCAGATGATCACAGTAACGGCCGTTGGGTTCGTAACCTAAACGAGAAACTCATTCGCAAGCAGGCCGTTCGTCTCTCTGGGAAAGATGATGTGGATCTCACAACACTCACGCAAGAAGATATTCAGGCTGCTTATCTTTAAAACTTTTTTTCGTCAGCCCCACTTATTGATCGTCATTCAAAATTTAAATTGTATCTAACTCAGAAAGAGGCGTTATAATGCCCAGCAATAATCAACAGTATGTTCAACCACCAAAGCAAAACAAAGTTAAGTCAGCCACGACTCAATTGCGGGGTGCCTACCAATATCTCCAGCCCAGCTATTGGAAACGCAAGATATGGCATCTCCTCTTCGTATTCCCGATCGTTCTTATGATCGATGAAGTTATTGTTGGCGGTCTCTTTTCTACCTCGCCATTATTACCCGTAGCTGTTATCGTAGCCCTAGCCTTAGCCGTGGTCAGTGCTTACTTCTATCCATTTTCACTTTATTGGTATAAAGGCAGTTTCATTGGCAGAGTCCTGAACGGCATGTTTTACTTCGGCGGCTTCTGGGCAGTCATTGGTAAAATCATCGCAACGATCGTTGGTGGCTGTTTGATTGCCGGTGTCCTTGCCCCAATCGCCGGTCCACTAACCTTAAAAAAAGCACGGAAGAATAATTGGGTGCTCGGTGAAGATAAAGACTTCGACTAAAATAAATTGCTCCAGAAAACCGGTTTGCGCATCGTGCGACGGATTTTCTGGAGTATTTTTTTGCAGACGTGCGCTAAGTCGCTTTCATTCTGCTATTTCAATCACTAGCGTTATAATATAAATGACTTGGCAGTTTTTTCTGCTAAAAATAATATTCAGCAACATTTATGGGAGGTTCTTTCAATGACCGAAAAAGTTTATACCGATTATTTCTATGATGAGCCAGCATTTAACACGCACGATGGTGGCTATGTGCCACTTGAACGCATGGACGTTCCCGAGCAGCCTCTAAGCATTCCGCCGCTACTGGAGCCGGATAAATCAACCGATACCGATACTTATTACACTTTGATCGCCCAAGCTGGTGAAACGCAGATTTTGCCAGGCGCCAAGACGAAAACTTGGGGTTATAACACCACGCTTCTTGGCAAGACGATCGTTTTTGAAAAAGGCAAACATATTCACGTCACCTTGAAAAACGAACTGCCTGAATTGACGACTTTTCACTGGCACGGCCTAAATGTGTCGGGTCCGATCGTCGATGGTGGCTGTCACGCCCCCGTTTATCCTGGTGAGACGAAACAGATCGACTTCACGCTTGATCAACCGGCCGCAACCACTTGGCTACATGCGCATCCATGTCCTTCTACTGCCGAACAAGTTTGGCACGGCCTGGCTGGCATCACGATTATTAAAGATAAAGAAGAAGCTAAATTACCTTTGCCACGCAATTACGGTGTCGATGATATTCCGTTAGTCTTGCAAGACCGCCGTTTCCACGAAAACAATCAGTGGGACTATCATGCCGATTACGATCCAGATGGCGTACAAGGTCCAACCGCATTGATCAATGGCACAGTCAATCCTTATTTCGACGTTAAAACACAAAAAGTTCGTCTGCGAATTTTAGACGGTGCCAACCGTCGCGAATGGCGGTTGCATTTCAGTGACGATTTAGTTTTCACCCAGGTCGGTTCTGATGGTGGTATTCTGCCAGCACCCGTTAAATTTACGAAGCTGATGTTAACTTGTGCTGAGCGCGCAGAAATTGTGGTCGACTTCGGTCAATATCATAAAGGCGACGTTGTGACGCTCTATTCTGACGATGTGCCGATCGTAAACTTCCGTATTGGCAACTTCGCCCCAGACGACAGCGTCATCCCCGAACACTTGGCAGCGATTCCGAATCCAGAACCAACACCTGATCTACCCGTTAAAAAAGTAGTCATGTCTGGTATGGATGAAGAAGTCATGATCGACGGGAAAAAATTCAACATGCAACGAATCGATGCACGACAAAATGTCGGCGATGTTGCCATTTGGGAAATCACGAACACCAATAATATGGACGGCGGTATGGTTCATCCGTTCCATATGCATGGCTGCCAATTTTTAGTTTTGTCACGAAACGGCCATGAACCTTATCCTAACGAACATGGATTCAAGGACACAGTCGGCGTTAACCCAGGCGAAATTGTGCGTATTAAAGTCTGGTTCACCTTGCCTGGCGTTTATATGTATCACTGCCACATCATCGAGCACGAAGATGGCGGCATGATGGCCCAAATCGAGGCCGTCGATCCCAAACATCCACAAACTTACGAGTTGATGGACATGGACACGCTGATGAACGCCTTCGCAAAAGAACGCGGCATCGACGTTAAAGACCTCTGGATGGCCGGCATGGATTCCTACGACAAAATGGGAATGGAAATGTAAAAAAACAAGCTGTGAGAGCTGATGGTTGGCTGCGTAAGATAAGTTTCATTCATGACTTAATTTGTTCTTTGAATTCAGTCATGAATGAACTTATCTCTAGCAGACAATCAGCTCGAACGCGATTAGCTACGGAACAACACGGGTTGAAATTGAGGATTAACTTTAAAACACACCAGAATTCGTTCCTTAATTCTGATGTGTTTTTGAGTTAACCGGAAATTTCAGTGTTGTGGAGCGCGATTATGCTGTGAGAGCTGATGGTTGGCTGCGTAAGATAAGTTTCATTCATGACTTAATTCGTTCTTTGAATTCAGTCATGAATGAACTTATCTCTAGCAGACAATCAGCTCGAACGCGATTAACTGCGGAACAACACGGTTGAAATTGAGGATTAACTTTAAAACATACCAGAATTTGCGCCTTAATTCTGATGTGTTTTTGAGTTAACCGGAAATTTCAGTGTTATGTAGCGCTGATGGTTAATATTAATCAGGCCAAACAAAATGACGCTTTCTAATTTTGAGTTATCCTCAAAAATAGAAGGCGTCATTTGTTTACGATCATTTATTTAGAAGTGATCTCGCCATATTCGACAACGTCGCGTGCAATCATCAATTCTTCATTGGTAGGCACGACTAGAACTTTCACTTTAGAATTCGGTGTGCTGATAATTTGTTCGGTGCCACGCGTCGTTTTGTTGACTGCTTCGTCAATTTTAACGCCTAAATAACCTAGCGCTTGGCAGATCCGACTACGAATCAGCGATTCATTTTCACCAATGCCGGCTGTAAAAACTAACACGTCTAATCCGCTCAATTGTGCAACGTAAGAGCCAATATATTGCACAATGCGATCAACGAAAATTTCCACGGTAACTTTAGCCTGTGGATCAGTTCCTTCATGAGCCAACAAATCACGCATGTCTGAGGAAACGCCTGACAATCCCAACAAACCAGACTTCGTATTTAAGATATGAATCATCTGTTCTGTGGACAAATCCATTTTTTCTTCTAAGAAAGCCACTAATGAGGCATCAATATCGCCTGAGCGCGTGCCCATCGTAACCCCGGCTAACGGTGTGAAACCCATGCTGGTGTTAAATGACTTGCCGTCTTTGATCGCGTCAAGTGAAGTCCCGTTGCCTAAATGCGCGACGATCATCTTCAAATCGGTTAATGGTCGTTGTAACAGATCGGCGGTTCGTTGAGAAACATAACGATAACTCGTGCCATGGGCGCCGTATTTACGCGCGCCAAACTTCTTGTAGTATTCATAAGGAATACTGTACAAGTAGTTGACTGCTGGCAAAGTCTGATGGAATGACGTATCAAAGACCGCCACCTCAGGAACGCCGGGCAATGCTGCCATAAAAGCGCGAATGCCCGCAGCTTCGGCCGGATTATGCAGTGGTGCATATTCGGCGAGCGATTCAATTTGGGCAATAACTTTCTCATCGATCAGAGTTGAACGATGAAAGATTTCACCACCGGCAACAACGCGATGACCTACGCCGACAATTTCCGTAAAACCGGTAATAATCTTATTCTCGGTCAATGACGTGAGCAACATTTTGACCGCTTCTTGGTGAGAAGGAATCACGACTTTGCGCTCATCGCTCCGGCCATTAGCCACAACTTTAATTCTGCCGAGCTCCTGACCAATTCGTTCGGCGACACCTTTCGCAATAACTTTTTCAGCTGGCATTTCAAATAACTGCCACTTTAGTGATGAACTTCCAGCGTTGATTGCAAGTATTTTCGACATAACAACAGCTCCTTGAATAGACACTAACGTATAATTAAAAAGTTATCGATTATCTGTCTAGATTTCTTATAGCAATTTATATCATACTGAAAATGATTTCAAAAAGCAACTATGATGTAGCCTGTGGTAACACTATTTTACAATCAAGCGGATACATTTATTTCTGAACAAAATTAACGTTTTTTTCATAGCAGAGATTATAAATCGTAAACAAATCATGCTTGGTTGCCAATTTATTTTCAGGTGCTGATTATCTTTGGTGATTTTATGATTCGCGTTCCGCAATCGTGACCATGACTTGATCGCCGATTTGTTTATTGATTTGCGCGCGTATCGCTCTTTGAATGCCAATGATATAACAAATCGACCCGTCCGAATTTTTGACACCCATATTTACAACGCTGCCGTCATATGGCACGTCGTCAAAAGTGGCGTGCACTTTTACCCGGCCGCGGCCAAACTCGGTTCGAACATCGAATGGAAAAATAACGTACGCGCCCCCTTTGCCAACTTCAGAGGCGATAATTTCAGATTCAAATCGATAAACTTTCTCATTCATGATTGATTTACCTTCTCCCATTTCGTAAATGGTTTTAATTATTGATCGTATCACCGACGCTGAAATTATCGGAGAGCCATAATTGCTAACCTTTGTCTTTTCGCCAATTACAAGTGCTTGACTTTAAACTTTTATCTGATGTTGTGAAGGCATAATCATTTTAGTATAGACTTATCCCAAAGAGGTTGACGACGATGAAATTGAAAGACAATCAAATTATCGCGATACTTGGACAAATTATGATCATTGGCGTTGTTTCCTACCTCGTCATCGGTATCTTCATGACTGGATTGGGCGCGGTGCGTATTCACACCGTTCTGGTCAACGACAGAACCTACCAGAATATTTTGCTGGGTAACGTTGTCAATAATCATGTTGTAAAAACAACCTCACTGGGCTGGTTCGGCAGCTATTTCATCAATTTCATCGATGCGACCATCACCGCACCCGTGACATCCGCCATGAAGCTTAATTTGATTGTTGTGTCTATTTTCAAATCGCTGAAATGGTTGGTCGCGGCTGCTTTGATCAGTCGAATTCTGGTCAGCATTTACCACGGCCAATCTTTTACAGAAAAGAATGCCCATCGTTTATTTGCTGCAGGCATCACCGGAATCGCGCTCAGTCTCTTTAACTTTGCTTTGTTGCCGGGACTAATAACTTCGCTGGCAAATGATCCGATGAACGCCGGCGACAGCGTGCTGTATGTTGATAGCATTATGTTGAATCGCGTCTTCGATCTTAATTCCGACCTGATTATTTGGATCTTATTAATTGTTTTGAGCTATTTAGTTCGCGATCACATTAAAAAAGCGGATAAAAAACAGATTGCCTGAATTTAAACTGTTGTTAGGACCAAAAAAATCACCCCTTGAAAAGAATTTCAGTGGGCGACTTTTTTCGGTTATTTTTTGACGAGCTGCTTAACTAACTGACGGTAGGATAGTTTCGATTGGCGATGAAGCCTGATCAAACTGCCAATGTTTACGGCAAATCCGCCCGCCGTGAAATATAACCCTAAACTTGCCGCGAGGAAAACGAGCGCCACTTTAATCATTGACCTGACCTCCAACTCTGCTAAATAACACTGGCAATTCATTGAGTTGTCACTATCTAACAAGCACAGTATATGCCGATTAGGGAATTAGACAATATTTAAGCTCGAGGCCGCAAATAACGCTTTGCTTATTGGTTGAGTTGATTTAACCACGCAATCAAATCCTGCGCAACTTGTTTTTGTTGTGCAGCATTTGTGATCATGGCTGAGTGGTCGCCTTTTTGCTGACCATAACTGCCGAAGCCGCCATGATTGCCACCTTTAATTTGTTGATAGTTGGTTGTTGTGGGCAGATATTTTTTGGCTTTTTCATAATTCGACCAATTCAAAACCCCATCGCGGCTGGCGGTCAAGGATAAAACCGGCAGCTTTGTTTGATCTAGCCGGCCTTTTTCGTCGGGATAGCTGGCCATGTAGAAAACACCCTTGAGTTGCTGATCGTCATGATTTTTAGCATAGCGACTGGCCATAACGCCGCCTAAAGAATGACCGCCGATTACGTAATCGCGTTTGCTGCCGTTCAAAATTTTTGTCGCCACGTTAGGTGAAAGCACCGCTAAATTCAACGGAAATTTGGCAATATAAACTGGATAACCGGCGGCTGCAACCTGTTGCGCCCAAATACTGTAGCTTGCCGGCGTGACCAATGCGCCAGGATAGAAGACTACCAGCGGTTTCTGATGATCGTCACTAGGAAAATAAAGACTATTTGTGGTGGACTGCGCAGATTTTTCTGCGGTTTTCGCAGCGGTGGTCGGCTGGTAGGCCGTCGCTTTCAAATAGACGATCCCACCCGCGATCAGAACCACGAGCGCAATTAAAAGCGGCCACAGAATTCGTTTCACTTTTTTCATCATCAACATCCTTTCCACACTACTTAATTAGCATAGCAAAGATTTCGGCCCGATAAAAGACGCGACTCCAAATAAACCGGCAATCGGTCAGATGTGACCGATTTTCAGCCTATTGTTTTATTTTCTGATGAATTTTTTGACCGATCGCAACTAATAAGTAAACAATGCAGATCCAAAAAAGTAGACTTAAGCTCAATTTCACCGGATCAAAATCAGTTGTGACTCCCGTCGTGGTAAACACGGAAAAGAAGCGCGCTTGAAAAAGGTCACTAGAAGTTGCCGTCAACCAGTAAAACGGTCTACCGAAACTAGCAACGTAAAAACTTTCGGTCGAGCCATCCGCCACGCCTTGGAGCGGTTGGATAAAAACGGAAGCGATTCCGACTAGAATGCCAACAACGAGGCTGATCAGTAAACGTACTTTAGAAGTTCTCTTCACCCAATCCACCTTCTGATTCGTTTAGAATATAATATCACAAATAGCTGTGTTAGTAAAAAAGTATCAGCTATTTATAGCATATTTGTCGGCCAATGCGCGTGCTCTTAGATTTAAGATCAATTTCACTTTTAGCCCTTAAAAAGGCTTTTATTTTTTTACATTCATGTTAAGATTGACCATATAGTAATCAGTTCACTCAATTTTAATTAAGGCGGTGTTGATGATGAAGAAAAAAATGTCGACTGAAAAATTTGCTAAACTTCTCATTTGGTTATTGCGGATCGCTCGCATTCTGACAATCGTTGGAATTCTGATTTTTCTCTATTTAGCCGGGCGTTTAACTTGGGCCTTTTTAGCGTCCGGTCCTGACGCCTTGTCCGGCTATGTTAATATCGAAAATATCGATCTTCCCATTATTGCGCGCAATATTAAAGAACTGACGGGTTTTCAATTCTTAGGCATGCTCGCTAGCTTTATACTCGAACTCATTTCGCTCATCATTGTTTACCGTATCTTAAAACAGCTTCAAGTCGGGATTGATTGGCAGCGAAAAGATGCATACAATCACAATAGTCTGCCATTGATGCGCTCGATTTTGCACTCACAGGTGACCCTGCTCGTGTTGAGTGTTGTCGGCCTAATAGCCACGATCTTTTACGGCAACCTCAACATCGAGATCAGTCAAGTCATTTTCCAAGTGGGCATGTTAGCCGTTACTTTTTTGGCGGTTGAGGCCTTAGAACATAGCTAAATTGAATTGGCATTCAAATCATGAAAACGTAATGGCACGCGAGCGAAAAATACGCTGATAATTGCGACAACCCGGTCAGCCAAGTGCACGCAAGACCGAATCTAGCTTGAAAGGAGCTTTTATATGCAAGAGGAATCAGATTGGCTCACACGTCAAATCAGAGCCTTTGCAGAGGGGTTAGGCTATATGCTCTCACATGAGAAAAGTGGGGCCTCAACACAAATCGTTTTCCCGCAAAAAGACGCTCAAGAAATACCGCACCAGGCCGAACTCCAGCATTTAATCGACACCAAGCGTTATAGCGACGCTGCAGAAAGATTATTTGATTTACGGTATGCACTATTGCCGGATGACTTTTTCAAACTTGGCCTCTGGTTCTACAGCACGCTCAACGAATTCTCACCAGCTGATCTCGCAACTGGTAACTTTTCAAAGGACTCGATCCTAGCTGGTGTCACTCGATTAAAAGAAATGACGATATAAAAAATTCTGAAGGTCATGAGACCTCCAGAATTTTTATTTGATTTGAAACTTAACCGGACTTCCTGATCTATCCCCAAACTTCTTCCGCAATCGATTTAACCAGGGCGATTTTTGCCCACTGATCTGCTTCGGTTAAAATATTTCCTTCTTCAGTCGAAGCGAATCCACATTGGGTACTCAAGCAGAGATGATCTAGTGGTACATATTGTGCAGCTTCGTGAATCCGATCGATAATGACTTGCCGATCTTCCAGCTTGCCGTCTTTAGACGTTAATAAACCTAGCACTACATATTTTCCTGCAGTCAATGCTTTCAAGGGTTCAAAGCCGCCAGAACGGTCGCTGTCATACTCTAAATAATAAGCATTGACGTTTTCTTGATCGAATAACGGCGTTGCAACGGTGTCATAACCGCCTGCAGCTGCCCACGTTGAGTGATAATTACCACGACAAATATGCGTGTTGATCGTTAAATCGGCTGGCAGATCTGCGATGGCATCATTGTTAACCTTCAAATATAGAGCCTTCAATTCATCGAGCGTTTCCGCCTCACCTTCACCGAAACTGTTGATGAATTTTTCCGACGTCTTGGAAACGAGCATACCCCAAGTACAGTCGTCCAATTGAATCGTGCGCGCACCGGCGTCGTACAAATCCAAGATCACTTGATGATAGGCGGCAGAAACAGCTTGGAATAAGTCTGCAGTATTAGGATAGAATTTGCGCGCCTCAGCAATATTGTTCGGGCTGAGCAACTCGACTAACAATTGTGCAGGTGCTGGGATCGTCTGCTTCACTTGCACGCCTGCACTGACATGCGCCTGCGTAAATTTAAAGGCCGCAACAAACGGATGATTTTCGCCAGAGATTTTCCCTGTGACCGTAACCGTACCCTGTCGCGTTTCTTCGCCGTGGAAAAAATAACCGTGTTCTGGTTTCTTGAATGCCACGCCAGTTAATCCCCAGAAGAAATCTAAATGCCACCAACTGCGCCGAAATTCGCCGTCAGTCACTGCCTTCAAACCTGCGGCCTCTTCTTTTTTGATCAGTTTGATAATTTCTTGATCTTCAACTGCAGTTAATTCAGCCTGCGTGATGTTGCCAGCAGTGAATTTCGCTCGAGCGTCTTTTAACTCAGTTGGTCGTAGAAAACTCCCCACAATATCATACCGAAATGGTGATTTAGTTCGCGCTGTAAATTTAGTTGTTGTGCTCATAATATTGCCTCCAAAGTTTGATGTGAATTAATCTGACCAAATAAAAAAACCGCCCCTGCTGCTGAATTGCTTCAACAAACAGGGACGGTTTTGCGACCGCGTTACCACCCAAATTCATATTTCTCTCACGAAAAATATCTCAAAAGTACCTACTGATACCCGGCAAGTTAACGGTCGCACCCGTTCAAACAGCGTGAACTGCTTGAAACCATTCTGAGTTCATCTTCGTTAGTTGCTCACTGCCCCTTTTTCACCGACCGGGTTCTCTTTACCAGTTATTAACTAACTACTCTTCTCATCATTGATTCATTTGTGTCTAATTAATTCTTAATGTTGTCTATAATTTACGCCAAGTTATTCAGCGTGTCAATGACTTTTTGAAAATAATTTTAAGACTTCGTCGGCGTTTACTTTTTCCGGCGCTGATATAAATAAATCAGTAAACCACAAGCAACACCGACGACCGCGAATGGCACCCAATCCAATCCTACGGCAGCTAGCGGTAAATAAGTCATTCGCAATTTCGTGACCCAGCCGCCAAAGCCACTTTGACTGATTACCGCTGGAAAAGCTGAGATCATATCTAAAACCGCCGGAATAATTGTCAGGGTGATCGCTACTTGATAAACGATCCGCACGTTTTTGAAAAGTGGCGAAGTTACCGCCAGAACGATCAAAACCATTGCGATCGGATACAGCAGCATTAAAATTGGGAGCGACCAAGCAATGATCTTAGTCAATCCGAGATTAGCAAAAAGAAACGATAGAACGCTGGTCACCAACAACCAGGTCGGATAACTGACTTTAGGGAAATGCTTGTGGAAATCTTGCGCGAACGCCGCCAACAACCCAATTGCGGTCGTTAAACAAGTCAAGACGATCAAAGTTGCCAACAGCGCCTGCCCAGCAACGCCCGAATAATGGGTGACCATTTGGCTAAAGGCAACGCCACCATCCGCTGAAAGTTTAAAAGTGCCGAGTGACATTGCCCCGATCAACACGAGCGCCACGTAAATGACGGCTTCAGCTCCCATCGCAATGACGCCGGAACGGGCAGTGATCAACGCGATTTCTGAATCTTTAGTTTTTCCCAGCATCTTGATTGTGGTTACAATGGTCACACCAAACGCCAATCCCCCCAGCGCGTCCATCGTATTGTAGCCCTGCAGAAAGCCGTTGATAAAAGCACCACTGGTATAATCAGCCGTTGCTTTAACCGTGGCCGGATCTCCCATTGGATTCATAAACGCGATGAAGAAAACCACAAATAGCAAAATCAAAAACAGGGGATTTAAAATTTTGCCGACGCTGGAAATGATTTTATTTTGTTTACGTGCGAAAAAGAATGCCGTACCGAAAAATAGGGCTGTAAAAATCAAGAGCCCCATAGCTTGATAGCGCGCGGGAATTAAGGGCGCGATTCCAACGGTGTAGGAAACCGTCGCCGTTCGTGGCGTGCCGAACAGCGGACCGATCGTCGCTTGGATCAACACCATGAATATCAGTGCGAATTTTGCGCCCACCGGTCGGCCGATATCATAAACGCCATCGGAATGCGTTACGCTGATCGCGAGGACTGACAAAAGCGGCAGAAAAACGGCAGTCGTCAAAAAGCCGAGCACAGCAGGCAGCCACTGATTACCAGCCAACTGTCCTAAATGGATCGGGAAAATTAAATTCCCGGCGCCGAAAAACAAGGCAAATAACATCGAACTGATCACAAGGTAGTCGCGTTTGGTTAGTTTCCGTTCTGGCATTGGTCGCCCTCCTTCTCTGTTTTAAAAATGCCGATTACCGCTATTAACCTGCGCCATTTCATAGACGCTCAATATCCGCTAAAATTTTCGTGACCACATCTTGCTGGACCAGCGTCATTTCATCGGTAAGCAGATGTTCTTCCGGTACATTTAAATAATCGTGTGGTAGAAACCAACGTTGCATTGTTTCACGTCCAAATCCTGATTGCTTTTTTTGATTGCGATTTAAAGTTTCTTCAAAGGTCAAATCATAGTAATAAACCGCGACGTGTGGCGTAAACTTAGCAATCAATTCACGAAGCATAACGCCATAACGGTCCTCTGCCAAAATTCCTTCGACGATAACGACTTCACATTTTCCAAATCCATACCCCGCAATCTGACCGATAAGATCGACTGACAAATTGTGCGCCGTATCTTTGACTTGCAATATTTCTCGCCGCACCACATCTTGTGAGACTAATAAAGTCCCGCTGCCTAATTTTCGATGCAAAATTCTGGCTGTCGTTGTTTTGCCGCTGCCAGAATTTCCGCGAATAATAATTAATTTTGTTTGCATCCGTCGATTCTCCCCCCGCCCTGCATTAATTGTTAATCTTATTAGACCACAGTCTATTTTCTTTTGCATTCTTTATTTTTCATGAAAGTTGACCTACAATAATGATTAAACATAATTGTTTGAAACATTAAGGATAGGAATGATCACATGACAAAACGTTATCACGGTTCTTGTACGACGATCCTCGTCGGCAAAAACGCCACAATTGACGGCTCCACAATGATTGCTCGTAATGAGGACGGCCCCGGCCCACTCAACCCAGAAAAATTCGTCGTGGTTAATCCAGAAGACCAACCAAAACATTACCAGTCAGTTTTAAGCCCCGCAAAAATGGAGCTACCCGACAATCCACTGCGTTATACGTCCACACCAGATGCTAGCGGCGACACCGGAATCTGGGCAGCTGCCGGAATTAATTCAGAAAACGTCGCTATGACGGCGACGGAAACGATCACGACTAACGCCCGCATCCTCGGCGTCGATCCTTTAACTGACGACGGCATTGGCGAAGAAGATTTCGTCGTTATAACGCTGCCTTACATCCACTCTGCACGCGAAGGTGTCAAACGTTTGGGCGCCTTACTGGAAAAGTACGGCACTTATGAAACCAATGGTATTTGTTTCTCCGACAAAGATGAAGTCTGGTATTTCGAGTCGATTGCAGGCCACCACTGGGCAGCCATCCGCGTTCCCGATGATGCCTATGTTGTCGCACCCAACCGTTTGAACATCGATCAATTCGATTTTGATTCCGATGATACGCTATTTTCAGCCGATCTCCCAGAATTAATTGAAAAATACCACTTGAATCCAGACCGCGACCAAGTTAATTTGCGCCATATTTTTGGCAGTGCCACGATCAAAGACTCTCGTTACAACAATCCCCGCGCTTGGTACGGTCAGAAGTATTTCAACTCCGAGATTGAAAACAGTCCTTTCGATCAGGACTTGCCTTTCATTTGCCGCACCAACAAAAAAATCAGTATCGAAGATGTGAAGTGGGTTCTGAGTTCACATTATCAAAATACCGTTTATGATGCTTACGGCACTTTGGGCACCGACGAAGAAAAGAAACTATTGCGGCCAATCGGCATTAATCGCAACCAGGAATTACACATCTTGCAAATTCGCAACGATGTTCCTGCAGCCATTGCCGGAATTCACTGGCTCGCATTTGGTCCCAACACGTTCAACGCGGTAGTTCCTTTCTACGCCAACGTCAAAGACACGCCAGTTAATTACAAAAATACCGGTATGGAATTGGATCCCAACAATATTTACTGGCTATCCAACATTCTCGCCTTGATCGGTGATGCTGATTTCGATCTATACGAAGACGAAGAAAATATCTTCGAACAAAATACGGTCGCAGCATGCCGCCACTTGCAAATTGAAGCCGACGCTGCTTATGAGTCACAACCAGATGTAGAAGCTTACCTAGAGGGCATTAACGGCCAAATGGCAGCACTCTACCAGAAGAACGCCAATCACCTACTAGGCCAAATGCTCGCATTCGGCGAACCCAAGATGAAATTACAGTTCCAGCTGCATGATTAAAGACAAGTTGTGAGGTGGCACTTAATTTCAGTGCCACCGAACACAATTCAAGTTGTGAGCAGCCATGGGTTGAAAGTGAGGATTAACTCTGAGTCATCCTAAAATCTGCTTTTTGATTTCAGGATGACTCAAGTTAACCGCAACTTTCAATGGCTGCAAACACAATTATGTTGTGAAAGGCCGTGAACCACATGCATTTTTTTGCATGTGGTTCACGGCCTTTTCCATTTCCCCCAATCCCCTTTTAACACACTCAAATCATTGACATCTTTGCTGCAAAGTCTAATATTAATTTTAACAGTATAATTATGAGATCATTCCGAAAATCGGCACGAAACGGCAACCTGCTTGGTTAAAATCGACAAGTTGCCTGACATGCACAACGGCAATTTCCCTATGACCTTCAAGGTGGGGCTCATTATGAACGTTCTACGTACGACTTTTTCGTCGTTACACTCTAAAAACTTCAGATATTTCTGGCTCGGTCAATGCGTTTCGGTGATGGGAACTTGGGTGCAGCGGACTGCGCAGACCTGGCTTGTTTATTCGATGACCAAATCGGCGTTATTAGTTGGTGTGCTGTCGGCTTGCCAGTTTGCGCCCATTTTAATTTTCACCTTATTTGCCGGCTCCTTGATCGATCGTTATCCGAAACGGCGGATCTTGATGATCACCCAAGCCGGATTTCTAGTCTTAGGCGTGATCATGACCCTGATCGTCTACTTTAAAATTGTTCAGTATTGGCAAGTGTTGTTGATCGCGATCGGCTATGGCGCTTTGCAGAGCTTCGACACGCCCACACGCCAATCCTTCGTGGTCGAATTAGTCGGTCACAAAGATTTAATGAACGGCATTTCCTTGAACTCAACGATTTTCAATTTGGCAAAAATTGCCGGTCCTTCTCTGGCCGGTTTATTGATGGTTCAATTCAGCGTCAGCTTCTGTTTCATGGTCGACGCCATCAGTTACCTGGCCGTTTTACTCGGCTTATTTCTGATCAAGCAGACCAATGCCGTCGCGTCCCATTCACACAAAAATATTATCGTCGACGTCAAAGATGGCCTCGCTTACGTTTGGCAGCATGCTGAAATTCGCTTAAGTGCGGAATTGATGATCATTATTTGTACGCTGTGCTATAACAACAACGTGATTATTCCGATCTTTGCCAAAACTGTCCTACATTCTGGCGCCCAAACTTATGCCAACTTGCTCTCCGCAACCGGTATCGGTTCTTTGATCGCCGCATTTCTGATGAGTTATTTATCGCGCTTTGGTTTACAACGCAATATTTATTTGGTGGTCGCAGCCGGTACCGCGATTTTGCAATCGGCGATGTTATTCGTTCACAGTTATGGTTTGGCAATGGTGATGATGGTCGCCATCGGTTTTTGTAATATGGTTTTCTTGAACCAATCCAACGCGGCCTTCCAATTCAGCATCCCCGACGAATTACGCGGGCGGGTCATGAGCGTTTACGTTTTGCTGAATCAAGGCACCACACCTGTCGGCAGTTTATACGTCGGCGGAATCATGGACGTCACTTCTGGACTCTGGGGTTTTCCAGCTTCCGGCATGTTAGCGCTCGTCTTATTGATCCCCGTTTTGCTCACACATCGACCAACGGTGAAAAAATGGCTCCAGCCGCAACCACGCCACTTGCAACTTTGATTTTTCTCGCAAGAATTCGCTGCTCTGGGTGTTAAACTTTTTCGTTCACAACTGACGGCTTATCCGTTATACTTAGGGCAAATCCGCGTTCGCTCGAGGTGAACTGACCAATGACAAATATGCTGACTTACGTGACTGAATATCAAAATATGACCTTCGCACAATTACCTTTCAATGAACTCGATGGGGTTATTTTGGCGCAGCTGGCGTACGTTGACTATAATATTCTGCAGCAACAACCCCAACGGCAATTTTCTCAAATCGATTCCGTGACTCTTTTAGAAAAATCGGTTGCGCAAACGTGGAATCCAGCCGCCAACTACGCGTTATTATTGGCGCTACGCCAAAGCCGCCGTTATCAACAATTAAGGTGGTCGAATTGGGTCCAACACACCAACGTTGCCGTCGAAGAACAGTTCAGCGCCGTCACACTAACTTTTGCGCCGCACCGCTACTATATTGCCTTCCGCGGAACCACGGCGACTTTGATGGACTGGAAGGAAGATTTCAATATGACTTTCCTCGACACCATTCCGTCCCAACGCACTGCGCAACGCTATTATGATAAAGCTGCCCGCGAATTTCCTGGCCGTTATTATTTAGGCGGTCATTCCAAAGGCGGCAACCTCGCGAGTTATGTCGTGGCCCACAGTCGCGGCGCGCTACAAGATGCGATCGTGAGCGCCTATAGTGCTGACGGCCCCGGCTTAAAAACGCCATTGTCGCCACAAATCAAACAGAAGATCCACAAGTTTATTCCCGAGGCCTCGATCATCGGTCTCTTGTTAGAACCAGGACTAGATTATCAAGTCGTTAAAAGTAATGCGACCGGCATCAAACAACACGATCCTTACACTTGGCAAATTCAGGATCGCAAATTTGAATTGGTCGCCACTCCCAGTCACCTTTCACAATTCACGCAGCATTCTGTGGCGGGTTGGCTGGACAATTTGGATGATGCCACCAAGCAAGAATTTCTTGACTCACTTTACGCCTTATTCGCGGCGACTAAATATCAACGGATCGATGATTTCACGACGAGTTGGCGTAGCACACTAAAGTTATTGGCACCGGAATTATTGAACACCAAGCACGAAACACGGCAGCAGTGGCGCCACGTCACCGGTCAATTACTCAATTCAGTTTTACACGAGGCCAAGAATGTCTTGGACGAAAACAGACCACACTTGAGAAAATAGCCCACGCACCATCTTGCTTTAAAAGCAATTATTGTCCTGACCGACCATTCAGGAGGATGATTGCTTTTTTGCTGATTTCTGATACGCTTGTCTTGTGTAAAAACAAACTTTGAAAATGGAGGCCCATCCATGATTCATATCGGCAATCAACTCTATCAACCGCACGATCAGTTAAATTCTGGCATCGTATTCGCACTGTTACTGATTATCTTCGTGATCATGGTCATTCGGCGGCGTTCGCGTAACGTCAGCTTCATTCACTTAATTATTTTAGGCGTCTTCTTTTTGTACCTCGGCGTTTTACTGTCGTTGACGATTTTCCCCATCAATCTTTTCGCGCCTAATAGTGCTGTCTATCAGCATGGCTTGGGGCAACAAATGGTGATCAGCGTTAACATCTTGGATATTTTCAACTGGCAGAAAACACAAATTATCGGTAATCTTCTGCTGTTCATGCCCCTAACTTTTTTAACTAGCCTCCTGAATCGTCCGCGTGATCTTACCCGAAAGCGGATTGCCACAGCGAATCGCAAATCGCTTTACAGTGGCTGGTATCGGGCATTCCACCTGTCTTTTCTAGTCAGCGGATCGATCGAACTCACACAATTGGTGATGAGCTATTTCTATTTGAGCAATCGCGTATTTGATTTTGCAGATTTGATTCTCAACACCATTGGCGGTTTGTTAGGCTACCTCGTCTTTGCCCTTGTCGTCAAAAAAATACCTTCCTTAGCAACCGATCTGTGATCTGGGGAACGCAGATCGGCTATCAAGGAGGGTATTGCTAGATTTATTTAGTCCAGGTCGCGTTTAAATGGGATCGCGTTTTGCGCGCCTAATTTTTGCACAGTTAGTGCTGACGCACGGTTCCCATATGTCAGCGCCTCGGTGATGTTGGCAAAATTAGGCCTGAGCACACTAGCCACCGCGCCGATAAAAGTATCGCCGGCTGCTGTGGTGTCCACTGCCTTAACTTTCAATGCTGGAATGAGACCACTTTGATTGCCCACGTGATAATAAACCCCGCGACTGCCTAATGTGATCACCACTGTCCCAACACCGAAACTGATCAACTTGGCTGCTGCTTGCGTCATACTTTTTTCGTCCGTAACTTTAATGCCCGTCAAAATTTCCGTTTCCGTTTCGTTGGGGACGATCAGATCCGTCAGCGCTAATAATTCGGTGGGAATTTCTTTCAAGGCTGGTGCGGGATTCAAAATAGTTTTGACACCGGCCTTATGCGCAATTTCGAAAGCTGCCACACTATCTGCAACTGGACTTTCAAATTCGACGATCACGAAGTCGCTGTTTTTGATTGCATGTCGATATTTGCGGACGTGGGCAGCGTCAAACTTAGTATTGGCGCCGGCGTTGATCATAATACTATTTTCGCCATGCGCATCCACGCTGATAAATGCTTGTCCCGTCGTCTCTTGCGCGAGCACCGCGACACCCGCCACGTCGATCGATTCCTTGCGCAATAACGCCAGCATTCCTTCGCCGGCATGATCAGCACCCACCGCACCGATAAAGGCCGTCTTGGCGCCCAATCGTTGCGCGGCGATCGCCTGATTAGCACCCTTGCCGCCACCAGAAACGACCATTTTATTGATCCTGATCGTTTCGCCGGGCTTGGGCATCGCTTGAACATATAAAGTGGTGTCCTGATTAATGCTACCCACAACTGTGATCGTATTCATTACACTCATCCTATCCTGATCGCTACTTATTTCATCAAACGCTGAACTTGCATCCGCAAAGCTGGCACCACATCGGTTTCAAACCAAGGATGTTGGTGCATCCAGCCATAATTCAAAGGTGACGGATGAACTAACGGAAAATAATCGGGCAAATAATCCGAAAAGTTTTGTACGGTTTCCGTGAGCGTTTTTTGTCGTCGTTTTTGCAAATAATATTTCTGCGCATACTGGCCGATCAACAAGGTCAGTTCCACATTAGGCATCAGCTGCAAAAGCGGTTGGTGCCATTTTTCTGCGAAACCCTTGCGTGGTGGCAAGTCGCCGTGAGCACCCTTGCCTGGATAATAAAAGTCCAACGGCATCACGGCAATTTTTCCCGGCTGATAAAATTCGGCCTTGGTCAAGCCCATCCAATCGCGTAATCGGTCGCCACTAGGATCGTTCCAAAAAACCATCGATTCCTGTGCTTTGCGACTCGGTGCTTGACTGATCAACAAAATTTTAGCCGTCGGTTCGATTTGATAAAGCGGCAAGATGCCGGCTTGTTCATAGTCACGATTTTGTGGATCTTGACGAATTTGTTCGAAAATTTCTGTTGCACTCTTCATAGTGAGTTCCTTTTTAAAACTTGACTTAGCTCTCACAAATAATCATGAGCTAAACCATTTTTTCTGTCAACCAAAACCCATTAATTTCACCTTGATCACAATAACAACGATAATCTAATTCTCACTTGTTCCACTTTTTTTGTGAAGACCACTACTTTTGACCTTGACAGTTATCCGAATAATTCATAGTATGAAATCGTTAACATGCTTAAGATGACAATATTTTGGAGGTCAAAAAATGGGGTTACAACAATTAAATCATTCATCCCGTAAATTACCACAATATCCAACCAAGGTGATCCAATTCGGTGAAGGTGGCTTTTTACGCGCATTCGTCGATTGGCAAATTCAACAAATGAATCAAAAAGATCTGTTCCAAGGCGGCGTGGCGGTCGTTCAACCCATCGGAAAAGGCATGACGTCCATGTTAGACGCGCAAGATGATCTATACACCGTTTTGCTTGAGGGTAAACTGAACGGCGAGAAGATCCAAGAACACGAAGTTATCGAAGCCATCAACGAAACCGTGCGTCCTTATGAAGATTACCAAGCTTATTTGGACCTCGCTAAAAACGACGACGCCGAATTTATTTTTTCCAACACAACCGAAGCAGGCATTGCCTTCGACGAAAATGATCAACTCGCCGATCGACCGCAGAATTCTTATCCCGGCAAATTGACCGCGCTACTTTACGAACGCTTTACGTTGGGCAAGAAGGGCTTCCAGATCATTTCTTGCGAGCTAATCAATCACAACGGCGATGCGCTGAAAAAAATCGTCCTGCAATACGCGACACTTTGGAATTTAGGCACAGATTTTGTCAACTGGCTCAATTCAGAAAATAATTTTTACTCGACGCTAGTTGACCGCATTGTTCCCGGCTATCCACGTGATCGCGCGGCCGAATTGGAACAAGAATGGGGCTATCGCGATAATTTGATCGTCAAAGCAGAACCATTTCTGATTTTTGTCATCGAAGGCGATCCTAAGCTGGAAAAATTATTGCCATTGCGCGCAGCCGATTTAAATGTGGTCGTTACCGACAACATGCAACCCTACCGCAACCGCAAAGTTTCCTTGCTGAACGGACCGCATACGACCATGAGCCCGATTGCGCGTTTAGCCGGCATCGAAACCGTCGGCCAAGTCATGTCTGATCCCGACTTTTATCAATTCATTAACGACGAAATGTACGAAGAAATCATCCCCACCGTTGCGCTACCACAAGATGAACTAACGGAATATGCAGAAGGCGTCAAGGAACGATTCGAAAATCCTTACGTCAAGCACGAATTAAGTTCGATTGCCTTGAACAGTATTTCTAAATTCCGCGCGCGTTTATTACCAACGTTCAAACGCTATGCCGCCGCGCGCCATCAATTGCCACAACGGATCACTTTGGCATTAGCCGCTTACCTTAAAATTTACGCTGGCAAGGCCGACTTTGCGCCCCAAGACACGCCGGAAGTGATCGCCGAATTTGCGCAGCTGATCAAAACTAACGATTACATCCACGCCGCACTTGCGGACACCACGCTCTGGGGCGAAGATCTCACACAATATCGCGGGCTGGCAGAATTAGTCACTCAGGACATTCGGGTTCTCGATGAGCTTGGGGCGCGTGCAGCGGTGTTGCAGATTAATCAGTAGCTAGTGTGATGTGAAATTCTGATGCGCTTCCGGCGAAATGTGTGGTGGGAACTGGGAAACTGCTGTGGGGACGGCTACAGGATTTCCAAAGTACGGAAATTCTTCCGCCTGAAATGTGAGCTCTTCCAAAATCGGGAAGAGCTCACATTTCCCCTTTCTGTAAATTCGAAAAGTACGCTCATTAACAGAAATATCACTGCAGTCCCAGTTCCCACCACACATTTCGCCTATTCTATTCAAATGAGCTAAGTAGATCAGTCTAACCAAGCCGAACTGACTAGAAAAATTTCAACCTTTTCTTAATAACTGACAACCACTAACTTGTTATTTAAATCCTACGCTAAACGAAATAAGTTTAGGCAGAAGTTGCGGAAGAAAATGGACTGACTTGCAGTGACACTGGTGTTAATGAGCCGGTCTTGCGAATTTACAGCAGGGGGCGTATTTGAGACTTTTACGGTGGTTTTCCCGGAAAAGGCTCAAATCGTGCTCGAAGACAATTTGCTTTTTAATTGGCTTAGAGCTATCCCCCACAGCAAGTCAGTCCATTTTCTGGAGCAACTTCTGCCGCAGGTAGAACCGTATTTTTTAACAACCATTCCCCCATCACAGCAATTCGAAAGGAAGCCCAACCCATGAACTCATTTATCATTCTCAATTCCAAAGATTCCGTCGGCGTCGCCCTAGACGATATTCCGGCGCAAACTTTACTGCACACCGAAAAAGGCGACGTCACCACTCAAGAAGAAATCAAACGTGGGCACAAATTTGCCTTAGAAGCGATTCCTGAGGGTGCTGACGTGATCAAATACGGTTTCCCGATCGGACACACGGTCGCAGCCGTTCCCGCCGGTGGGTGGCTCCATACGCACAATTTGAAAACCAACCTATCTGGCGAACTAACTTATGATTATCAACCGATCGCGATCCACAATGATATTCCCAAAGACGAACGCACATTCATGGGTTACAAACGACCCAACGGCAAGGTCGGCATTCGCAACGACCTCTACATTATTCCGACAGTGGGCTGTATCAATCCCCTGCTGGATATTATCGTCCAACAATTCAAGGCGTTACATCCCGACAACGGAAATTTCGATAACGTGATGGTTTTGAAACATCCTTATGGTTGCTCGCAATTAGGCGACGACTTTGAACAAACGCGGAAAATTTTAGTCGATGCGGCGTTACAACCAAATGCTGGCGGCGTTTTAATTTTCGGACTAGGTTGCGAAAACAACCAGATGGATGGGATGATTTCTGAAATTGAACGTCTAGGTGGTCCGATCGATCACAACCGCATGAAATTTATCGTTGCTCAACAAGTCGTCGATGAACTCGAAGGCGCGCTCGATATGTGCGAGGAATTAAACGACGCGGCCAAGGATGATGTCCGTACGCCGCAACCCTTGAGTGAATTAAAGATCGGCTTGAAATGTGGTGGTTCCGACGGACTTTCCGGTGTAACCGCCAATCCGTTATTGGGCCGCGTCTCTGATTTTGTCACCGCGCAAGGTGGTTCGACTGTTTTGTCCGAAGTGCCAGAAATGTTTGGCGCCGAAACGATTTTAATGTCGCGCGCCAAAGATGAAGCCACTTTCCACAAAGTCGTCGATCTGATCAACGGCTTCAAAGGCTATTTCGAATCCTTCCACCAGCCGATTTACGAGAATCCTTCGCCCGGCAATAAAGAAGGTGGCATTACCACGTTGGAAGACAAGTCTTTGGGTTGCACGCAGAAATCCGGTACGAGCGCAGTCAACGACGTTTTACAATACAGTGAAAAAATTAAATCGCCCGGTTTATCCTTGCTTCAATCTCCTGGCAATGATTTAGTTTCCTCTTCTGCCGAGGCCTCCGCCGATTGCCAGATGGTTTTATTCACAACCGGGCGGGGCACGCCATTCGCAACTTATGTGCCAACGGTTAAAGTTGCTTCGAATTCTTACATCGCTGAAAAGAAGCCCCGCTGGATCGACTTCGACGCCGGTCGCTTAATGAATACCTCGATGGATGATTTGTCCGCCGAATTTATTTCCTTCATCATCGCAACTGCTAGCGGTCAAAAAACCAACAACGAAAAATACGGCATCCACGGTTTGGCCATCTTCAAAACCGGTGTGACCGAATAATGAATCTACGAAACCACCTGATCAGGTGGTTTTTTAGTCGCAAGAAAAGCGTATAATCCCCAAACTTGCGTCGTAAATACGTCATCTTTTGCTCACAAAATTCGCATATACTGAATTTTGTATTGAAATTAATTTTGTTGGAGGAAAGTAACATGCCCTTATATTATTATCTGATTTTAGGTGCCGTTTTGCTGATCGCGCTTGGTTTATTCGTGCTGTATGGCGTTCAGACGCGGAAATTGGCGAAAAAATTCCCGGTAACGGCGAAACATCCGCAAATGTCTAAGAAAGAAGTCTGGCAACTTAACGAGCGATTACAATTAACGCTGAATAAATTCGACGAACACATTTACAAAGATATGATGCAATTCGGGTTGGCCGCATTACTATTCGTTGCATCCGCGGGCGCCTTGATCGGTAACGTTCCCGCACTGACCAGCTATAATGAACTCGTTGTTTTGATCTGGCCGATCCTGGCAGCCATCAGTGCCATTTATTTCGTCATTGCTTATCGCCGGCGTCAAAAAAATATTTATTTTGCCACCAAGAAGCTGAGCGACGAACATCCCGATCAAGCCAAGGAAATCGGCATTGATCCCGAACAGGTCGGTAATCTCTGGAAGCGTCTTGAAAAACAACTTTCATTGATCAATGTCTGGCTACTGGCCTATTGTTTGATTATCGCCGTCTTAATTTTCAGCGCCATCATCAACAACTATATGGGTTATTGAGCCACTAAAAAAGTCGTTGCAATATGCAACGACTTTTTTATTAACTCTCTTATGAATTGAGCAACGGTAATTTTGGCTCCCCAAAATAATCGCCCTCTAAATAATTAATATACTTCTGCGCTAACAACCATTTCAATTGTTCTTTATCATTGACGCCGTCAATGATAAAACGAATACGCCAAGTTTGCGCGACTCTGCCCCAGAATTGAATGTTCTTTTGTAAGTCAGGTAACTTCGTCGTCGAAATGATTTGGCATTTAACCCCATCAAGATAGCGTAAGCTGGCATTCACGCGCTCGAAGTGGCGACTACGATCAACCTGTCCAAGGACAATTTTAATCCCTTGTTGATGATAGAATTCCACGCGCGGAATCAATAAATTCATCGCCGGTAATTGATCCAACTCGAGATATAAACTGTCAGGACCATCCGGGCTGTGAAAATAAGCCGCTAATTTCGTCCCCACGTCTTCGTTGAGGAAATCGGCGATCGACAATGTAGTTACCAAGGTGCGCGTGTGACTATTGACTAGCGCATCTCGTGTGAGGTCGATCCGCGTCTCGATATTCAGATGACGTTGTTCAGGAACGACCCAGGTTTGCGACTTGCGATCAAATCGACGTAGCGTTAATTCATTGGCCGCGAGTTCTTGACCGGAATCACGTTTGAGGTCATAGATTCCGCGCACGAAATATGCGTAGGTCACGTGATTCGAATCATCTTGCAACTGTTGCGTTTTTTCATTGATCGTAATTGTATCTCGTCCATTTTTCTTACTGATGTATAACGAATCATCCGCACGCTTGTAGATGCCTTCAGGCGACTGATCGTCTGCGCGCATCCCGGTCATCCCCGCCGAAATCGTCACGTGAATCGCCTGTTGACCATAAGTGAAAGTCTGCGTCCGAATCTCTTGCCAGCAATGGATCATGACCTGCAGCGCTTCTTCGATCGACGTATCCGCGAAGATCAACGTGAACTCTTCGCCACCGGTTCGATAAACTTCATAACGTTCGCCATATTGCGAAATAATTTCTCTGAGTGTTTGCGCCACATCGGTCAAAATTTGATTACCAGCCAAATGGCCATACTGATCGTTGACCAACTTAAAATGATCGACATCGATCTGAGCAACGGTCAAAGGCAGCCGATTAACGTGTGCACTGCCGAAATAATTAATAATATCTTTCTGATAGGCCATGAAATTCTTAGTACTAGTCAATTCATCATAATTGGCCAAATGTGCCGTTTTCAAATTTTCGAAAAATTGACGTTGTTGCTCACCCGTCGACAGTTTCATTAAGAAGAACATGACAACGGCACCAACCACACTCAACTGCGTCGTATTCATATCCGCTGGATGCGCCGGCAAATTAAACCAGAAGTCCGCAGCTAGCGTTGTCGCAATAAGTAGTCGATATTTAAAGTGCGGACCAATAGCCACCCGGAACAAGCGGACCAGAATTAGAACAACCACCAAAATCGCCATCGAGATCAAAAAGCGGATCTGCGAAAAATGACCGACGTAATAAACCATCCAAATCGCGACAAGCATCAAGCAACGCAATAAATATTCGCCGATATTGGTATCCTCATCCAGCAAGGCCAAGATGACGATAAACAACCCCACGTTATGATAGAAAACCGCACTAGTCCCACTAATATACCCGACCGCATTTAGAATCGTCGCACAAACCAAAGTCATCAAAATAATAAAAATTCGATAGGCGCTCCGATTTACTTTAGAACGCTCCGGATCTCGAAAGCCGCGACTCCACATTCTCATGTAGAAGCTAACATAACCAGAAATAAAGAATACCGCAACCAGTAATTGGCGATCCATAATAAAATGGTGACAAATGTACTATTCCAGTTCAATATGCATCCCCCTTAATGCTGGTGAACAACGTGCTTGCTGTATGCAAATTAGCAACACGAAAAACGATTTTGATAATGATCGATCGGGTAATCAGACATAATTTTTTAAATCACTGGTTTTATACTAACACAATCTTTTAGATAGATGTAGGTTACATCGAATTTGAGCAAGCAAAAAGGCCAGTTCACTGATGAACTGACCTTCAAACTAAATTAGTTGGCTTTTTCTGTCGACATTTTATCTGCAAGGCTTGCTTTTTTATCAGCAGCTCCTTGCATCTTACCTAAAACACCACGAGCAATCGGACCAACAATAATTAATTGTAGTGGCAAAGCAACGATCAAGTTAAAAATCCATTCATGACCATAGGTTGCTAATACATTACCGCTTAATTCATGAGACATGATCATTCCAAACAGTGACATGAATGTAACCATTCCGAGGACCATCATAACTGAAATCGTGATCCCGATCAGGAAAACGTTTTTCTTCATATATTCATTAATAATATACTTGAAGGCAAGTTTCTTCGCGATAGGACCGACAATAAGCAGATCCAAAATAATCGCAACCAGTAAACCACCCGGATATTCCTTAACAGCAGTCAATAAAAATTCCCCGGTAAATCCTTGTGCCAATACGACATTATAACAAACCATTACGAACACCATCAATCCAGCCATGATGGCAGTAAAAACAACTTCTTCTTTCCAATTACGAGGCATATTTTATCTCCTGTTCCTATTTTTAATGCAATAGTAAGTAGTATACATAGATTGTGGAAGCCACGTAAGTTACGCTTTGATTACAATTAGGTTACGAAAACATTACAATCTAATTTTTATTTTTTTAGGTCTTTTACGATTAGTCTTAATGACGTCCTTAATTGATGCTATTTTCCTCTGTTCGGCAAAGAATTGCGGACTTAATTATAAAAGAGCTAAGAGCTGCTCAGATGGCGGCCTTTAGCTCTTTTAACTTTTTTAGCCTATTGATTCGTCGCCGCGATGATCAACATCATCGGCCGCCGCATTTCATCCTTCATGCCTGGTTGGTCGATCATATTCCGAGGTGGCATTGGTTCTTGCACGTGATCGATCGTAAAGCCATTATCGATCAGGCCCTCAATATACGTCGTGAGTGTGCGGTGATATTTCGTGACCGGCGTTCCTAAAAAGTTAGCCGTCCGCACACCCTCGTCGAAATAATGGTCGACTGGGAAATATTTAATTTTCCCATCCGCATCATAAACCCAATCTTGACTACCTTCAGCGGTAAAAATCGGGTGCTCGACAGAAAATACAAACTTACCTTGTGGCTTCAGATAACCATGAACGGCCTGAGCCATCTCTGTAAACGAAGGCAAATAATGAAACGCTAATGAACTGATGACGACGTCAAAACTATTTTCTGGGAATTCAACCTTCGCAATATCGGCCTGCTGATAGGTTACATTTTTTGCCGTCGTCTTCTCGCGGGCAACTTGCAACATTTTTTCAGAAAGATCGACACCCGTGACTGTTTTTGCACCGTGTTCTGCGGCGTAAATACAATGCCAGCCATAACCGCAACCGAGATCCAAAACGGTCTGTCCTTGAAAATCTGGCAATAATTTTTCAAGCGTCTGCCATTCGCCGGCACCTGCCAAACCGTTCTTACTGCGATTCATCTCACTATATTTCTTAAAAAACTGCTCATTATCGTAAATATCTGTCATTATTTTCACCTCAATAATTCGCGTTATCAATGTTTAATTGGTTATTCAAATAAATGACCGGTGCCTGAGAAACCCGTTTTTGAGAACTGGCCACATTTACATCCGCTGTTTTCTCAAGCGTCGAAAACGCCATTGGCACTTCCACCGAGTCGATTTTTCCGGCTGTCATCGTGATTCGAATCACCGCCGCAAATGGGATCCGCTTGAAAAAGGCTTGTCCGTGCTCCGGCCAAGCAGCTTCAACAACGCTGCTCATCGCGGTTCCGTGTGATCCGATCGCCACGTGCGCGTCTTCTGGCAGAGCAGTCATGAAATTCAGATAACGTTGCTGAACTTGTCGAATTGTTTCGCCTGCAGCAGCAGAAAAATCCAAATTTTGCCATTGCTGATCACTGTACTGGGCAAAATCTGGTAGCCAGCCTGAGATCTTTCGTTCAACTAGCCGGTCATCGAGCTGAATTGGCATTTTAAGCCGGTTTGCCAGCGGTTCGATCGTTTCAATGGTTCGTTTGTAGTGGACTACTGTAAATGGCCGTATACGACTCCTTACGTAGCAATTCAACCATCCGTTGTGCTTGCGCGCGACCTACTGGGGTTAATGGTCGCTGCTGGTCATCATGCACAGAAGTATCCGGTTCACCATGGCGGATCAGATCAATAATCGTCATTTTAAAGCCTCCTTGAGACTCAAGCACGTATTTTTTAAGGCTTCAATTTGAACGTCATCCGCACAGGATTGTGGTCAGAATCTTGGAAGCCGGCATCAACGACGTGGACAGAAGAAGCGGTCACGTTGGGCGACAAAATAAAACCATCCACCAAAGTGACAAACGAATTACCTTTTTGATAAGGTTTATCCAACGCGCGCACTGATGGTACGGCAGCTTTCGCTAATCCCATTGTGGGCACATGGAAACCACTGGGTAAGTCAGTAAATGGGAACAAATGCGTCCAGGTCATCGTCTCGTCAGAAGTGTTAAAAATTTCTGGCGCGTTCTTCAACAATCGGTGATTATAATCGCCGGCGACAACAATATAATTGCCGCGCTTGTAGGATTGATTGATATACGTGAAGAGCTTTTTGAATTGCGCTTCCTGAATACTGTGATCTTTTGTAAAAGCAGATAAATGAATGTTGACGAGTTCTAATTGTTTCCCGTTATTAGTCGGCAATTTAGTGACGGTAAAGGCGCGATCGAGATCGATAAACTTGTTAAAATTCGTTTCGATCGGTAATGAATAGCGACGCGCACCGGCGACTTTTTTATTCGTGAGCGTGATCAAACCAGATTTCGCCTTCCCGATCGGATCATTAAAAGGATAAAACAAATATGGCGAGTCATAATTCTGACCGTAAACCGCACTGTGATCGGTTTTAAAAGCATTCGAAATATCGGCAACTTGATCGACATGCTGCGAACGATCACCATCTTGATCGACTTCTTGGAAGAACATAAAGTCTGCTTTAGCTGCCTTAGTCGTCGTTATAACGCCGGCCGTCGATTTTTCAACGGCGGCTTTACTGTAAGCTCGCGAATATTTGCCGCCATCCATGAAGAACGAATAGCTTGGCGGATATGAACCATAACCCACATTCCAAGATTGGGCGTGATAAGTGTGATCGACTTGAACAACATCGTCTTGCGGATGCTTGACTGCCAACGCCCGATCATCCGGTAAACGGTAATAAGAAATATAGGCGTACGCCAAATAACCGCCCGCGACCACGACGACTGCCCCAAGAACGCCACCGAAAATTTTCAAAAATAATTTATGCTTCACTTTAATTGCCCCCAAAATATTTAACTAACTTAATGTTATCACGATTGAAGTGGGCAAACAACGCGCGGATCAACGTCGAAAGTTTTCCGATAATAAAAAAGCATCTAGTCGTGTCGTCGTTCAAAAAAAGAACTTTTTGAAGTGACAATGCAACTAGACGCTTATTAGTATGTTAGTACTTTATTTTGCGATGAAAATATTTCTGGATATTTCTGTTCAATATAAATTTGATGCCACTTCATAAAGGTCAGCACAGTCCAAATCTTGCGCGAATTATCCCGCTTACCAGCTTGATGATCGTGTAAAAGTTGACGAACATAATCTTTATGCAGATACTCATCCACTTGCGATTCATCGATGATTTTTTCAGCCCAGTCAGCTAATTCATCCATCAGCCAAAAACGAATCGGTACTGGAAAGCCTAATTTCTTACGATACAACACATTATCAGGCGTGAAACTTTCTGCAGCCTTACGCAAAATGTATTTCGTCGTATGATGGGCAATTTTCAAATCAGCCGGAATTTCACTAGCCACCTTGAAGACTTCCTTATCGATAAACGGCGTCCGCAATTCTAGACTGGCGGCCATGGTCGTCCGATCTGCATTCAATAGTAAATCGCCGATCAACCATGTATTCATATCGATATCTTCCATCCGCGTAATCGGATCCAGGTTTTTATCCGCCTCGTACAAAGCCTTGGTGATCAAAGTGTATGGTAATTCTGGATGATAATGCGTTAATAACCGCTTCTTCTCTGGCTCAAGGAAAATCTTGGCGTTACCAACAAAACGTTGCTCCAGCGGCGTCGTGCCGCGCTCCAAAAAACTCTTGCCTTTCACGCCTTCTGGTAAAGCTTTCGCAAGATGATTCAACATCTGGTTGAGCGAATGCGGAAATTTTTCAAACATCTTCAATGAATTCGGTTCGTTATAGATCGTATAGCCACCGAACAATTCGTCGGCACCCTCACCTGTTAACGCCACCTTACAATATTTACGGGCGAGTTTCGCCAAGAAAAACTGTGGAACGGCTGCCGGATCCGCCAATGGATCATCCATGGCATAGACGAAATTAGGAAACTCATCGATAAATTCCTGAGCCGTGATCACCTTGCTGATATTTTCCACGTCTAAACGTTCGGCCGTTTCTTTAGCCACATCGATTTCGCTATAACCTTCGCGTTCAAAGCCAACGGAGAACGTCTTAATATTAGGACTCAATTCGCGCGCCAAGGCCACAATGATCGAAGAATCAACGCCGCCGGAAAGAAACGAGCCAACGGTCACATCTGCCCGCATATGTTTAGCAACACTATCACGCAAAACATTGGTCACTTTGTCGATCAATTTATTTTCATCTACATGCGTTTGTGGTGCGAAAATCGGTTGGTAATATCTTTTAACTTGGCAGGCTTGGCCGGGCTCCTTAATAAAATAATGACCGGCCGGAATTTTTTTGATCGACGGTGTAAATGTATCCGGATCCGGTGCGTATTGATAAGTTAAATACTGTTGCAACGTTTGATCATCGACACGCCGATCATCCAGCAGTTTGACGATCGCTTTTTTCTCCGACGCAAAATAAACATTGCCATCTTTCTCCGCGTAATGAAGTGGCTTAATACCAAAATGATCGCGAGCACCATAAATCTGATGTGTTTCCGTATCCCAAATCACGAAAGCAAACATTCCCCGCAAATATTGTGCGGTTCCCTGACCATATTTCTGATACATCGCCAGAATCACTTCGGTATCGCTATCCGTTTTGAATCGATAGCCTTCTTTTTTCAATTCATCGCGCAACTCGACATAATTATAAACCTCGCCGTTAAACACGATCCAATAGCGTTGATCGGCATATGACAACGGCTGCGCGCCATGAGCCAGATCGATAATACTCAGTCGCCGAAAGCCAACGGTAATGTCGTCGTTATCGAAATAGCCCTCATCATCCGGTCCGCGATGCGAAATCACTTGGTTCATCATTTTAATATCAGACAAGTCGACCTGGGTCCCGTTCTGATGAATTGCCCCTACAAACCCACACATATTCATTCCCCTAACGAATATTTTGAAAAATACATTTAGTTCACGACTAAACTTATCACAATTAACTTTTGATCGATTTAAATCCTTGTTATTTCGAGTATTTTGATAATTCAACAACATTATCATAGCATATTTTTGCTCACAAACGAATTTTTCGAAGCTTTCTCATTTTTCTAGTTATAAACTCTCCGCGTATAATCATTCAGTGTCCTTTAGTGACACTATAACGACAAACTGTTAATTCCACCCGCCTTTAACTTTAAAACGCCATGACCATGATTAAAAAATCCTGGGCATGGATAAAAATACATAAAAAAATAAAAAACAATCTTACTTTCGTCTAAAAAGCGCCTAATTTTTAGGTTAAATTAATTTACAACAGAACGTCGCTATTTGGCAAGTAATAATGTCTGAACTGAGGACTGGCAAGCGGCTGACAAAAAAGAGGTTATATTATGAATGAAGCTAACACCGAACAACAAATCGCCGAAAATATCAGTCAAGAACACGCGCTGGTTTTCCACGCCTATCGGATTGCGTTAACAAACTATCTCGAAGCCCTGCAAACTTACCGCCACTCACCAGAAACAACGACAAAAAAAGACGTCGACGACGCGCTCGACATCTTGCAGGAACTAACTCATAAAATGAATGATGCTTTACAGATCATTGACTAGCAAAGTGACCCGTTTTACTTAGTTCACATCGTAATGCCGACCCAAAATATCCAAACTGCGCCGCTGACCATCCATGACCGCCACATCAGGCAAATGTCCCCAGACTTCGAAACCATTTTTCTGAAATAGTTTTTGACTAGGCAAATTATGGCTAAACACATAGGCAACGATGGTATCAATTCCTAATCGAGATAGCTGACCGCCGACAAAATCCAGCGTCTGCTGACCAATGCCTTGATGCTGAAAGTGATCATCGAGATACAGGCTGATCTCCACCGTTTTAAAATATGCGGGTCGTCCGTAAAAAGATTCTAGACCCACCCAACCGACGATTTGATCATCTTTTTCGATGACCCACAACGGCCGTTGATCAGGATTGAATTCACTGAACCAAGTTTGTCGCGATGCCACAGAAACAGGTTCCAAATCTGCGGTCACCATTCGACTGGGAATCGTTTGATTATAGATTGCCACGATACGCGGCAATTGTTGCTCCTGAGCATATTCAAACTGAATTGCCAAATTAATGCCCTCACTTTTTCAATCTGTTGTAGCGTTATAGCGGTAGATTAATTACCACAAATAATCGACTGGATCTTTAATATATTGATCATAAACGTCTTGGACAATCTTCATCTGTGTTTCCGTAAAGGCGGGTAATTCTGCTGCGGCCGCATTGGCAGTGATCTGCTCAGGTTTACTTGCGCCAGGAATAACCGCTGTAACGGCGTCATACATCAGAATATAGCGCAATGCCATACCCGCAAGATCGTCGGTTGCTAACCGCTGTTTCAATTCAGCTGCCGCTTTAAGACCCGTTTCATAATCCACACCTGAAAAAGTCTCACCCTTATCAAAAGAGGCGCCATCACGGTTGAACGAACGATGATCGTTCTCGCCGAATTTCGTCTGTGCCGTATATTTACCACTCAATAAACCACTGGCCAAAGGAACCCGCGCTAAAATACCGACGTTAGCTGCCTGAGCTTTAGCAAAAAATTCCGCAGCTGGACGCAACCGAAACATATTAAAGATAATTTCTACAGCCGAAATATCAAATTGTAAGGCTTTGGTGGCTTCTTCCACACGTTCAACACTCACACCATAATTTTGAATTTTACCGGCGCGTTTCATTTTGTCCAACGCTTCGAAAACTTCTGGATCATAATAAACGCTAGTTGGTGGACAATGCAACAGCACTAAGTCTAAAGAATCAAGCCCCATATTCTGCAAGGAACTATCGACGAAAGCATTTAAATTCTTCTTAGAATAATTGGCAGCCACGTGTGGTTCCAGCTTGCGTCCCATTTTAGTCGAGAAATGAACGTCTGGATGTGCTTTGATAAAGGCACCAACTGCTTGCTCACTCAATCCGTCTTGATAAATATCGGCGGTATCGAAATAATTAACGCCAGAATCATAAGCGGCTGCTAACGTGTTGGCCGCATCTGTCGCATCGAAAGGATCGCCCCATTTTGAGCCCAGCTGCCACGTTCCAAGTGAAACCTCGCTGATTTTAAATCCTGTTTTACCTAATGTTCTATATTTCATACTGATCCTCCTGCAAATTGGCTTATCTTTTACTTGGCAATATCAACGAACTGATCCGTAATACGGTTGTCAAAAGTTGGTGAGAGTTGATTGATATAACTCAGCACCGACGTTTTTTCTGCGCCCGTATATGGTGTTGGCACGTAATCATTTTGACTATCTGTGGATGAAATACGCGTCGGAATAACCTTGAATTGCGAACCGGTCACTTTTTTATCTTGGACCGTTAGATTCGCTTGTAATAACATTGAGCGTTTATCTGCCGGATTAGAATTCCCACCAAAGGCGAAATTACTCATCGAATACGCGATCAGCTTACCCTTGTAAAGTTCCATCGACTGAATGACATGCGGATGCGAGCCGATCACCATGTCCGCACCTTGGTCGATCGCATAATGCGCCAATGTTTTTTGCGTCGCGTTCGGATAAGCGTCGCGTTCGATTCCCCAATGAAAATAAGGAATCACAATTTGGCAGCCGAGTTTGCGCATCTCTTTAATATCGTTGGCAATTTTTTCTTGATCAGCAGTCGTCGCTGTCCAACCAGTATAACCGAGCAAACCAATTTTGATCCCTTTGATTACATTCGTATATTTATAACCCTCGCCGAAATAACCGACGTGTGCGTCTTGCAACGTCTTGATCGTATCCTTGAAGCCTTGCTGCCCATAATCGTAAATATGATTGTTACTAACAGTCACCGTGTCGATGCCACTAGCAGTCAGCGTCTTGACTAATTTCGGATCACCCTTGAAATGAAAGACGACATCCCCAGCCTTGTAAGCTTGCTGAGTGGAATTGGTAAAAGTCGTTTCGAGATTGGCAATCGTTAAATCATCGCCCTGAAAATAACTTTCCACATTTTTGAAAAAATAATGCGGATCATTGCCATGTTGCGCCCAAACCGTGGGCAAACTCGTCGCACTTGAAAACTGCGCATCCGTTCCCAGCGTGTTATCACCCATGAATGTGAGCCGGATTGTCTCTGGTTTCGATGCTGTCTTAGACGATTTGGCCGTCGAAGTTGCGGACTTCTGGCTCACAGAACTGCTACTACTGGTTGCTTTTGACTTCTTTTCTGAACTTCCGCAGCCCGTCAATACAAGCACTAGCAATGCAGCCGCCAGCAAACCACCGATAATTCGCCTGCGTTTTTTAAAAGTTGGTCCCATAATTAAATCCTCCCGGAATAAGACTGAATATTCAAACTCATTTGTGTTCTCAGTAGACTAAGTGGTTATTTCCATTTAGGAAACAACCTCCACAGCCCACCAGATGGTCACTAATTTTTAACCACTAAATGCACCGGATTTTCCGGTAATTCGCTAATGATCTTGTCGATTCCATGTGGTAATAATTCACCCCACTGTGATTCTGGCAGCCATCTAAAATCCTGATCATCTGCCATAACTGCAAGCTCATCAAGGCGTCGCTCGCCAACAGCTCCGATTAAATACATAAAGCCAATTTCCTGCCAAGATTTGCCCTCAACCTCGAACAGATTTTCAATCACGGCTAATAAACGCGCTGGTCGAACAGTCATGCCCGTTTCTTCCATGAATTCGCGCACGATTGCCTCCTGAGAAAGTTCGCCAAACTTCTGCTTACCGCCGATCAGGGAAAAAGCTTCCCCGTCCGTCACCGTGAGAACACGATGCTGATCATCAAAAATCACGCCGGTCACTCGCACTTTTAACCCGTGTTCAGCCGTCTGCATTTTCAAATCATCCCGTTCAACTGACATGCGCATCACTTCCTAACAAAATTAAGTCATCTATCGGGTGAGCTAGTCGTTTTCGGCCAACCAGCGATCAAGCACCTCAATAAATTCATCATGTTGATCTAACAACGCCAGATGGCGACTGTTCGCAAACAAATGCCACTTAGCACCCGGAATATGATCATAAACCGACTTGGCGATCAACGGCGTGCATAAATCGTCTGTCCCGCTAGTCACAAGCACGGGTACGTGAATGTTTTTGAGCTGATCAGTCACATCAAAATCGCTAATCGTGCCATTTTCGGTAAATTCATTCGGTCCTTCTGCAATTAAGCTGGCGCGTTTTCCATTCGTCGGTCGTCGCAAAGGCTCAGGGGAATTTTCGTCTGGATCATCCCAGCAATAGCGCTCCATATAACAATCATTCGCTGCTAAATACTTCACGTTGGTAAAATCACCCGTCCGTTCTGCTTCAGCAATCGCCTCACGATCCTCATAACTCAAGTAAGAAATCAACCGATGCTGTTCCTGCGTCCATAATTTAATGGAAGCAGGCGAACCGTCGATCATCACACTCTTGATGCCTTGAGGATCATACTGCGTCAAATAATACATTTCGAGCATCCCACCCCAAGATTGACCCAACATATGGAGTTGATCTAAATGCAAATATTTGCGCAAAGCCACCAGTTCTTCCGCCCAAGTTTCTTTCACGTAAACAGCCGGATCCTCTGGCAGCGACGATTTGCCACACCCAACCTGATCATACATGATCAACTGACGACCTGTCTGCGCATAATCATCCAACAATTCGAAATAATTATGTGACGACCCTGGGCCACCATGAATCAGCAATAAAGGCGCCTTATCCGGACTAGGTTCCCCCACGATCCGATAATAAGTTTGATACTCACGAAACGGCATGTAACCTTCTTCAATCTTCATACAAAAATCAGTCCTTCTATTCACGAATTATTTCTTTAACTAATTGTACCGCTAAAATCATTCAGCCAGCATCCGCACTCAGCAAACATCACTTAATTTTTTTCGGTATTTAATTTTAATAACTCGGCATCAGTGTAGACGTAATCTAAATGTGCAGTTTCCGGCACATCATCCCACTGAACGGGATAACCAGCGCCATGCGCACAAAAGACCGACCCCGATGTATTATCCAAATCGCCGACTGGGTCATATTGTGCGTTATTAATTACCATATCGGCGTTGTGACATGGTCGATAGCCATCAACGACACACTCTAGTTGACCTTGCCCATGCGTATAGGCATAGACTTCCTGCACATAACCGCGCATTTCCGATACGGGTGCAACGCCCGTTAAGGTCGTTTCCGCAGAACCGGTCTCCGGCGTATCAAAACGGCCATTCATGCGCTGAATATCATTCATTGCGCGTCCAACTTGATCTTGACCAACGACAAGTCTGAATCGATACCAAGGTTCCAACAACTGACAAGCTCCACGCACTTTTAACATCATTAATCCCTGTCTGACTGCTCGCCAAGTTGCCTCACGGAAATCACCGCCAACCGTGTGAACGTTGCTTGCCCGACCGCTGACCAAACTGATCCGCATATCTGTAATCGGTGAGCCAGTCAAAACACCGAGGTGTTCTTTGGCCTGTAAATTCGTTAAAACTTGATGTTGCCAATTACGCCCGAGAACTTCCAACGGACAATCTGCATCGATCGTGAGCCCACTACCCGCTGCTGTCGGCTGTAGCAACAAATGGACCTCCGCATAATGACGCAACGGTTCGAAATGACCCACGCCTTCGACAGCCTGCGTGATCGTTTCTTTATAGAGAATACTGCCTTCGCCAAAACCGACATCTAACTTAAAACGTGCCAATAAAATCTGCTGCAAGACTTCCAATTGAACTTCACCCATAATCTGCACGCGAATTTCCTGCAGATGACTCGACCAAGTGACATGTAGTTGCGGATCCTCGTCTTCTAACTGGCGCAAAGCCGCAAGACAAACTTGAATATCCACGCCTTTAGGATCGAGCGCATAATTAAGAACCGGCTGAATCGTTGGCGCCTCTCCATCCACTTCCGTACCTAAACCAAGACCAGGATGTGTATCCACTCCTGTGATTGCACAAACACCACCGGCCGGAATTTCGGGTTGGACCGTAAATTTAGCACCATTATAAACTCGCAACTGATTTGCTTTTTGTTCATTGACCAGAACATCCTTGGTGTGTAAGACACCGCCAGTTACGCGCACCCAAGTTAAGTGTTCGCCTTTCTCATCATGAGAAATTTTAAAGACTCGCGCACCGAAATCTTGCGAATAAATCGGCACATTCGTCCAGCGCAACAATCCAGCCAAGAACGTCTCGACGCCGCTCAATTTGAGAGCCGCCCCAAAATAACAAGGAAAAATCTGACGATGCCTGATCATCTCTTGAATCGTCTGATCCACTATTTTTCCAGAGTCCAGAAACTTTTCGAGCACGGTCTCATCACGCAACGCAATTTCTTCCATAGATTCTGCTGAAATTTCGGCATCAAAAGCGACGCAGCCTTCTGACAAACTGTTCTTTAATTCATCGAGAATTTTCCCACGGTCAACGCCATTCGCATCCATTTTATTCACGAAAATAAACGTCGGCACTTGGTAGCGCGCCAATAACTGCCAGAGTGTGCGTGTATATCCTTGAATGCCATCCGTTGCAGAAATCACCAGGATCGCATAATCGAGCACGCTCAAAACTTGTTCCGTTTGCGCGGCAAAATCCACGTGACCCGGCGTATCCAATAAGGTTAACTCAAGATCGTTATATTTAAGATTCGCTTGATGCGAAAAAATGGTGATTCCACGTTTCTTTTCGAGATCATCAGGATCCAAAAAAGCATCGCCATTATCCACGCGGCCAAGTTTACGTAACTCGCCAGTCTGATAGAGCATTGCTTCTGACAACGTTGTTTTACCTGCATCGACATGCGCAATAATTCCTGCGACGATTTGCTTTGCCATTAATTTTCTCCTTCTGTAGCCAACACACAACTGCTTACTTCTATAGTCCTTATATTATCATAATATGACCCGCAGATTTTTTTAAACGTGTGCAAAATCTCACTCAAATTTTCGGGCACAAAAAAAGGTCTCGTGAACAGCGGATAACGATCCGTGTTTACAAGACCCATTCATTATTCAACAGCCAGGTTTCGATGCATTCTCTCGGTTCGAATGACGATTCCTTGTCCTTCACTGGCATAATTCACATTGGGTTCATCCATTAAGACGAGTCCGGAGAAAGCCAATCCATCCTCATAGTCGAATTCCGGATCATGATAAATCGACTGGCATTCATTGATCCGATAGTTATCCTCAGGGTGTGTCCTTAAATAATCATATAATTCTACCTTATTAGCTAAACTCAACTGTTTTTCAATCATTAAAATTACTCCCGCCTGTGACTTTTTCAACAAGTATCTTGTAAGAATAATTTTATCTGATTGGTCTGGGTCAAAGCTAGGAAAAAGCAACTTACACTTTAAAAGATGTACGGCAATACATAAATGAACAACACGATCAAAACAACAACGACCAACATCACCCAAAATTGCCATTGAAAAATCGTCAATTGCATATTGACATTGCCCAGTAACATATTCAAAAGTTGATGACGAACAACTTTATCCGAAACATCGATATGCTGCATCCCGGGAATTTCTAGAAGGTTCTTCTTAACTAGCCAAGCATTTCTTCTCGTTAGAATCTCCGTAAAGATATGACCATCCGCAGTTTCGAAATCAAACGTATACCAATACGAATATTCCCGTCCTGTGAAAACGTGCGAATCTCCGGACTCCTTAGGCACACTCATTTCATGTTGCTTCAGTTTAATATGCTGCAAGTCCTCATAACGATAAGAAAAATAAGCACTCGGATCGTCAATAAACTCAACCACAATAAAGAAAATAATACGCTGATTTGTGAAGATCATTAATCGATTACCGCGCAAGTTATCTTGACTCTTAATGTAATTACGCGCCGCCTGCGTGTGTGGTGCATACATGCCCATCACGCCATCGGTTGCGGCCGCAGAATTGTCTTCGTTAGTCATTGGCAACAGATTGATAATTTTTTCATCCGGTGCCAATAACGCGGTCGCTTGCTTGATCACCCGCTGTAAAATAATTTCCAAAGACATCCGCCTTGCCTGATAAATACGGCGTAATTCAGGCGTGGGTTTATCCACATATTTAATATTGAAACCATTCATTGCATTGACAACATCGATAAATGGGTTAGTTAGAATTGCCATCTCACATCAGCCTCCTTGATTTTCTTGCGTCCACGAGACAAATTGGTATAAACCGCGTTCGTACTCATCTGCAATTTTTTAGAAATTTCTTCTGGATACAGATCCTCGTTGAAATACAAATCGAAAACCTGCCGCTCCGTCGGTGTTAGCAGCTTAAAAATTGGTTCAAGATCAATTTCATCATGACTCGCTGGTGTTTCATGCGTCGCAATAAACGAATCGTCGATTTCCATGTCGCGCAAACTTGCCCGTAAACCGCGCTTGTAATCAATTGTTTGATACTTGACCACTGTTCCCAGCCAGGCCTTGAATTCGCCCTTAGACGCGTTATAAGAGCCGATTTTAGACCATATTTGATAGAAGCACCGGTTTTCAATATCTTCGAAAAATTGGCGGCTATATGAATCGCGCAAATTATAATTGATCACTTGCCCAATGAAGTCCCCATACGCGGTCATAAAATCCACCAGGACCGATTCATCTTGTGCCTGCAGTCGCCTGACTATCTCTGTTTCCTCCACATTCTCACAACCTTTCGCCCGAAACTTGCTTACACTTATTATAACGAAAGCGATTGCTGAAATCTTACAGCGTATCCAATTTTGATCTTGGTTTAAATTAAAAAAAGCAAAACCATTTCTGGCTTTGCTTACTGAATTTAGAAAATTGAAAGTTGTTAATCAGCTCGATGTTTCTTGACGAACATTAACATCCCGCTTACCGCAGCCACTATGACCAAAATCAAGCCGGCAATCAATGCCCCAATGTTGGAATTTTCGTTGGTTTGAGGCAAGGTTTGCAGTTTATTCTGATTGGTGGTATTGGTTGAACCATTCCCGTGATGTCCAGAATTATTCGGTTTGTTGGAATTACCGGGCTGATCTGGTTTGTTCGGTTTTTCAGGCGTCGTTGATTTTTTAACGTACACATAGGTCACTTCTTGCGTCCCATTTTCAAAATCACCTTCCGATTTACCGAGCACCTTTTGCCAAGTATAACCGGCAATTTGTTTTTGAGTCGTTTGATAGTGGTCACCAACATTACCGTTTAAAATAATATCAGCGCTTAAAATCTGGCCGTTTTCATCTTGATAATGGACAATAACACGACCTGTTTTGATTGGATCCGGATTTTTTGTATAAATATACGTTACTGTTTGTTGATCGGCCGTGAATTTCCCGCTCGCATTATTATTTTCGACTTTTGTGAAAGTATAGCCTGCAATATCAAGCTGAGTTGATTGATAATCGTTACCGACGTTACCGCTCAAAATATCGTCGGGCGCAATTTGGTTACCTTCATTATCTTGATAATGAACCATCACATCAGCACCTGCTACTGGATTCTTCGTGTAAATATAAGTCACTGTTTGCGCGTTGCCTGTGAAAATCCCGGTAACGTTACCCTCTACTGCTTTGAAAGTGTAGCCAGTTACTGCTAACTTTTCAGTTTGATAAGCATCGCCAATATTACCACTCAAAATTTTATCAGGTGTGATCGGATTGCCCGCCTCATCCTGATAATGAACCGCCACATCAGCACCCGCTACTGGATTCTTCGTGTAAATATACGTCACCGTTTGCGCGTTCTCTGCGAACGTGCCGCTAGTCTGGCCCTGAACTTCTCTGAAAGTATAGCCAGAAATATCTAGTTTTTCAGTTTCATAGGCTTCACCAATATTGCCGCTTAAAATTTTATCAGGTGCAATCGTTTGACCTTTATCATCTTGATAATTCACAGTTACCCCGCCACCAACGACAGGATCTTTCGTGTAAATATACTTCACCGTTTGCGCGTCCGCTGTGAAAGCACCCGTTACATTTCCCTGAACTTCCTTAAACGTATAACCAGGCAGCACAAGTTTTTCAGATTGATAGGTTTCACCAATATTACCACTCAAAATTTTATCAGGTGCAATCGGATTGCCTGCCTCATCTTGATAATGAACCGTCACGTCAGCACCCACAACTGGATTCTTCGTGTAAATATAAGTCACCGTTTGTTTTTCAGTCGTAAATTTACCAATTGCATTATCGTTTTCAACTTCTTTGAAAGTATACCCTGCTATTCTGAGTTGTGTTGAATGGTAATCATCGCCCACAAAACCTGTCAGTGTATCATTGGGTGCAATTTGGTTGCCCGCCTCATCTTGGTAATGAACCGTGACATTACTTCCTATAACTGGATCCTTAGTATAAATATAAGTTACAGTTTGAGCCTCTCCTGTAAAGTTTCCACTAACATCCCCCTGTACTTTTTTATAAGTATAGCCAGGAATTGTGAGTCGGTTCGTTTGATAGGTATCGCCAATATTACCACCTAAGATTTTATCTGGCGCAATGGTATTACCATTATCATCTTGATAATGAACAGTTACATCAGCACCCATCACAATATCCTTCGTGTAAATATAGGTTGCCTGCTGCTTCTCTGTGGTAAATATACCACTCGCATTCTCAACAAGTTTGAATGTATACCCAGGTATGTCAAGTTGTGTTGATTGATATTCATCACCCACAAACCCAGTGAGTGTATCGTTAGGCGCAAGCTGATTACCTTCTTCATCCTGGTAATAAACAGTGACATCACCACCCGCTATTGGATTCTTCGTGTAGATATAAGTCACCGTCTGTTTTTCAGCTGTAAACGTACCACTCGCATTATCATTGGCAACTTTCTTGAAAGTATAGCCAGCAATATTAAGCTGAGTCGAGTGATATTCATCACCGACATATCCGGTCAAGGTATCATCCGGCGCTATCTGATTGCCGGCCTCATCCTGGTAATGGACAGCCACATCTACAGCTGCCGTGGCTATCGTATAAGGCACATAAAGTTTGAAGGTCGGATTATTTAGATTATCTTTAGTATATGCCCAAACAATTAAATAGTTCCTGTATTTCAGTGGCGCTAATTTGTAATCCACCCATGGACTCACCGTTAACCCTGGTTCTTGTGGTTTAATACCACTATAAGTTACACCAAATTTGTCATCAGTACCCCCTGTTGTTGCGCCATTCATAAATCCATAAACATAGCCAGGATTTGTCGTTAAAACGATACCTGAAGCAGCATTGGCATACGGCACTGGTGCTTGATACAGATCTTGCATGTTTTGACCATCAGGTATCGTGATGAATTTATCCGGTGAAATCGTAGCCGTTAAAGTCGCGGAATCCACTTGAATTGGATCAGCAATAACTACTTGATCGAAGTAATTGAAAAATGCAGGCATTTTTTTCAAAGGTGAAAAATCCGCAATCGAATTCGCACGAATATCTAAGTAGGTCAGTGTGCCACTGTTGACGAGGTTTGCAATCGGCTTGAGATCAGAAATTCGATTCCCGTCGACAACCAGATACTTTAATTTTTCCAATTCAGAAAGTGGTGATAAATCTGTGATGTCCCCATGAACCACACCCTCATTTGAATCTTGCCTCAGAGAAATCATCACAACATTGGTCGCATACTGCAGACCTTCTAGAGAATATGAATCAGTACCAATATTACTCGTGATTATGTTAATGTTTTTCGCAATCGGAATGGAAATATTCGTGTTACCAACCGGGTCACCCGTGTCATTTTGAATGACTTTCAGCTCGGCCATTTTTTCTTTTGTAATATCCGCAACCGTGCTCACTCCAGCAATTTTTTGCGCAACCATGTTAGCCAGCACAACTTTCTGCAGCGACGCATTAGGCATCCAGTCATTAACATCTTCAGCTACCTTCGTAGTTGTGACAATATCTGTGGCTGCTAGAACATTCGTAATACTCGCTGCAAAAGCACTGCCGAATCCAAGTACACCAATAACACCAAGCAAACTCAAACGCGAAATAATCTTGTTTATTTTCATCTCTGCTCCCCCCGGAACGATTCGTAGACGTGTCTGAACAAATATTTCTAGAGTATCCATGATTCGCTGCAGTCTAGCATGTTTAATACTCAAAAGTAAACGTTTTAGCTTGTGATATGTTCAAAAGATGGTTCGTATTTGAGAAATATACCTCATTATTTCAAGATATTACTTCTAACTATGTTCAGTTGCGTATTTTTGATATGCTTAAATTAACAGATCTACACAGCAACGTACTTTTGAATCGGAGGGATCATATGAAGAGTAAACATTTTTTAATTGTCTCTGCCGCCTTCTTATTAACAACCAGTGGATTAGTAACACTACTAGATAGCGTTAAATTGCCTACACATACACACCACCGCGCACCAGTCACTAATATGCTTGCAACGATAACCACTTCACAACATTTGAATCATTCCGTGAGGTCTTCGTTACCAAAAGGATTAGGATGGAACTTTTTTGAACATCCCAATCCAGATGAGGAATCAGAACGCTAGGCCTACTTGAACAACCACAACTACCATTCGTCAAAATGGCTATACTCCTACTTAAGTAGACAAGCAAATAATCAAAGCTTGTACACTTAGGAAGGAGTTTTT
>NZ_RHOW01000018.1 GCF_003946215.1 Lapidilactobacillus mulanensis
TTAGAATCTATGTTTTAAAAAAAGGACGAGAGGCTTTTCTATTTACACATAAAATTTGACACTCTCAAACAAAAAACCGATACTTCAAATGTTGATTTAGACATCGGCATGCTGGCACTAGATGATAACGGCAATAGTCCACTGCAAACGCAAGAAGACAATCTGAACAACAACTTATTACCAGGTAAGACTGTCGAAACAGTTCTAATTTACACACTGAAAAACACTAATCCTGTCGAACTATCATTTTCTAATGCTGATTTTGACACGATCGGCACAAAAACTATCAACGTACAATAAATAAACTACCCCCACTCTGGTGATGATCCGAGTTCGATTCTCGGCTGGGGATTTTACAAATTACCAATATTGCCATTTAAACCAGTTTCATCATTTACAAGCCCACATATTTCAACTCGACTTTAGATTTATATATAGCTTATGTATTAAAGGAGAACCAACACATGAATATTCTGAAGCTAACTGATCAAGAGGTCAACAGGCTAATCAAGTCGCTTAAGAACTGCGAAAAAAGCATTTCTGGGGAGACTCCGCTTATTGGAAGAATAAAGGATGATACACCTGTAGTCGATTTTCAAAACCATGTTCAATACCAACTTCACCGTTACCGTAACCCCATTGATAATAATAGATTTAGCCTTCATATCAGATTCAAAGATACCAACGACCATCTTATAAGAATTGACATCAACAACGGAACTCATCGTAATCCAAATGGTGAAATAGCACGCCAGAACCATATGCACATATACCATTTGGAATCTAACCTACGAAAAGATGCGACAGCAATTCCATTACCTGACGAGATTTCTGATTTAACCAGTTTATTTACAGTTCTTGAAAGTTTCTTAAAATATACTAATGTGAAAACAAATCAGTTAGAATGATGAGTATACACATGAAAGAAGGTGTCCAATAAATGGTATCAATAAAAGACTTGGAACACTCCCTATCTGCATTCAATCAAAAACATATAAATTTTTCAAATATTGATCAAAATATTATTAGAATTGACACGCCTTTTTATGACAGACATAACGACTCACTGATAATCTATGCATCTGATTGCGGAAATGGCAACATCAAGATTAGTGATGCAGGATATGTGCTTGATGATTTAGAAACAGATGGTATCTATATTTTGAGATCAAAACTGCGAATGGATTTTATGCTTAAACAGCTGAACTCATTCGCAATTAGGTTTGACAAAGAAACAAATGAATTGTATACAATTTCTTCTACCGAACAATATGCTGTCAACCAATACCTACTAGTTCAAGCAATGCTTTTTGTCAATGATATGTTTATGCTTTCAAATAAGAATGTATCATCTATTTTTCTTAACGAAGTTGCCGGATTCCTTGAAGACAACAACATTAGGGCCATTGCAAACCGGGCAATAATTGGCACATCCGGTATGATTCACCGATTCGATTTTTCAATCGCTGGATTTAAAGATATCCCGGAACGCCTCATTCGGGTGGTAAACACACCGGACAACGAATACTACGCAAAATCAGTGGCTATGGACGTCCACCAAACAAGAAAAGTAGAAGCTAATGCTGAATTCTATACATTTATAAACGATGAAAATACTGTTGATAATAAAATTATCAATCTTTTTAATTCCGAAAACATTAAGCCAGTTTTATTCTCGAAGCGCAACAGCGTGGTCAAAGAACTTGCCAAATAGTGGGCTAATAACTCATCCACTAAAAATTTATTTAAATGATGTAGCTATACCAGCTTTGATTACTTCCCTGCTCTGGTGAGTCTGCCTAAGTTCGATTCTTAGGCAGGGATTTCCCAAATAATTATTGACGTAAATACTATGACAAATTAAGAGCTAAATGTTCAATTACAAAATAATTTAGGCGACACAAGTTTTTATGCAACGTTCAAGCGCATTCGCCATAATGGAACGGACAACAAAGAACTTTGAAAAATATGAATAAAGCTCTCGTGGAAATGGATCAAGAAATTAATAATAGTTTTATAGAACATGATAATGCCTGATGGCTTATTTTTTTAAAGCAAAAAGAACATACGTTTCCATTTTATATCGAGAATACACAAAAAGGCGACCAATAAAATGGCCGCCTTTTTCGTCGACTGTGTACCAAACTGTGTACCAAGCCGAATTTAATTAATTTTAACGCTTTAACAAAAGCTAGTAGTAAAACACTGTAACCCCACTCCTACAAGCGTTCGTTAAGATCCTTAGCTAAGTCTTCGAAGCCAGGTTTGCCAAGCAATGCGAACATGTTCTTCTTATATGCTTCAACACCTGGTTGGTTGAATGGGTTGATGCCATTCAAGTAGCCAGAAATACCAACGGCAATTTCGAAGAAGTAAATCATGTAACCAAGTGTGTATGCGTCTTGCTTCGGAATACGGACGGTCATGACAGGGACGCCACCATCGGTATGAGCCAAGACAACACCTTGATAAGCTTTGCTGTTGACAAAGTCCATTGATTTGCCTTCAAGATAGCCTAAGCCATCAAGATCTTCTTTTTCAGTTGGGATTTCAACATTGTGACGTGGTTCGTCGATTTCGATAACTGTTTCCATCAAATTACGACGGCCTTCTTGAATGTATTGGCCTAATGAATGCAAGTCAGTTGAGAAGTTTGCAGATGAAGGATAAATCCCCTTCTGATCCTTGCCTTCAGACTCACCCATTAATTGCTTCCACCATTCGCCAAAGTATTGCAAAGTTGGCTCGTAGTTTTCCAACAATTCAGTTGTGTAACCTTTACGATATAAAATGTTGCGTAATGCAGCATATTGATAAGCTTCGTTCTTAGTTAAATCAGCATCACTATATTGATCACGGGCATCTGCAGCACCTTGCATCAATTGATCGATATCGATTCCAGCAACGGCAATTGGCAACAAACCAACAGCAGACAAGACTGAGAAACGACCGCCGATATCATCAGGCACAACGAATTCTTCGTAGCCTTCAGCGTCTGATTCAGTCTTCAAAGCACCTTTAGCACGATCAGTTGTCGCATAAATACGGCCACGAGCGCCTTCAGTACCATATTTTTCAACTAACTTAGCTTTCAAAACACGGAATGCAATTGAAGGTTCTGTTGTAGTACCAGACTTTGAGATCACGTTGATACTGAAATCGCGATCGCCGATCAATTCAACTAAGTCATATAAATAATTAGGGCTGATCGAATTGCCTGCAAATAAAACTTGTGGGCCTTTACGATCTGGTGATAAGTTGTAGAAAGTGCTGCTCAAGAAATCAACAGCTGCACGTGCGCCTAAATATGAACCACCAATACCAATTGCAACGAAAACTTCAGAATCGCTCTGAACTTTCTTTGCAGCAGCTTTAATGCGTGCAAATTCATCCTTGTCATAATCGACAGGTAAATCGATGAATCCACGGAAATCATTACCAGCGCCTGTACCTTGACGTAATTCAGTGTCAGCGGCTGTAACTAATGCCTGCATCTCGCCTAATTCGTTATCTTGAACGAATTTACCTAGTTTACTGCTATCAAATGAAATGTGTGCCATTAGAAATTTTTCCTCCTAATAATCAAAAAGTGAAGTCTCTTTCCACTAAAATACTTTAGACGTTTTTCAAACCGATTGCAAGAAATGTTGATGAATTAGTTGCGCAAATTTCATTTTTTTCTGAACGTGTCACTCGCACCGTGGATTCGTGGTGAATGCCGTCGATTCTTAGGCTCACCTATATATTTGCTGATTTAATTTAAGTTGAAATAATGTCGAGACTGATTTTTCTGTGAAAATTTCAACACTACGTTTCTTAAAAGCGTGTGCTACTTTCAGTGGCTTTCATAACAGTGTTGCTTTGACTGCTGATCTACTTCCGGCCGTTACTGGTTTAGAGCTTAACTGGAAATAACTGGGGTTTGGTCTGAAATCAAATATAGATAATCAAATGAGAAAAGAGCAGTATTTACATTTTCTAATTTAATTCGCACGTCCGCCTTTCGTCACCAAATAAATAAAGTTCCACTACAAACCAGTCGCACAGCATCAAATCCGACTCAAAGCTGCAATAAAATAGGCAGAATGCGGAAGAAAAAAGCGGCTGTTACTGTGAAAATGGTGTTGGTGACCCGTTTTTGGTCACCTTACAGCATGGGCGATTTCGAGATTTTTCCAAGAGCTTGGGAAAAAGCTCGAAATCGAGCTTCAAGACAATTCGATTTTCAATTGGCTTGAAGCGTCCCCACAGTCTAACAGCCGCTGTTTTCTGGAGCAATCTGCCGGAGGTAGATAGAACTTCACCACTCGTCAAAAAAAAGCCCAACCCGTCAGTTTTTCAACTAACAAGTCAGACTTTCTAAAATTACAATTAGATTTCTTCAGGAACCATTTTAACTTCTTTAGTACCCATCCAGCCAATGATTTCTTTAACTGTATCGGCAATAGCCTTAGTACCAGGAGCAAGCAATTTACGAGGATCGTAACCCTTGCCTTCTTGGTCTTTACCAGCTTCGATATATTCGCGAGTTGCTTTAGCAAATGATAATTGGCATTCAGTATTGATGTTCAACTTAGAAATACCCATTGAAATTGCTTTTTCAACTTGGTCTTGAGGGATGCCTGAACCACCGTGAAGAACTAATGGCAAATCAACTGCTTCGCCAATTTCCTTCAAGCGGTCAAAGTGCAAGCCAGTCCAGTTAGCAGGATATTGGCCATGAATGTTACCAATACCAGCAGCTAAGAAGTCGATACCAGTTGCAGCTAATTCCTTAGCTTCTTCAACAGATGCTAATTCGCCTTCACCAACAACACCGTCTTCTTCACCACCGATAGAACCAACTTCGGCTTCAACAGAAATGCCTTTAGCATGAGCTAATTTGACAATTTCCTTAGTTTTTTCAACGTTCTCGGCAAATGGTAAGTCGTGACCGTCAAACATAACTGAGTTGTAACCAGCAGCAATTGCTTCTTTAGCAGCTTCGTAATCACCATGATCCAAGTGGATAATAACAGGAACAGTAATGTCCATGCTCTTAACCGTTGCTTCGATCAACTTCTGGCAAAGTTCGTAACCACCCATATACTTAGCAGCGCCCATTGATGTTTGGATCAAAACGGGAACGTTCTTTTCTTGGGCAGCACCTAAAATAGCGCGAGTCCATTCCAAGTTATTAGTGTTGAATGCGCCGACGCAATAGTGACCCTTACGAGCAGCTTGAAAAATTTCTGTACCATGTACTAATGGCATTGTATACATCCTCCTGCGAGAAAAAATATTTTTTTACCTACAACAGTTATATTATCATTAATTGAGAAAAAATGGTAATATTTTGTAAACTCTTTTTAATAACAGGCAATCTTTCTGAAAACCAGTCACGCTTTTCTAGGCACAAAACGCTTGAGAAACAGCCAGAACAGTAGGTATCCCACGATTGCACCACTGGTATTGAAAATAATGTCATCAATGTCACTGATCCCGGTCCAAATGAAAAATTGAACGGTTTCGATCAAAAATGAAAGTAGCATACCCGCAAAAACGGTCCGAAAAAAACCACGCCGTTTGCGCACAAGTGGCCACAATAAGCCGAACGGCACAAACCAAGCAATATTACCGTAAAGATTGTAAATGAAATCGATGCTGGAAGTTCCGTTTCGTAATTTTAAAGTTTCAACTAGCGGCACTAAATTAATTTGCGAACGCGGCCGTTGCCAATAAATCTTGATCTGCCACGGGAAATAAATCCCCCGAAAGACCGTCAACGCCAGCAATAGCAGTAAGTAGAAAATAAATACCCACAAAACAAGTTCAGAAGGCCAATGTGGTCGTTTCTTTTTAACTAGAAAGTAAATACCGCGCAGCAGCAAGAACAGCAGAAAATAAATCAGCGACTTATCTAAACTGTAGAAAATGAGGCGCACTAAGGGAAAGTGATTAAAACTATTCGCATAATGTGCCACAATATATGAATAAATCGGGCTGAGTAAATACATGAGCGGCCACTTCCCTTCTGTTTGCAGTGCACCTTCTAGTCTACCAAATTCGGTTGATAATACCTTGACCATGAATTTGACATAACTAAATTTTAAGAAATCTACCGAATGCATGTACCGTAAAAATGATTGGGAATTCTTTTGCGGTTCCGGCTAAATTTGTGGTGGGAACTGGGACTGCAGTGGAATTTCTGTTAACGAACGGGTTTTGTGAGTTTACAGAAAGGGGAAATATGAGATCTTCCCGATTTTGGAAGAGCTCACATTTTAGGCGGAAAACTTTTGGTGTTCTTCCAAAAGCTTGGAGCCGTCCCCACAGCAGTCTCCCAGTTCCCACCACAAATTTCGCCTATCCTATTCGAACAAGATCGATATATTTAGAGTTGTAGATTTAATTTGCATTTCTAAATTCAACCAATATTTTTTTCGCGCGTAAAATGAGAATTGGTAATTTAGGTACACGACAAATTTTAAATTCATCACTTTTCTTATTTAGTTATTCAAAGTAAAGGCTACCTTGATAATCCACCTCCAGGAACCCTGTTATTCATTTCCTACACTAAACTAAATTAAGTTTAGGTCGAAAGTGCTGGTGCAGGCAGTCGTGGCAGTGACAACCATGTTGGCGGGCCGCTTTTGCCTGCCTTACATGGTGGATCGATTCGAGATTTTGCGGTTTATGCAAAAGCTCAAATCGAAGCTTGAAGACTTCCATGAACCTCGGAAGGCTTCAAGCGGTCCCACAAGCCAACGTACTGCCTGCCCCAGCACTTTCGACCGAAGGTAGATAATATTTCACCACAGACTCTTAAGAAATAACTAGTTTATTTCAGAAAATTGCTTGTCAGATGCGTTTAGGGTTAAAATAAGGACATTATAAGTGTGAGGTTTGCCATTTGAAAAAACAACAAATCGGTCGCTTTTTACAAACGCGACTTGGATTTTTTACATTACTAACCGTCCTTTTCTGGATAAAAACTGTTTTTGCCTACTACGTTGATTTCTCGCTGGGGGCAACAGACCCGCTTCAACATTTCCTGATGTTTCTAAATCCGATCGGCACCATCATGCTGTTATTATCGATCGGACTTTACATCAAGCGGCCTAAAATAAGTTACGGCGTCATGTTCACCATTTACCTGCTGAATACGTTGCTACTTTTCAGTAATGTGCTCTATTATCGGCAATTCACCGATTTTTTGACGCTGAACACGATCATGAGTGTGGGTAAAGTTTCCGCCAGTCTGGGTAAGAGCACGATTTCTTTATTGCAATGGTATGATCTTTTTCTCTGGCTCGATGTGATCGTCGTTGCACTGCTATTGGCGCGTCATTGGCTTAAGATCGATCCACGGCCACTGAAACCTAAATTTGCGTTCACCACAACTACTCTGGCCGTTTTTATTTTTCTATTTAATCTGACCTTGAGTGAAGCTAATCGCCCGCAATTACTGACGCGGACATTTGACCGTAATTACATCGTTAAATACCTTGGTCTAGACACGTTCGTGGTGTATGACAGTATGAAAACCGCCCAGAATAATCAGATTCGTTCTTCGGCGGACGGCACCGATATCAACAACGTTCTGAATTACGTCAAGGAGCATCAAGTCGACGCCAATCCCGAGTATTACGGTAAAGCCGCCGGTAAAAATGTGATCATCATCCATCTGGAAAGTTTCCAACAATTCCTGATCGATCTGAAAATCGACGGTCAGACCGTGACCCCGTTTCTGAACAGTCTGTATCATGATTCCAACACACTCAGCTTCAGTAATTTCTTCCATGAGGTTGGTCAAGGCAAGACTTCCGATGCCGAAAACATGCTGGAAACGAGCACGTTCGGTCTTTCAGAGGGTTCTGTTTTTACCTCACTGGGTTCTGACAACACGTTCCAGGCGGCGCCGGCGATCTTGCAACAGACCGATAATTACAGTAGCGCGGTTTTCCACGGCAACGTCGGAAGTTTCTGGAATCGTAATCACGTCTACAAAAATCTAGGCTATGATTATTTCTTCGATTCCAGCTACTACAACACCTCTGCCGCGGCTAAAATCGGTTACGGGTTGAAAGATAAGCTGTTGTTTGCTGAGAGCGCCAAATACTTGGAACAATTGCAACAGCCGTTTTACACGAAATTCATTACGGTCACGAACCATATGCCATTCCTACTTTCCGACGACGATAGCGATTTTGTCACACCGACAACTAAGGATAAAGCCGTCAATAATTATTTTGCCACAGCCCATTACCTCGATCAGGCGGTCAAAGAATTCTTCGCGTATTTGGACAAGTCTGGTCTTTCTAAGAATACTTTAGTCATGATCTACGGCGACCATTACGGCCTCTCTGACAAAGATAACGAGTCCGTGGCAAGTCTACTGGGGAAAGATCCAGCGGACTGGACAGCGTACGATAACACCCAATTACAGCGTGTGCCGTTCATGCTACACATGGATGGTCTCAAAGGCGGCATTAAAAAGCAATATGGCGGCGAAATCGACGTCTTGCCTACCCTGTTGCATCTATTAGGCGTTGATACAACGAAATATGCTTTCTTTGGCCAAGATTTATTATCGACGAAGCATGAGCAACTAGTCGCCTTTCGGAACAATAATTTCGTGACCAACCAGTACACCGTTCTCGGTGGCAAAGGCTCTAAAGGTAGCGTGTATGATAATCGAACCGGCGAGTTGTTGACAGAATTGACGCCGCAACAGATCATAAAATTGGACGCGGACCAAGCGAAAGTCGACCGTGCACTTTCATTATCAGATTCACTGAACATGAAAAATCTGCTACGTTTCTACACACCGTCTGGATTCACACCGATTGACCCCGATAATTACACCTATCTCGATCAAGTTACCAAGCTGATCGACGCGCGCAAAGACTTAGGCAAGCAATCGACTTCTCTGTATAGCCAGAATGGAAATAAATCGACGACGGATCTTTACGAAACGGACGCGCCGGAAATGACGGATCCTAAAGCCGAAATCGATACGTTACCAGAATCGAGTTCGAGTTCGCAGCCGAGTAGTTCCAGTCAAAGTAGTCAGAAGTCTAGTACCAGTACTAATTCCAATTCAAAAAATAGTTCCAAAACAAAATAGCAACGAAAAAAACCAGCGTGCTGATCAGAATTGATTTCTGATTTAGCACGCTGGTTTTTATTTAGATGCTTATGCTTGTGGCGTTTTCTTTGGCTTTGCCGTTTTAGCAGCGACAGCTAATGGCACATGATCTTTGTCTGGGAAGAAAATTGTAAAGGTACTCCCATGCTTCAACTGGCTAGTCACATCAATTTTTCCACCGTGTTGCTGGACTAACGAATGAACAATGGCTAGGCCCAATCCGGATTCGCCGTATTTCGTGTTCTTCCGCGAAGGATCGGCTTTATAATAACGTTCCCAAATGTTCTTCAGTTGATCATCGCTCATCCCAATACCAGTGTCGCTGATCTTGATCTGAACACCCTTTTCAACTTGTTCAAGCGCAATGGTAACCTGCCCATTCTCGGTAAACTGAATGGCGTTTTGCGTGACGTTGAAAATAACCTGGATGAAACGATCGTAATCTGCAAAAACAGTCACATTTTCTTTCGAATCCAAAACCAACTTATCGCCGGCCGCGGCCGCTTTTTTAGTCAGCTGCTCAACAATATTACCGATTGCTTCGGCTCCGTTAAATTCACGTTTGTTTAAAATGATTTGGTTAGAACGGATCTTCTCATAATCCAGGTTCTCATTCACTAAGCGGATCAAGCGTTGAGTTTCCTTTTGCATCAACTCAATACTCTTCCCCTTAGCCTCTTCGGGAATCGCATCGTACGCCAAGCCTTCCAGCAAACCGTTGATCGTCGTCAAAGGCGTCCGCATTTCGTGGGCTGCATTGGCCATGAATTCACGCCGCCGCTGTTCTTGCCGGGCGATTTCGCGATTGGACTCATTCAACGACAAGACCATCCCGTTAAAATCGGTCGCCAAATCATCGATTTCATCGCGACCATTGGAAACTAATTCGACATCGAAATTGCCGCTGGCAACCGTTCGCGTCGCTTGCCGCAACCGATTGATCCGACGAACGTGAAAACGAGCGAGCACAAAACTAATTGCTAAAGCAACCAACAGAGAAATACCCAACGCAACGAGTAAATTATTCTCCATTTCGCGCAATGTCGACTTGATCCGCGTGACTCGCGAGCCAATATACATGGCGCCGACGAATTCTTTATTGCTGTTAAACCAAGGATAGATGACATAGGCTAATTCACCGCCACCAATTTTTGGTCCCTGGTTTTGGGTGCGATTAGTTTGCGCACGCACGATCTGGCCGCGTTTCAATTTCTTCCAAGTGGCCGCATCTAACTTGAGATCGACCGACGCGCCTTCAGAAGTTGGATAGATCTGGGCGTTGTCCTCGTTGAAAATTGCGTAATAAACTTGGTCGTCACTAAGCACATATTTGACCTCGTCTAAAAAATCCGTTGACATCGACTGATATGAGCCTGTCTGCGGATCCGTTTGCGTAAAAAGTGCACCAAATTTACTGGCGTAACCTTCCAATTGGTTCCAAGTCGTTTCATAAGCTTGGCGATTGTTATAATTGATAATAGCAGCGCTGACGATCAACAAAGTGGTGAAGATCACCAAGAAAAATCCCAACATCTGCTGATAGATAAGTTTCATTCAATTCCCGCTTCCGAGTCGTCAAATTTATAGCCGACACCCCAAACTGTTTGAATGATCTGCGGTCCGACTTTTTCAATTTTCTGACGCAATTTCTTGATGTGCGCATCAACTGTGCGTTCATCACCGTAATATTCATAATCCCAAACGAGTTCCAATAATTGTTCCCGTGAGAAAACCTGACGTGGTTTCTTCGCAAGCGTCTTTAATAAATCGAATTCCTTCGGCGTGAGACCGGGAATTTCCTTACCATTCAAAAAAGCCTCGCGCGTGTTCGAACTTAACTTGAAATGATCCGTGGTCACATCAAACTCACCTTGATTGAGCGTTGGTGTATCATCATCGTCAGAATTACCGTTGGTCGATAAATCAGCACGACGATGAATCGCCTTGATCCGCGCAATTAGTGTGATTGGACTGAACGGCTTAGTGACATAATCATCCGCACCTAAATCTAAGCCTAAAACCTGATCACTTTCGCTATCACGCGCCGTCAACATGATGATCGGCACGGTTTTAGAAACTTCGCGGATTTCTTTGGCCACTTGCATGCCATCCTTGCCAGGCAAGTTTAAATCCAGCGTGATCATATCCCAACTCTCGGGATCGGCGTTGAATTTATCGGTTGCCTCGTTGCCATCATAGGCAAATTCGACTTCCCATTTCTCTTTTTGAAAAAACATTCCCATCATTTCTGAAACTGATGTATTATCTTCGATCATTAATATTTTCATAGTTACCCCACATCCTGTGATTTATATTATAGACGTTACGTACACCAAATAATGCATTTTCACTGAAAAAGCGAAAAGGTTTCAATAATGTGTCAATTGTGAAAAAATCTTGATGTTATTTCTGATAGGCAGCTGGTAATTGCCCAATTCGCATTAGATAATGGCGCAGTTTAATTTCTGTGTGCACAAAGATAATGGCGACGGCCGCATAAACGGTCAACGTCCACAGCCCATCGAAATGATTCAGATGGAAATAATTGATCGCGACTCCCAACAATAATTCTGCGGCACCAACGACCAAAAATGCATTCCGACACCAACGTTGTGCTAAATAAAACCCACTCGTCGTCGCCGTTGCTAAATTAGAACTATAACTATAAAGATGATCCGGCGATTTCGCCGGGTGAACTAAGTAAAATAGTCCCATCGAGAAAATAAGTAAACCACTGATCAGATAAATCATGAGCAACCTCCACAAACACTATTGTCACTGATAATCAATACTTGGATCAACTTCACAAATAAACCCATTTAAACACTATTAGTATATCATTTTTTACACGAGCTTGACTCGAATTCATTAATTTATATTTTACTTGAATCACAGCGCGATGCAAAGCTTTTAGATAACGGCGCGCAACCAGACAGTGTACCTCTTCCCCAAAGTTTGTTAAGATAAAAGGGAGAAATATTGGAGGTCATATCTATTGAAAACTAATTATCAAGGTGTCGTCTTCTTCGACTTAGATGGCACACTTTTAAATGCAAATTCCGCCGTTGATCCCGACGTCGGTCAAGCCGTTCATCAATTGCGTGCTAATGGTTACTTGCCCGTCATCAATACTGGCCGTTCACCACTAGAAATTGTCGGCGCTCGCGAAATGACGGGCATCGATACTTTCATCAGCCTCAACGGTAGCTATCTCGAACACGACCACCGCCCTGTTTTCGAAGGTAAAATTGACACTGAGCTGGTCGATCAGGTTGTTAAACTTTCCAACGAGCTGGGTGACGCCGTTTCATTTTATACCACGGATCAAATCAAGGCTTCAAAAGACGACGAGAATATCAACGCCGCCTATCGCCTGATCCACACGCCGATTCCCGAAGCGCAACCAGATTTCTACTTGCACAATGAAATCTTAATGCTACTGCTGCTCACGAAAAGCAACGACCATTATTACCATGAACGCTTTCCCCAACTGACTTATTACCGCAACAGTCCGTTTTCGATCGACACCGTCAAAAGCGGCATCTCGAAAATGAACGGCATTAAGGAACTAGTCAAAGATCTCGAACTCGACGGCCTGCCAACGTAAGGTTTCGGCGATGGCCCGAACGATCTCAGCATGTTGAAATACGTTGACCACCCCGTTGCCATGGGTAATGGCCTGAAAGAAGTTAAAAAAGTTGCCGAATTTGTGACTGATAGTAATATTGATGGCGGCATTATTAATGGACTGAAACACTTTAAACTGATTTAACACGTAATCGAATAGAAGCCTGACTCAAAAATATTGAGTCAGGCTTCTATTCTTTTCACATCGATCCTCAAATTAGCCTTCTAATACTTTTTCCAAAGCCTCACTGGCGACCCGCGAAACATTGATGCCTCTATTCTTAGCCAGATCATTCAAATACTCGGGCAACGTAATTGTTCGTCTAACAGCTTTCGTTTTTAACGCACGTTCTTTTGCACGATACCATTCGCTCATATTTACCGTGATATAAACAATCGATTCACTGTTAGCCAATTTCCACTGACTCGGATCCTGTGTAACCGGGTAATTTTCACCGTCAAGCATGGTCGCAATTGCGTCAATTGCTTCAATTGCAGCATCCTGCCGCGTTTGGCCTTGTGTGATCATCCCAGGAATATTCGGACTAGTCACTGTAAAATAATCTCCATCATCATGGAATTCGGCGAAGATCGTTGGATAAACTAAAATTTTGTCATTCATAATAAACCTCCTTTGAGGAAAAATGTACATAGCTTATTTCAGCCCTATTTGCTTAAATATTTTTTCTTGAGTTCCTTTTCTAATTTCCTTCGAATGAAAATTAATCTCCGTTGTTCGACCATCAGGGTGTTGATAACGTCTGTGACTCCCTTTACCTTTATTTGCAACTAGCTTAAATCCTTGCCTCAAAACAAGTTTTTCAAGCTTCTCAGGTTTCATGGGCATCTGCTTTTCCTCTTTCTATACTTATATTATACATATAATTGATTGATTGGTAAATACTTTATACTTATTTTTGGTAGAACCACATGAATAAATTCACCATTTTACAACTAGATATTACAGCTGACAATCAACTTAATTTCTGCTGTATTTGATCCGAGTGTCGTAACACACGTCATACTCATTGATTAGTTTTTCTATTATTTAGTTACCAAATAAATTGTAAAATCCTTTTCATAGTCAATTAATTTTCCAAAAATCCATTGACTATCAATAATTCGTGTCGGTTCCAAAAACATCCGAAACATGATATAATGACTACTGTTACGGGGATGTTCTGGATTCGACATGTGTGTCTGAGCGTGAATTGCATTCCGTAGGTTACGTCTACGTAAAAACGTTACAGTTATTTAACTGCAAACAATAATAAAGTTTCTTACGCGGTAGCTGCCTAAAAACCAGCTCGCGTGATCCTGCCGGGTTAGCCTAGAACTCGGATTTTGGGTCTCAAAATCATAGGCTACGCTTGTTCGTCCCGTTTGAACGGACAAGAAGAGATCATCAAGCTCGTTATTATCGGTTAGCCCTGTGGTGTGGCGCGCGATGATAATTAAATCCTAAATAACATCGCTATGAATGTAGACGTTGACGTGGCAGTATGCATGGACAGGGGTTCAATTCCCCTCATCTCCATATTAATATGTATTAGAAAGATTTATAAAAATAGAAACCTTGCTAAATCAACATTTAGCAGGTTTCTATTTTTGTAAAATGTATTAAAAAACACTAGAAAGTTAAACCATTCTGGACAAATTCTGGACAAGAGTGAGTAGCTATTATATTGACCATTTCAGCTGTTAAAGCTTCCCTAGCTATGTCATTCGACCGGAATAAAAATAGCCCTCAATTGGGGCTATTTTTTTGGATTTCCATATTTATAGATTTATCAGTCATTATATGGCCTCAAAACGCTGTCAAATCAGTCTTTATAAACTTTTGGCAAAATGCATAAAGTCATAGAATGGCAACCATTATGGCAACCAGCATTTTAGAACATAGTCATTTTATGATACAGATAAAATAATACAGATAACAACAGCTCCCCGCGGATGCATGCCACTACTCATAATTTTGAGTAGTGTTTTTTTATCCAAGCACGTCTGCTGTCGACCCGTAATCAGCAGCAATACTATAATCATCCGCTGAAAAGGTAGTGTCCTATTATCGCAAAGAAGTAATTTTAATGTACCAATATTTATTTATTCGAAACTGCTTAGACACAATAGATCGCCATATTTTGAGTATAAAAATAGCACTCATTCAACGTTAATTGTTTGGGTGCTAAATGCCAGTCGCTTTGATTGATTTTATTTCGTAGAGAAAGGCGGAAAATTGCTCACCTACTTCAAAATGTCCTGTGGGCTGGCTTACCTTAATTGTAACGTATTCTCCACCATAGTTTCCAGCGTCATCGGGCTCATTGTCATCAGCTGAAGTGTAGCCGACTACCTTACCATAGACGGTTTCATCGTCAAATTTGATTTCCACATTCTTATCTAGGTACGGATATAAGTGCATGATTTACTCCCTTCTTTGAGGCACAATATGTGTTCGTTGCTTGGAATGATGAATCTGAATGCCGGACACTTTATTTCCCGTACTGCCTTCAATACCAATATCATATTTTAGATAGACAATTTCAGTATTTCTTCGACACCATAACGGTCTTTTCCGACTTTTCCAGTACCAGCACACTTATCAAACAATTCTTGAACATTGACATCATCTGAAAAATGGCTCTTTCTATTTTCATTATCAAAATCCATGTGTGCGGATTGCTTTTCAAAAATTAATTTGATTATACCTTGTTTCAGGCGATATGCCCTAAAAAAGTACGAACGTGTCGGCTTGTTATTCACGGAGAACCACCCACCTAAAAAATCTGGAATGCTTTTCGACTGTCGATTTGTGATTTACCGATTTTTGCGGTAAACTGGTCTACTGCTCGAAAATAGTTTTTAGTGTGATTAATCAAAGGAGTTTTTCAATGACAACTTTACGTTTCTTAAATGGTCTGAACACGATCGGCGGCAACATTGTTGAATTCGTCAACGGCGACAGTCGCGTGATCATGGACTTCGGAATTGCTTCTAATTTCGATGACAAAACCATCCAGCAAGCCATCGATGACCATGATCTTCCCCACTTGCCAGATTTATTATTGCCCGACCAGGCTCAGAAATTTGCCCACCAGGCGATTTTTATTTCTCATTTACACATCGATCATATGGGCGCGCTGAAATATTTACAGGCACATGAAATTCCCATTTATTTATCCAGCGACGCTAAAAAACTATACGAAGTTTTAATAGCTGAAGGTGTTGAAGCACCCGTCGAAAATTTGCACGCATTGGCTGATCAAGAAAAAATTCAGGTCGGCTCATTGAGTGTGACTGGTTTTCTCAGCGATCATGATACGATTGGACCAATGGCGTTTCTCGTTGATGATGACGAGCACAAGTTTCTCCATTCTGGCGACGTGCGCATCAATGGCCCCCATCAGGATCGCGTCACCCGTTGGTCCGATCTCGTCGCCAACAAACTGCTCGTGTATTTATCTGAAGCGACTACCTACAGCTTCGCCACCGAACAGCCTTTAGTCGTCGCCAACAACACCTCGGAACCCGTTTATCAAGAACAGGATCTGGTACCGCTGCTCGAAGAGGAAATGGCCAGCATTCAATCGACATTGATCATCAATCCTTATCCACGCAACGTTGAGCGACTGATCAACTTCAATTCTGCCGCCCTGGTTGCCAACCGTCCGATCGTTTGGGAAGACAATTACGCGAAAATCATTCGTACATTTGCACCCGAAGCAACCGTTTATCAAGTTGTCGCGACTGATCAACCAGCAACAGAATTCAATTTGCACTGGCAAGATTTAATGGCTGAATTACAACAAACTCCCCGGAAATTTGTCGTCCAAAATTCGTGGCAAAAACATGACCGGCTCACAGAATTCCGTGATGGCGTTTATCTACACTTTAACGGCGAACCACTCGGCGATTACGATCCACATTTTGCCGAACTACAAAAAATTCTGGCAACGCAAAAGCTCGATTTCGTCCCAATGGGTGCTAGTGGACATGCATCGAAACAAGACATTTTCGATTTGGCCAACAAAATTAGTGCCCGTTATACAGTTCCGTGGCACAGTTTCAAACCAGAATTATTAGCCGACCAACTCAAAACCACGCGGAGTGAAGCCTGGTTGCCAGAATTAGACTTGTATTACGAATTTGATTAATATTAAAAAAAGAAGCCGAAATTCGGCTTCTTTTTTCGTTTATCCGTAAAATTACGACCCAATCAAGGCCACACGCTCATATGCCACGATAGCAGCCTCGAGGTAAGCTTTGATCTGTGCTTGAGTATGAATCCCCTTAATCCCCTTAACGGCTGTTCAACATCGCTAAAATCAGCCTTTAAATCATTTAAAAGACTCGGTAAATAACTCGCATCAATTTCAAAAACAGGACAACTCACAGGTAGCACAAAGTTAGGTGGACTCAATTGATACTCTTTTTTCAAAATAGCATTCAAACTATGGAAATCCTGATAATGAAGCGAAAGTATTCGCTCACGATGCGCAGCCGTCCCCTCAAAATGTCGCAAAGATTGATTGAACTCACCGCGAACCCAAATATCCACAATCAAATGACAATAGTACCCCTGTACAAACGGATCCGCCCAAACCGAAGCGTACGCTTGTTGAAAACGCGTCAAATTCAACCAACCGTTTACTCACCCAGTCATTTAGTTTGGAAGAATATTTAAGTAACGTATTAATATCTCCAATGAATAATTCGCCACAACTCACTTTGTAGTATAATAACGTTCAACATCTATTTTTTCTAGGAGATAAATTTATTGAAAAATAAAATCAGCAGAAACTTTTCAGTATTCATTCGTTGTTCCATCTATGACGCATGTTGATGCCATTAATGGCCAGTTTAATTATTCGAGCGCGATTCATCCCTATTATGGATTCTATTATAGCCGGCCCGCAGTTTATAAAAAAATGGGTTTTAATGCATTCCATTATTTAGGAAGCCATTATAAAATTACAAATCAAACCAAAATCGGCAATAACCCTTATCTATCTGATAAAACTGCCTATAAAAATACGCTCAATCAAATTAATAAGCAAAACGGTGGCCAGTTTATTAACTTGATTACAATGCAAAACCATATGCCCTATAATAATTATTATTCAAATAATGAATATACTGGTAAAATCAAGAGCGGGGTCATGAATACAGAAACTGAATTAAATGCATTCAGCACTTATACGAAGGGGGTCAGTTATACTGATCAGGCCGTTAAATCTTTCATAACATCGATTGACAAGATTAATAAGCCAATTTCAGTGGTATTTTATGGAGACCATTATCCAGCGATTATTTCAACATCGTATTTATCACAATATGGTTTGAAGATGCATGAAACGAATTTTTTCATCTACTCGAATAAATATAGTCGCGAGCATCTTCACACTAAACGGCTTAACTCAGTAAAAATAGCTGGAACTAATGATTTCACTTCGCTAATTCTCAAGCAAACCAACTCAAAGGTATCACCGTATGCAGCCCTACTAACCGCAGTTCAAGAGAAACTACCTGTGATTACACAGCAATCGATCATTAATAATACCGCGGCGGGTGATACCACGGAAGAAAACTATGAATTTATTACACAGCAACAAAAGACGCTCAAATACAACTCCCTCACTAAAAATCAAAAAAATCTCTTACATGATTTACAACTCGTCCAATACGATTTAACTAAGGGAAATCACTATCTTGAAAACACCAAGTTCATGTCAACTAAAAAATGAATTTCACGATCTCCACTGATCAAATAATAATGTGTGAGAAACCGTTGTAAATAGTTTCTCACACATTATTTAATACCATTCAATTTCGGTCTAGAAAAGATTATTAGCAAAATTATCCATTGAGGTGATCATTTTGAAAAGTAGTAACATTAAACGCAGTAATAGAGAAATTATATTGGTTACATTAGGTTTGGGTATTGTACTGTTACTTTTTAACTTATACGTTCCTACACTTAAGAATGACGATTTGGGCTATATTCATCGTGCAAACACCATGGGTTACTGGGGAGCGACCGTCGATCATTACCATAGTTGGAGCTCGAGATTGGTCATTGAATTTTTTGTCATGTTTTTTGCAAAGAACTTTTTGCTTTGGCAATTTATAAATACCATAGTCATGCTTGGTACGATTATAATAATTTACAAATTTGTGTTTGGCAGCTTGGAACCAAAGAAGTTGTTGCTTACGGCTGCATTATACTTCCTGATGCCCCTAATGATTATGAACGAAGCTGGTTGGATTGCGACAACACTAAATTATTCATGGCCGACGCTTGCAGCATTGCTCGCATTTTATCCCTTCTACCAGACTATAAAAAAGAAAAAAGCATCCCCTTATATACTTATATTTAGCACAGTATTGCTTGTTTTTGCTGCCAATCAAGAACAAATAAATCTTTGTTTTTTCGTCTTAACCTTGATTGTTTCCGTGTATATTAAAACAACAACAAAACATTACCCAATTCAATTACTTCCTTTATCGCTGATAAGTTTTGCTGAATTATTCTTTTCAATTACAACCCCAGGCAACCTTATTCGGTTTAACAAAGAAGTGATCCGTTGGTTTCCAGGATATGAGCATTTTTCGATTGTTAACAAGATTGACCTGGGAATTTCTTCCTTCGGTAAACCGTTCTTTTTCGATACTAACATACTGTTCGGGGCATTATTTGCCTTGATTGCAATCGCTGGCTACCAAAATACTAAAAATTATTACCTACGTCTCATATCGCTAACTCCTCTCTCATTAAATCTGTTGATCTTTCTCGGAAAAACAATGAAACCCAGCTTCCTTAACACTGGGAGTCAACAAAACATGATTTGGGACAGTAATGGTATTGATAAACTTTTTTCAAGAACCGGAACGGACTTATCGCTTCTACACCCCGGAACATGGCTGGCCACACTAACTATCTTAAGTTTATTATTATTTCTTTGCATCAGCTTGTTCACGTCATTTACCAACAAGCATGAAGCAATATTCGCCATTGTCCTAATATTGATGGCTTTCGGTTCAAGATTAATCCTTGGCTTCTCGCCTACCGTGTGGGCCTCTGGATTAAGAACCTATTATCTTGTTTTTGTCGTCGCTATAATTCTAGTTCTAATGCTTTGGAAACAAGAAATTAGAAAGTTAAATTCGAGCCAGATCCAGTTGGTCACAGCGAGCACAACCGTCATCGGAATATTAACTCTGATCGTCACAGTCTTAAATAACTAGTCCGATTCCCCAATATAAAAAGCTTCAATACTTTAAGCTATTGGTTAAGCCAAAAGTGCGGAAGCCCGAAAAGATGATCACTAAATAAGTGATCATCTTTTAAATTTGAATTAATTTGTTTGTCTACTCACCTTTTACTTTTTTCATATTCAAGGAAATCGAATCATATTTAAGAATTTCGTCCTTAATAGATTGTTTGTCCGGCGGTAATTCCATCAATTTGTTATCGGTTGTATCGTAAAAATCCGACCCTACCTCTGTTGTATGTTCATATTTACTAACATTGTTTGTAAATAGAGAAGTTCCTAAGAAGTAATTCTCTTCATTTTCAAGATTTAGCATGTCTAGGATGGTTGGTGTCAACAGAAGTGAATTTCTGCCTTTCGCATCGACTTCTTGATGTTTACTATTGGGATACTTGATCATCAATGGCACGGTTGATGCAAATGCTGTACGTTGATCATCAAAGGTATTCGCATATTCTGGCGCTGCATAGCTGGCATGATCCGTTGTTAAGATCAAGATGGTATTATCTTTAAGATCACTATTTTCAAAACTATCATAAAACGAACTAAAAGCTTCATCGAAATTATGAAATTTATTGAGAACTGGATTTTTCCCATCACCGTACTTGCTATCTGTATCCCAGCCATTATGTGTTTGGAACGTGTACGTGGCGAGCATAAACTTTCTGTTCTTTTGACTTAAAGCATTGGCCTGTTCGAACAACAAATTCAGATTATCTTTATCAGGTAAGAAAGTATCAGCACCACTACCTTGCCACTGGCTCTTATTTCCGGAAATAACACTATCAAAACCAAGATTTTTAAGATAAGGCGTGAATTGCTTGTGCTTAGGTTCTGCATTGATCATCTTGGTAACATACCCATTTTTACTGAGAATTTCTGGCAAACCAATCAGTTTAGTATCTAACCGCTTTTTCATTTGTTTAGCCGTAGTCGCGCCTTCATAACCCTCATTAAACTGGTAACTGGAGTAAAGCTGCCCACGAAGCCCTCGATAAGTAGGGGCAGTATGATTATAATAATTTCTCACATCAATTGATTCGTCAGCAAATTTATTTACTGCAGGCATCAAATTAGGATATTTATCATCCTCAATGACTCTTCGTGAGGTCCCCTCGGCAAAAATAATGATTACATTCATATGATCAAGATTTGCGTCTATTCCGTCTTTAACGCTTTTATTTTTAAAAGCTTTTAAAATTTTTGCTTGATTCGTTGTCTCCATAGCCTGTTCGATCTGATAATCTTTCTGGTAATCTTTGATTAAAGCATAGGTTCCAGCAAGTGCTGTATTTGGCTTAAAAATAAAGATTGCAATAACAGCGAGTATACTCATCACAATTGAGCCCATAGCAAGGAAACTATGTTTTTTTAACAGATTAAATCTCATCGGGAGAAAAGCAATTAGAATCACAATAATAGTTAAAACGACATACTTAGGCAAACTGGGACCCAATGCGTGGACATTGTTAATATTTTCAAGCATTGTTTTAGTCGTGAACGTCCCAGAAAACAACTTGACCCATTCCTGTGCAATGATAATCAAGAAGAGAATTGAACTTATTAAATAAGCAGGATATTTAAAATATTTCAATGGCACTTGAGAAATTGAAATAACTATCCCAACTTCAAAAAGTTCTAAAGCTAACTCATAATATGTATGATTCAGTATATTAGGAATGACTATTAATATACCGATGAGGAAAAATTTTATAATAGTTAACCAAGAAAAAATATTTATATTTTGCCTTGACCCATTCAATTTTGGCATTCAAACATTCCCGATTTCATTTAATATTAACCCTAGATTCGTAGTCTGAATTGTTGAAAAACGACTTACGGTCTAATTTAAAATCTGGTTTGTTTCCGTTTATTGCTATCGTTCATTTCGACCCATTTTTTTCACAATTCTCGAAATTGTTCTCAACAATGGTTGACGATCGTCTCCTATCAATCCAATCGACTCAACAAAAAGCTCCAATCCGAATAAAATCACAATTGTTAATGCGATGTTCCCAATTGTCGAAGAAATCGGATATAACAATGCCACGAACGAAAAAATAAGCGCTAAGCCATAAATTGCCAAAACTGTCTGACGATGTGTAAGCCCTAACTGCATTAAACGATGATGCAAATGATGCTTGTCAGCTTGTGATATTGGCTTTTTATTTAGTATTCGACGCAACATCGCATAAACTGTATCTGTAATCGGAACACCGAGAATAATCACAGGAATAACCAAGGTGACAAACGTTATGTTTTTTAATCCCTTTAATGAAAGTACCGAAATCATAAAGCCAATAAATAAGGCACCGGTATCTCCCAAGAAGATACTGGCGGGATGAAAATTATATGGCAGAAATCCAATCAGAGCGGCAACCAACGTAAAAATTAAAACTGCAACATAAGTGTTGGGAATGGCTAGGAAAAAGAACGCCATAATTCCCATTGTTGTTAACCCAATGATAGAAACACCAGTGGCTAGCCCATCTAACCCATCAATTAAATTGACCGCATTAGTAATCGCCATGATCCAAAAAAGTGTAATTGGAAAACTTAACCAACCCAAATGAAAAGTTCCAAGGAAAGGTATGACCACTAAGTTCATTTTTATACCGCCGAGGAAATAAACAATTGTTCCGGCAATGACAATTCCCAACATCTTTAATTTCGGAGATAATTCGCGAATGTCATCGATCATACCAGTTAACACGATAATACATTCAGCTGTAGTCAAGGCTAACAGTTCATGTGTGGGAAACTGATTACGCAATAAAACAAACGCAGCAAAATTAAAAGCCACAAATATACCGAGACCACCCATCGTTGGCATGGGTTTTTTATTTACCCGTCGTGCATTCGGATTATCAACTGCGCCCAATACAAAGGCGAGTTTTCGAACAAATGGTGTGATCAACGCGGACACGATCATTGTCAATATAAGTTTTACAATAATGTTGAACATGATAGGACTCACTTTCTGGAAAGGCGCTAAAAGCTACCGCGGCTACTGATTTATTTTATCAGAGCCAAAGCTATTTTACTATTTTAAGCTAGTTATGTTTGAAGATTTATTTACGTTTAATTGACCAATAGCATTGGATCATCGTCAGTCGATCTAGAATCATTGGGAGTTTCTTTCGTTTCTGCCCAGTAACGTTATTACCATGTCTCACATAATTCATTAGCGGTTCTTTTATAGAATCAATTCGATATCTATTTTTTTTGGTTACCAAGAAAATCCACTGATCATGCATTGCAATCGTCCGGGGGAAGGGTAAAATAGCTTGCTTAACTTTGTTGGTAAATGCCATCATGGCACCAGTATAACCATTTTTTATTAAGTTTCCTAGAACGCCCTGATCAACATTATTATGATTATAGTGATTCCACGAATTATCGATCACTTGTAAATTTTTGTCTACAACTATAGCATCGTGAACAACCAAATCGGACTTATTCAACTTAAAAGTTGCTTGACAAACCGATATTTTATTTGAAAACCATTGATCATCTTGATCACTCAAATAAATATAATCGCCCTTAGCCTTAGTAATTGCTCTTTCGAATGAGGCTATCGGACCTTGATTCACTTGATTAATAAAAATTTGATGTGGAATGTCTGATTCTTGAAAAACATCGTTAATAATTTGTATTGTATCATCAGAAGATTGATCATCAACAATCAGCACTTCATCAGTATTTGAAAGTTGTGGCAAAATTGAACGTAATTGCCGTTCAATTGTCGCCTGACCATTATATGTTGCCATACAAACCGTAATCACATTTTCAACCTCCAAATTTTCTTAAACTCACGAATCGTCCGTTTCCAGAAGAACCGGTCGCTCTCTTTGACAAATTGTTTCATCGTTCGTTTAAGCAACTGAATTTTGTGTGCCTGGAGCAAATCAGTCCTGTAATTAGAATAATACTTTGTCTCTGAATCAATAATACTATTGTATCGGGTGTGTGAAACATTTTGATAATTTTGAACAGATAAATCATGATCCAATGATGTATCCAATATCAATACTTTTTTGCCATGCTGACTAATTTCATAAAAGAGCCAATGATCTAAAAAATCTAATGGAAATGACTGATTAAATCCGCCTAATTCGTTTAAAAACGCAACTGAAATCAAACTACCAGAATTAATTGCCATTAATGGGTTAGAATAAATGCCGGGATCAATGGCTTTTGATGAATGGTTAATATATTGTGATGCATCCACAGGCGATATCTGCTCGCCATTAGATACAACGCGTGGAACTGCAGCAACAAGCTTATCATCCAGAACAGTTGCAAGATACATATCAACAAGTTCTAAAGTCAATTGCGTGTCGTGATCTAATAACAAAAGCGCTGCGACGTGATTTTTATTCGCCATTTTTAACGCATAATTATATGCTGCGGCAATCCCGCTATTTTTTTCATCATGATAATAATGGAAATGACTTTCAACTATGCTTACTGATTGTGCAAAAGGACTATTATCGTAGCAAATGATAGAAATATCTCTTTGAAATAGCTGATCAAATAATGAGTAGTATGGTAAATCCGTAATCTTCTTATTATAAAGAACCGCAACAATTATAAATTTCATACAATCTCCATCCTAGAAAAATTTCCAGCCCCACTTATTAAAATACTTGATCATCGAACTGATAAAAATTTTAAAGACTTTCATACTTTTATGTGCTTCTTTACCATAATAATGTACAACGCTCGCTTCTGGCAGATAAACGATTTTTTTACTGGCATGACGATACTTTTGACATAAATCGTTATCCTCGAAATACATGAAAAATCGTTCATCAAATCCATCCACATCCACTAAATCCTGACGACGTGTGAGCATAAAACAACCCGAAACAAACATGACTTCCTGCATTTCGGATGTTAAATCACGACATTCAAAATAGGCAAGACGCTTATCAAATAACCGCTTTATAAATCCAAAAGGAATAAATCGCAAAATATAATCAAACACATCTAGTTTACGTCTAACTAAATATTGCTCAGATCCGTCTGGATACAAGACTGAAGGGGCCAACATTGCATGCTCTTGCGCTGAAGCCTGCACAAGTAAAAGTTCAAAACTTTCTTGATCAACTAAGATATCAGGATTGCAAATCAACATAAACTCTTCCGTACAATGATCTATATTATAGTTATGTCCATGCCCAAAACCCGCATTATCAGGTGCGAAGTGAATTGTAATCATTTCATTTTGGTACTTAGCTAACTTTTGCTGATAGTCATCGTTCGAATTATTGTCAAAAATATAAATGTGAGCGGCAAAATTAGGTAGTATTTCAGATTTAAAATTGTCTAAAGTTACAAACACGTCTGGACTATTGTACGTCACAATGCTAATTGCAATTTTATTGTCGATATTAATCAGTCTCCTCTAACACTGCGGATTGATAGCTTCTAAATGATTTAAACGAAATAACAATGACTGGAATAAGAAATCCTAATCCAATCGGACTATTTAGGAACGGATTAATATTCGTTACTACAATCATAGCAAGTGAAGATCCTAATAACCCAATATCCAAAATACCGATATACCTGCTCAATAAAAATCCTCTGAAATAATAATATAGTGGCAACAGCGAGAACATTAACCAAATTAGAGCGCCAATTACGCCCTGTTCAACTAAAATATCGACAAAGGTCATTTCAATACCCGTTGTTCGTTTTCCAATCTTAGTGCCGTATCCATTACCAATCAGCAATGCCAATTTTGATTTTTCAACTAGGTTGACTGAATCCTTAAGTAAATCAAGACGGACATTCATACTAACATCATTTACCTTCGTGCCCTCCTGTTCACCTCGGCTACCATTATCCTCAGTTTGGAAATCATCTTGGTCGGAGAATCTGGATATCGTTGAATTCTCAAAGAAATAACCGGTGAACGCAAATGCAACAATTAATAATACTATTTGGCGGATCATTGTCCTTCTAGTAATTGTTGTTTTACCTGATTGTCCAAAGAAGTAAATAATTACTTTGACCAAAATATATGTCAACAACCCCACCGCAAAACCAATATACAATCCACGCGTTTCTGATAATACGATTGAAACGACGCTTAAAATAATGGTCACATTCTGCAAACGAGATGATTTTTTTTCGATCAAATTAATGAAGCAAATAATCAGCGCGAACAAAACTAAGAAATGTGATTTATAAAAAACACCTCTGGATGGACGAAAGAATAAATCTCCCGGGAATGCCTGATTGATAAATTTATAAAAATAATAGAAATCATGTCCATTCATCGTCTTACCAATCAGGCTGATAACTATCGTTAGGATTGAAGTTGCCAAAGAAGCAATTAGTAAAGTTTTGAGTAGGTCTTCCTTAGTAAATCTATTTTTACCGATATAGTATGCTAACGGAACGATTGTGATCACGAAAACAACTCTTAAAGTATCTGTTAAAACAGCCCCCACCGGATGATGATTGATTATTCCAATAATTGAACTAATACCAATCCATAAAACCATGAGTATGCTTACCAGCGAGATACCAGAAAAAGGCTTTACAAAATAAGAAATTAATTCTTTCCGAGTTTCACGATTGACAATAAACCGGATAGAAAAAATAGCAAGTATGCCAACAAACAATAATTGCCGGATAGATATCGGACCCACTGCTAGTATCCGACCGCCCCCACCGGCAAATAGTTCAAAGAAGAAGACATATAATAAATACTTCTCAAATTTAGTTAGTTGTTTGCTTTTCACCCGGAAAAACCCTCCATTGTTCTTTTATCTTTATTTATCACATCACGTGACACGTATAGTTACTATAAATTCAGTTATATGCAAAACCCACACATAAAACTGATCTTCAACGAAACTTACTTTGCGGTCTTAATAAATATCCGTTTAAAGTCTGAAAGTATTCTGGTACGGAATACAATCAACAATAGTATAAATAGTACACCAGTAATAATTGAAGTGATTGCTAAGTTTGCAAAACTCCCAACCGCGCCAATATGAACAAATCTCATTGCAAATAGTAGTATCAAGAAAACCAAGACATATTTTATATGTTCTTTGAATAATAATTTCAAATCAACTGCATGCCTGACTAGGAAAATACGTAATACACATACAATAAATTCCGTCGTTACGATAACAACAGTTCCACCATCTGCTTTAAATTGTGGCACAACAATTAAATTTGCGACAATACTAAAGACTGCACCCACCACGTATGGAATTGTATATTCTTTATATAATCCTTTGGAAAGAGCCAGTTGAGTCGAGAATACGCCCCCATAAGCAATGAAAATGATAATCAAGCTTACGAAGAACATATTAAAATTCATTTTTGTAAATGCCTCGCCAAAGAAAAATGGAATAAATGATTCTGTATTAACCATGAGAATTAAACTAAATAGTAACGATAATAAAAGTGTATAATCTGCCGAAGTTTTAAATAAACTAAACAGCTTTGATTGCGATCCTCGTTGATCAAGCTGTGCCATCTTAGGCATGATGACAGTACTCACAGAAGTAAGTATTGCTAGAATGATTCTTGCAATCTTCTGTGACTGATCATAATAAGCCAACTGAGTGACACCAGAAAAAGTACCAACGATGGTGCTATCAATATTTGTATAGAGTTGTGCAGCTACTACTGGAACAGCTAAAACAATTAATGGGCGTAAATATCTTTTGTTTACTTCTCGCCAATTGATTTCTTTGAGTTTTATCCCGATGCTTTTCAAATCGATGATAAAAACAAAATTTGCAAGGAGCATACCAACGCTGTTGATCGTAACATACTTCCATAAGTCATGAGGATTGTGTACTAAAGTAAAAATCAACAGCACACTCAAAATCTTGACAATACTATTTCGTAGAACTACTTTCTTGACGTTGCCTAATCCAATATAAGCCCAAGAAATATCTAGCCCATAACCAATTAAATAAGGAATGTTCAAATAAAAATAGATCTTATAAGGCAGAAAGATAGAAGTTGCCAACATATAGATCAGGACAATAAGCGCACCTGTCGCAATTTGGACAATCCATAGATCTCTGAATTTTGAACTAATTTCATCCGCCTTGGCCTGTGCAATCGTTCGCACACCAAATTGATTTAATCCTAACAACATAAAATTTCCGGCAAATGCGACAATTGAGCCAACATAACCATTTATTCCAAGTGGTTTTGGTCCCAACACTCTAGATAGATACGGTATTGTCAGAATGGGCAACGCCACTAGAAGAAACTGATACATGGCGTTATAAACCAAATTAACTCTTATTTTTTTCACATTTAACCTCTCACTAGGCCCAATTTTTCAGCAATAATTTCTCCGGAGTTTTGCGCCGAATACTGGTTAACAATCGAATTCAGTTGGTTTCGTTTCACATCCTGAAAATCTTTATCACTGTGGTTGAGAACAAAATCGATTAATGTCTTCTCATCCTTAATGACGGGTCCACCAAACGTGGCTTCTACATTTTTATTATAGAGACCACGGTCATTGTTCACATAATAGTCGCCGTCATATAAATAATGAATAATGGGACGATTTAAGTAAAGAAAATCAGCGTAGACACTTGAATAATCCGTGACCAACAAATCAGTGATTATCAATAAGTGCTGGGTATCAATACTATCAGGAGCTTCAATAATATTTGCTGAGCTTGAGACATGATACTCTTGAGCACGAAAATGATGTGGCTTTTCAACAATAAAAATATTTGCATGCTGCAATTGTTCTTCGAATTCACTCCCAAGATTTCTAAAAGAAAAACTTGCAGAATTGCTATCTCTGAATGTTGGCAGATATGAAACCACGAAGGCACCGCGAGGAATGTGTAATTTTTCCAGTAATTCATTCTTGATTATACGACTTCTTTCATGATCGTAAAAAATACGATCTCGTGGTTGCCCACTTTTAATAAGTTTGTTCTCAGTAATGCCATAATTTTTAAAAGCTGTTAATAAGCGCTTTGTCATGACTTCTGAAGTAGATAAAAAATAAGAGAACTCATCAAAAACTTGATTGCCTTCATTGGGATCAGTTGGCATGTCCGCACCAATTCTTTTAAATGGAAAGCCGTGCCACAACTGAACTAACGACATATTTTTATTAGGTACCAACGTTCCTAAGTCAGACATACCGTTTGAGACAAACCCATATTTTGCACCTAACAAAACTCGAAAAGTACTCATTGCATTTCTTCGACAAAATGCAACCTTGCCATCGAAACGTTCCAAGACTTCTTGCCTCAATTTTTCGTCACCGATCCAGACTAACTCATAATTTTCATCATATTTTTTTTGAACTAAGTAATCTAAAAAATATAATGAATTATCGGCTAACTTTGTCCCAAACCATGAGCCGAACACAATTCTTTTCGGATTGCGGTGAGAAAAACCGCTCATAAAATAAATGACACTTTGAATAACGTCGCGACTATATTTTTTTATTTTTGTGATCATGCTAATTTTCACACCCCAGAATCATAGATTTACTCGCCATCTATATTAGCTATTTTTAGCCGTTAATCCATTCCCAAATCTTTTTTTATTTGTGTTGTGGATATTTCTGGCGTTCTTGGTAAGTAAATAACCTCTGCGTCTGTTTTATCGCGTAAGAAATCAAATTTTCCGGCCCAATCGTCACCCATAACAAACGTGTCAATATGATATTCTTTGATGTCTTCTACCTTTTGTTCCCATCCAGTTTCTGGGATAACTAAATCGACATAGCGAATTGCTTCCAATAATTGTTTGCGCTTCTCATAGGAAAAATAACATTTCTTTTGCTTTTCATCCCAGTTAAATTCGTCGGTGGATAAACCGACAATCAAATAATCCCCATGCTCTTTTGCTCGACGTAGCAAGTTGATATGACCATAATGAAGAAGATCGAATGTTCCGTATGTTATAACACGTTTCATAAGGCACCCCTATTTTATTTAATAATATTTCTTGATCAACTTATAATTCCTGATCAGATACTGGTTTTATACCTAATTATTTCAAACAACAATTAGACAACTGTAATCTATAATATTATATTTGATGAACAATTCATAGTAATCATCACAACCTTAGAACTTTTTCAAGATTAATCCACGCTTCTACCATTATAAATTACTTACTGCTATACATAAAAGTATCATTATAAAACTTCGAACTTTGCGATAATTCCTCGTTGACAACCTTAAATCCATATTTTTCCGCGATTGTTTTTTTAGCTGACAGGAGATTGGTCCCTAAGCCAAGACGATTACCTTCAATTTTAACACCGAGCGCGGCAAGCGTCGTGGGAAACATGTCAAAAGTACCAAAAGTTCTATTTTTTTCTTTCACGTTTGAATTGTCGCCTGCTGCATTAAGAATTAAATTGAATGTATGACGCTTTTTTGAGGGAATATCCTGATAATATTTCGCATCCATCGATAGGTGATCACCGTTAATGATAATGGTTGTATTATCGTAGAATGGCTGGGTTTTGATCCAAGAAACAAATTCTACTAACTGTGTATCAGTAAAGGAAATAACATTTGAATATTGCTGCGGATACGTCTTTGGCATGTTCTTTTCTGGAAAACCGCCAATGTGATGAGTATTTGCGGTCAACATAGTGAAATTAAAAGGTTTGCCTTTCGCTGCCATTTTGATCAAATCCTGCTTGGCATATGCAAACAATTTAGAATCTTCATAACCCCACCACACACGATAATCCGGGGCGATACGTTTATCTTTCTTGGCCTGCAAATAATCATCAATTTTAATATTTCCATGCTGCGTGAAATAACTTCTACGACCGCCAAAAGTGGCATCCGAACCCATCAGAATTGTTTGTTGATAACCATTCTCTTTCAAAATATCATTTATGGTCGTTGCTCCAGGAAGAAATTCCTGTTTAGATGAATTCGCATACGAGTTCCCCTGAACTGGTACCTTCAAAGGTAATCCTGCTGTTTGGGCAACCATCCCAGCAATCGTCCAACCAGTACCATAAAATTGCATTGCGCCACCAAACTTTTTATCGCTGTCTGAAAAATGAATCCCTTCGCTGGAAAGTTCAGTCAATTTAGACAGTAGGTTCGTTGACATCTGACCACCTTGAAGCTTGTCAATACTAGTAGACTCAAGAGACTCAACATAAATATAAATTAGATTTCTTTTTTTAGTAGGAAATGTTAATTTTGTTTTTTGTGGGTCAACATAATTTCTCTCAATAAACGTCGAAGAAGAAGTAAAATACTTATAAAATCCTGCTATATTGATATTTTTTGCAGCAGCAAAAATCAGAACAGATGAAAAAGCCAAACAAATGACTGTAACTACAGTATAGATATATTTAAAGCGATTATGAATTTCAAATCGTATTCTGAACAACGCTAAAACAAATGGAAATACCAGTAACAAACAAATCACCGCAACAAGTAAAGGCCCATTTAAAAAAGAAGCGATAAAACTTGTATCTGCACCCTCCATGGGTTGTTGCAAATTATAAATAAGTTGTTCTGGATTAAGCAAACCGAAAGTGTTGGTTGCCCAAAAACTTGCTTTATACAGGAAAACTGCGACCGCAACCAGTAGCGATAGCAATATTGACTGAATCGTTTTTTTAAGTGTCGATTTTCTAATTTCTATAATCGTAAAAAAATTACCTAAATGAAAGAAATTATCCAATAACAGAATGATGATTTCCGTGAGCAAAAACAATGTCAGAATTCTTGCAAAATACATCAATGAATAATTAGTGGCAATTAAAAGGTTGGTGCGCAAAATATACCGGCTAACCACAAGTACTATTGTAAAAACACTAACTGCATTTAAAATCATTTTAAAAACAGTGTTTATCTCGCTCAGATTATTCCTTCTAAGAACACTAAATAATGGAACATACATGGTGAAGAAAACAAAAATTGTTAAAAAGTAAGAAATCATAATTTTCCTCCGGAAACAATAACTTAATTATATCAGTTTCTTTTCAGAAACTGATTGTTGCTTTAATTATTTTCAATAAATTAACTTGCAGCAATATAAACACGATTAATAAATCCCTTGAAAAAACAAAAAGCATCTCCAAGAAAGGAGATGTTTTCAACTTCATCTAAATTGTTACTCAAAATTTCCGTGCTGAAGATCGATAATCAACATAACTACCCTCTCCACTAGTTAAATTAGAATAACGTGAAATGATTTGAATGTTTTTATTCTTTAATTTGCTTGTCATGGGAATATTGATCATAAATCCACTATTTACAGAATTATAAACATTCGGATAAGCTTTGTTAACAACTTTACGGGCATACCTAGAAATCTTATAGCGTCCGAGTTCTCTATGATTTGTTGAATCATAAAGAATAATAAAGCTGTTCGTTTTGCCGATCGAATTATCACTTGCATGCCAACCCTTAATTTGCAATTGGTTGCCAACCACTTTTGCAGTGTCTATCGATCCACGATTATTTGTAAATTGATAGCTTTTTGACCAATAATTAGCAGTACTTCCTTCCCCACTTGCAGCATCAGAATAACGCGATATAACCTGCAAATTTTTTCCTGCTAGCGCGCTACTATACGGGATGTTAAGTGTATAACCACTATTGGCTGAATTATAAATATTGGGATAGGCTTTGCTGACATCATTTCTGACATTTCTTGAGATCTTATAACGGCCAAGTTCTTTACGATTTGTTTTATCATACAGAATAACGAAACTATTAGGTTTGCTTGCAGAATTGTCGCTGGCATGCCAACCTTTAATTTGTAATTGTGTGCCTGAAATTTTCACCGAGTCAGATGAGCCGTGATCACTGTTAAATTTATAAGTTTTCGGGGAACGATAATCTACATAACTGCCTTCACCACTTGCAGATTGCGCATAACGTGAAATGACCTGGATGTCTTTACCAACTAGCTTGCTTGAAAATGGAATATTGATCAAGAAACCGCTGTTAGTTGAATTATAAACATTGGCGTAGATTTTATGAACGTCATTTCTTACACCGCGAGTGATTTTATATCGACCTAATTCTTTCCCATTTGTTTTATCATACAAAATGATAAAGCTGTAATTTTTCCCTTCGGATTCATCGCTTACATGCCACCCACGCACTTGCAAATTCGTACCAGATAAAGAAACATTATCGACACTTCCGGTATTTACGGCATTTACGCTAGTGTAGTCAATCGAAACATCGATTGTACTGCCGTATCCTGGCAACATTGCAGTGCTACTAAATTGCCATGCAGCATATGAAAAATTCCAAAGGTTGCTTGAACTTGGTTGATATGGATACTGAGCGATCCACGCTTTCTTTTGACCGAGGATGTTTACAATGGCATCACAGTATTTGTACCCGTGTCCGGTGTAAACGGCGTAATTGCTATATCCGTTCGCGGCAAGCGTGCTATAAAATGTTTTCAGGTTATTAACAACATTGCTAGTTGCTGTTTTACCTTCTTCCATATCTGCGTAAAACATAACTTTGCTACTTAAACCAAAGCTTTTCGCAACTTTAGCAAAATATGCAGCTTCGTTCTTTGCCTCGGCCGCTGTCGTAAACTGTGCGTAGTGATAAACACGAATTTCGAGACCAGCATTTTGTGCCATCTTGATCTGAGCCTTGGCATATGGATTGGTGTACGTTGTGCTTTCTGTGAGCTTAACTACAACGGTTTTAACCCCAAAGGCTTTCATCTTGTTATAATTTGCTTGTGTCAATCCAGATTGATAAGATGAAACATCGATCATATCAACACGAGGACGTCCTGCATCCCCGATCGTAAAAACATCACAGGCTTGTTGTGCAACAATATTGGCAGGTAAGATCATTTTCGAATCCAAATTAGACCTTGTACCGGCTATAAATGGGGCTGTTTCCGACGTTGCCCCAGCACCACTAGTTGTGTCTGCGTGCACGACACTATGTTGCGTGGTTGACATTAAGAATAGGCCTAATACAGTTAACCCCACAATGGAAAATCCGGTAATCCTGTGCTTATCTTTCGCAACAGAGCCGCGGTTATTCCTGAATAAAAAATTTTGAATCATATTGTAATTATCCCTCCACAAGTTTGAACGTGTCATTAAGGGTAATTTTAACAGATAGAACCTTATATTTAGCAATAACACCGATTTTGTAACTTAAAAGAAACATAAAAATAACTATTTTTAGGTAAATTAAGAATATTTATACGAATTGGCAAACTCAATTGCTAATACATGCTGTTATTTCAAATTTCCTCTCCTCTCCTCCCGTTCCCGATCCAATTCTTTCTGAGCTTTCTTCGAGCCACGATCCAAATCATGCCGCAGTTTGCGAGTTCGATAGTCCGTTAATAAGCTGTCCAGATCATAGTCTGCGGGATAAAGTTCTGTTGCGGGTGTGAGTAGTTTCAATCGTTTACGCAGAATCGGCACAACTTCGTCATCCACATAAACAGCCAATTCGTCTTTTCCTTCGTCTCGATAAACTAATGCGGTTTGTTGCGTGCTAGTCATTAATACGCGGTCGCCTTGTGCAAGGCGATTTTGTTCCACGGTCTGTTTCTGGACATAATTTTTCGAAAACTGTTTCTTTTCGGTTTGATAATTTTTTTTCGCAATATAATGTTGTGCGCGGTGGATCAACGTGGTGTCCATTTTCATTTTCTTGGCGATCCAGAGCGCTTGGCTGTCCCCAACTTTGCCCAGATGAAGGAGATATTTCGGCGTTAGCGTGGCGCTATCAAATTCCATTGCTGCGGGAATAAAATCTGCATGCAACTCTGCGAAACGTTTAATTTCGCCGTAGTGCGTGGTGGTGACGATCAAGGCGCCCTTTTCGTACATCGACTCCATAATGGCGATTGCCAACGCTGCACCCTCATTTGGTTCAGTGCCGCTACCGATCTCGTCCAACAAAATCAGCGTATTGCGTTTCGTTTGGTTGAGAATTTCCGCAACGTTTTGCATATGCCCCGAAAAAGTACTCAACGCGTTATCCAAATCTTGCGCATCGCCAATGTCGACGAAAAGTCGGTCGAAAATCGCCATGTTTGTCCCCTCGGCTGCGGGAATTTGCAAGCCAAACATAGTCATCAGCGTCAATAAGCCCACCGTTTTCAGCACGACAGTTTTGCCGCCCGCATTGGGTCCGGTGATGACCAAGCCGCGGTAATCGGCTCCTAGCGCGAAGTCGAGTGGGACCGCATCTGCTGGTAAAAATGGATGCCGACCTTGTTTGATCCGAATTATTTCGGACTGATTGATTTCTGGCGTGATTCCATTCAATTCACGGCTGTACTTAGCCCGCGCAAAAATAATATCCAGCGCCGTGATCGACTCGATCATATAATCGATTTGCGCTTGTTCAGCGGCAATTTCACCGGTTAATTCTGCCAAAATTTGATATTCTTCGGCGGTTGCTTCGGCCTGTGTCAAGATCAACTGCTCGTTTAATTTTGCCACGGCACCAGGCTCCATAAAAACCGTCCCCCCATGATTCGACTGATCGATCACCTGTCCGACGAGTTTATTTTTATAATTCGCCTTAATTGGGATCGTGTAATGACCGTCCTTTTGAACAACAATCGGTTCTTGGATCATTTCACGGTGGCCAGATTGATGCATGAATTTCGTTAATTTATCTTGAATATTTTTTTCTAACTCGTGCTGACGCTTGCGAATCTTGCGGAGCTCGCGCGAAGCGGCATCGATCAGTTGTGAGTTTTTAATTTTGTTGTAAATGGCATTTTCGATTTCCTGCAGATCCGGCAAGTTTTGGCTATACTGCCATAATAATGGTGTCTGCGTCTGATTTTTTTCAAAAAATGTAGCGATCATGCGACTACTGCGAATAAAATCGGCATAGGTCACTAGCTCGGCGGGTGTGAGCACGAGCCCTTTCTTGACCTGGGCGGATAGCTCATCGATCCGAGTTAATCCCATAAACGGAACGTGCTGTCCATTATCCAAAATCCAGCGTGCTTCTTGTGTTTCTTGTTGCCACGCTTGGACCGTTTTTAAATCCGACTGTGGCTGCAACGTGGCAATTCTTGCCTTGCTGTAATTTCCCAACGCCTGCGCCTGAACTTCGGCTTTGACACGATCGAATTGTAATTTTTCAAAAGTTGCTTGATTCATTTCGTTCTCCTTCGTTGTGAAAGAGGATACCTGATAAAAACGACCAGATTTTTTCCGTTGTTGAATTAAATTTAGGCAACAAAAAAGGCGGCAGTCATCCTACCGTCTCCATACGTTTAAAACGCATAGTCTTCAACAATCTAAATTGCGACAGGCATCACTCATGAGTGTCCGAATAAATAGCAGGTGTGGATAGTGTGACGCAAATAAACGTGCTAAAAGCACCACCACTATCTGTTGCTATTCATTCAGTTATTTAGCTGGCTAATTAGAACCCAAGCACACTCATCAAGAACCTCGCAATAATTTCCTGGTCATTTATTGATTTCAATATAACAAGAAACAGCTCATTCGTCAACGGTATGAGCGTGGTAAGAAAGTAAAATCTGGCTGCTCTACCTTCGGTCGCGGCTGCGTGGGGCAAGTGACTGACTACTGTGGGGACGGTTCCAGGCTTTCCCCGAAACGTGTTCTGCAACATTGAAATCAGCATCTAAGAGATCAAGCCACGAAGAATGAAGCCCAATTCTTGTATCTTGACGTCTTAGCTGTTGATTTCAAACCATGTTGCGTCACACTCTGGGGAAAGTCTTCCACCTCGATTTCGAGCTTTTTATCCGTCGCAAACCCGGCTCCTGAGAAAAATCTCGAAATGCGCCCCTGCTGTAAGCGACGATGGCCCTGTCGCAAAACCAGTTTCACAGTGTCGTCACTTGCCCCACGCAGCCGCGACCTAAACTTGAATTGGTTTAGTGGTGAACTGGAAATAACTGGGTTTGTGTCGCATGATTTGAATTTAACGTCGATTGCGTTTTTTGTGAGAAATATGATCACGTTTGATATTTTGCCACTAAATATTTATGTTGCTCAGAAAAGATTCATGCGGGAGAAAGTCCAGTTCAAAATTTAAATCTGTTTACTAGAATAGACACACAGAATTTGCGGAAGAGAATGAACAGCACACTGTGATAATGGTCTTAGCGACACGATCCATCGTCGCTTAGAGCATGGGAAATTCGGAGATCTTGCCGGTTTGGCAAGAGCTCCAAATTTAGGCGGAAGAATTTCCGTACTTTGGAAATCCTGGAGCCGTCCCCACGAGTGTGCTGTTCATTCTCTGCAGCAAATTCAAACTGCAGTTACACACAACCATAATTTTAGACCATTCAAATGCAGGTAAAATATTCCGCACTTCCAAAATCCTGCAGCCATCACCCCAGTTACAGCTCAAACTCAACCGTCATCTTTTTCGCATCAAACGTCGCCCGTGCGCCAATCGGTGTCGTCATCATTGGCGTCGTGTGGCAGCTATCATAATCATAAATAATCGGCACATCCGCGCCATTCAAAACTTCCAACAAAATATCGATCGGCCGTCGCCCAGTACCGCGATCATCAAACAACGCGTGCTTGCCCAGAATGATTCCTTTCACCTGATCGAAAACACCGGCGTTTTTCAACATGGCAAAGTTTTTCTCGACCGTCGCGGCATCCTTCTCCGCATCTTCAATAAAGAGCAAATCATCCGAAGAAAACTTTGGAAAATATTTGGCGCCCATAAAACCGTACATCGTATCTAGGTTCCCGCCAACCACCTTTCCAGATAAAATCGGTTGTGTGGTATAACCCCAGTGATTTTCGTGGGTCGTTTTGAAATGCTCGAAACTTTCCCAATTAGCGCGCTCATCCGTCCAAAATTTCGGAGCCGTAAGTGCAATTTTAGTATCGATCGACGCATCAATCATCGTCTGAAAATAGTTCCAGGTTTGCTCAACAAACGGTGGAAATTCACCAAAGGCTGCTACCAATGCGGGACCATAAAGGACTCGGCAATTCGGCGCCTGCGTATAAATTGCCAGCAACAACGCCGTGGTATCAGAATAACCAACGAACGTTTTCGGATGGCTACGCAAATATTCGTAATCGATATACGGCAGCACCGCATTGGTATTCGTGCCACCAATCGTCGACATAATCACCGACACTTCGGGATCATGGATCAACTGATTAATTTCAGCCGCGCGTTTCTGAATCGAACCGCTGCGATAATGGTCTTGTTTGCCGGTTAAACTGCCGGCTACCAACTCGATCTGCTTACTACGCAAAAAATCCTGGGCGCGTGCAAATCGTTGTGGTGATAAAGCGGTAATTGGGGTTGATGACGAGAAAAATCCGATTTTCATAATTGTCCCACTTCCTGATTGTTGCAATCAAAATATCAATCCAGTTTCTTCAACAAAATTAAATCCGTTTGTGGATCTGTCCCCATCATAAAATGGTGTGCGCCGATGTGTTTAAAACCCATTTTTTCGTAGAAGGCCTTAGCATTTTCATTGTGTTCCCAGACGCCTAGCCACAATTCTGATTTGCCCGTTTCATGTGCCACTTTTTCGGCTAATTGAATCAGCTTCTTGCCCAGACCTTGATGTTGAACTGACTGCCGTAAATAAATGCGCTCAACTTCCATGGCGTTGGTTCCCTCAACCTCGGTCTGCGCAGCACCAACATTTAACTTTAAGTAACCTGCTAATTCTTGATCCGCATAAACAAAGTAAAATGTTGACTCGGGATTTTCTAGTTCTGCGGTTAATTTTTCGGTGGTATAGGCTTCGTTTAAGTAATTTTGTAAATTTTCGGGCGTGTTATCAGCCGCAAATGTATCTGTAAAAGTTTCGATGCTGAGTTGCTGTAATAATTCAACGTCAGCGACAACTATTTTCTTGATCGTAATTTCCATGATGATCTCCTCAACTGAGTTTAAAAACACCGACTACTTTAGCTATCCGTCTAGTTTACAAAGCCACTCGATAAAATGCAAACCTGTCCCCAAAAAAGGCATTAATACAAAAAGTCGCGCATCCGTGCTAAAGTAAACTCATCAGTACTAAAAGAAAATTTCCAAAGAAGGTTTTTAAAAATGGATCGAACAAATCTCCCCACACAAATTGAAGTGCGTGGCGGTGCAGTCAATAATCTTAAAAATATCGATGTGAATATTCCACTGAATAAATTTGTGGCGATTGCCGGCGTTTCCGGTTCTGGTAAATCGTCTTTGGCCATGGGTATTTTATATTCTGAAGGTGCGCGTCGTTATCTCGATTCTTTGGCAACTTACACGCGACGGCGAATCAGCCAAGTCGGTCGCGCGGAAGTGAAGTCAGTCAAACATATTCCTTCCGCATTAGCGTTGCGCCAGCGCCCAGTTGTTCCAGGCGTGCGTTCAACTGTCGGTACGATGACCGAAATTTTTAATATTCTCCGGCTGATTTTTTCACGACTAGGTTCACCCGTCTGTCCAAATGGGCATCAAGTACCACCGACGATTGAGATCGCAGAGGCTATGGATAAAGTCGGCGATGAAATGAGTCGAATCACCTGTCCTACTTGTGGTGTGCAATTCTATGCTTTCGGTGCGGAAGATTTCGCGTTTAATTCCGACGGTGCCTGCCCAACCTGTGGCGGATTAGGCACAACCCGTCAGTTAGACACGACAAAACTGATCGACGCGCCCGAAAAAAGTCTGACGGACGGTGCCGTTGCAGCCTGGCGAGTTCCTGGTCGTAATTTTATGCCGATCGTCGCGCAAGCTGCCGGCATTCGCATCGACGTGCCTTATCAAGACTTAACGCCAGAAGAGCAAGATTTCGTTTTGCACGGTGAGAAGAAACAGTATCCCATCGATATCCCTTCAAAGAACGGTCGGGTCTTTCACATGGACCACGCCCTTTACGAAAATGCCTACGCTGCCGTCGAAGATAGTATGAGCACGACTAAAAGTGACATTGCTTTGAAACGTCTCAATCGTTTTTATCAGTTCCAAACTTGCCCAACATGTCACGGCACTCGCTTGGATCCAACACGCTTAACACAATTAGTTACTGGTAAAAACATTGCTGAAGTTGCGCAAATGACCTTGGGCAACTTGCCCGCATTCATGACCACGATAAAAAATTGGTTGCCGACAAATATGCAGGCACTGGCTAAGAACCTCACTCAGGAATTGCTCAATCAACTCCAGCCACTTTTGGACTTAGGCTTGGATTATTTAACGCTCGATCGAACGGGCGCCAGTTTATCTACCGGTGAACTGCAACGGATCCAATTAGGCCGCACGCTACGAACGCAGACGACGGGGGTACTCTATGTTCTAGACGAACCTTCTGTCGGATTGCACCCCGATAATATTAATGGCTTGATCAAAATATTCCGCGAATTGATCAAGCAAGGAAATTCGCTAGTGGTTGTTGATCACGAAACCTCGTTGATTGCCGCTGCAGATTTGGTAGTCGAAATTGGCCCCAATTCTGGCGCGGCAGGTGGTCAAGTGATTGCGACTGGGACACCGCAAGCCATCCGTGAAAATACCGCTTCGTTGATCGGCCCATTTTTAACCGGTGCTGCGCAATTATTAGTTCGCCAACCCGCTTCTGAACAGGAACTCTTCAGCTCTGGACAGATCGAGATTGAAATCACGCATCGGTTCAACTTACACGATATCAAGGCACAGTTTCCGCTAAATCGATTGACGAGTGTAACTGGCTTTTCAGGAGCCGGTAAAACGACACTGGTTTTAGACAGCCTCATCCCCGCTTTGAACGCCCAATTAGCAAAAGAACCCTTGCCACGTCACGTCAGTAAACTCAATGCTAGTCAAATCCAGCATGTAGTCAGTGTCGATGCCTCACCAGTCGGCAAAAACGCTCGCTCCACGGTGGCCACTTACACGAATATTATGGATGAGTTGCGTCGACTTTTTGCCGAGCAACCGGCTGCTAAAGCCAAGAAATGGACCACCAAATATTTCTCATACAATAATAAAGAAGGCGCCTGCCCGACTTGCGGTGGTACCGGCGAAATTTCCTTAGACATTCAATACTTGCCAGACATGACTGAAACGTGTCCAACTTGTCACGGCCATCGTTTTAAAAAAGAAATGTTATCTGTTAAATGGGCAGACCGTTCGATTGCAGATGTGCTCGCACTTTCGGTGACGGACGCACTCCCTGTTTTCAAGAATCAGCCCCGTATTTTACACACACTCACAACGCTACAATCGATGGGCTTGGGCTATCTCCATCTAGGCGAAGCCACGCCAAGTTTATCTGGTGGTGAGGCGCAACGTTTAAAGCTAACCGCACATTTGCGCCAAAAACAATTAGCAACCTTATTCGTCTTCGATGAACCAACCGTCGGATTACATCCACTCGATGTACAAACGTTATTGCAAATTTTCGATCAGCTACTCAAACGTGGTGCGACGGTAATTACGATCACCCACGATCTCGATTTAATTGCCAACAGCGATTACCTGATCGATATGGGCCCACGTGGTGGTGAAGCTGGTGGCCAGATTATTGCCACCGGACAGCCTAGCCAGTTAGTCAAACACCCTGACACTTTAACTACACAGTATCTAGCACAACATTGGCAGTTATTCGCTCAAAATAACTCCGCGGAATAATTGTGGCGGCTGATTTATCATTTGATCAACAACACCTGATTTCAATAATTTTCACCAAAAAAATCCACCGACTTGAAGATATATTCGGGTCTACACTTTCTGGTGTTGGTGAAAACTAATACCAGTTTTTATTTGCCAAAATAAATAGGACA
>NZ_RHOW01000019.1 GCF_003946215.1 Lapidilactobacillus mulanensis
ATAAGGGAGAGGCTTCCCTTTTTCAATTCCCAATAATTCATTTACACATAATTATTTAAACACTCGGCTATTTCTATAAACTCTTTAAACAACAAACGGGAATGACACCATTGGAATATCGTGATGGTGCTGGGGTTACTAGATAAAAATATAACAACAGAAAGGCTGCACGTACAAAAATAGTCGACGAATTTTCGTCGGCTATTTTTAGTGGTCGTTATTTTGGACTGATCGAGTAGGGTAATTCTTGCTTGGTCAACGCAACTGGATCTGGGGCCAAGCCTAGCGTAACTTGCAGTTTGCCACCGGCCATTAATTGTTGATGGGTCAGGAAACTTTGATGGTAATTCTGGCTGTTTAATTGTCGATTCTGGACGAATTGGTTCTGATCGACATTTCGTTCGGTCGTCAAGGTGAAATCTTTCTGATCAGGGAGATGCAAGATCACTTCGTCAAAAATCGGTATTCCGAAAACATATTCGCCACTGCCAGGGGTGACCGGATAAAATCCGAGCGCAGATAGCACATACCAACCTGCCATCGATCCGTTATCTTCGTCGCCGGGGAAACCGGTGAAGCCTGAATTGAACGCGTGTAGCAATAATTGTTTGACTAAAAGTTGGGTCATTTCTGGATGCTGGGCATAGGTAAACAGATAAGGGATGTGGAAGCTTGGCTGATTAGACAGCGCTAATTGTCCGAAGTTGAGCGCAGCCATTTCCGACATTTCGTGGATCTCGAAGCCGTAGCGGCCGACCTTGAAATCTGGCCGGCTGTTAACCAGCTCGACGAGTTTTTGATAAAATTTTTCTGAGCCACCATATAACTTGATCAAACCGGCAACGTCTTGATAGACTGCGAAGCCATTCTGCCAGACGCTACCTTCTGTGTAGCCGTGGCCCCATTCGATCGGCGTGAAATCATTTTCGAACTGGCCTTGCTGATCTTTCGGGCGGATGAAACCAGATTCTGGGTCGAATAAATGTTGGTAGTTCAGGGCGCTTTGGCGATATTTTGACGCTAATTCGGGCTGGTTCATTTTTTCGGCGATCACGGAGATGCAGTAGTCGCTGTAGGCATAATCCAATGTGTGATTGACGCTCTCATCGTAAGAGCTAGGCACAAAATGATATTTTAAATAATCGGTTGTACCGCGTCGACCATATTTGGGATCGGCGCTCTGAACGGTGGCACCTTTGATCATCGCCTCCAAAAAATCGGGCAATTCGGAATCGGCAATCAAATTTTTAGCGGCGGCGTCTGCAATCACGGCGTCAATCAAGGTGCCGGGCATCATTCCGCGTTCATCGGGTGACAACCACTTAGGCAAATAGCCAGTTTCTTGATAGCTGGTCAAAAATCCCTTTAACATGTCCTGCAAGAGCTCAGGTGCGATGATCGAGTAGAAGGGGTAGACAGTCTTGTAAGTGTCCCAGAAGCCGTTGTTGGTGTAGAGAACGCCCTTTTTAACGGTCTGGACTTTCGTATCGTAGTGGATCGGTTGTAGCTGTTCGTCTAACTCGTAAAATTTCTGTGGGAACAGGAATAAGCGGTATAAAGTCGTGTAAAAAGTTTTAACGCGGTCGGAATGAAGCCGGTCGTTGATTTCAATCCGGTCGAAATATTGTTGCCATTGTGCGGTGACTTCTGCGGCTTGTTGAGCGATGCTTTTTTCCAGTTGGCGGTGCAAGTTCAGTTGTGCTTGCTCGATGGAAATAAACGAGGTCGCAATTTGTAGCACGCTAGTTGTCTCGGTGAAAAAAACGCATAAACGCTGATCATGACCGACTAGATGCTGCGGATCATTTACCACAAGCGGCTGGCAGTCTTCGGAGAATAAGCGCGTTTGATCCGCGATTAAAGCCTGGTCGAAATGGATGGCAACGTACAGCTTGAAATTAGGATCTTCTGATTCGCCGAAATTTGAAATCCAACCCGAAATATCGTGCTCGGAAATTTCGAGGTCGAATTTGCCAGGCAACTCAAATTGCAATCCGGGATTTTCTGAATGGTGATATTCACTGTGCAAGGTGGCGCCGTAAGTGGCAGGGATCAATTCGCTGTCGATATCATAGCGAACATCATGAAGTGCTAATTTATTTGGTGAAAAAATCGCGCGTTGGGGATCGTAGGAGCCGGCTAATTCGTTAACGGGTTCTGTGGGTGCCAAATTTAGCGGCAGGATCTGCAAATGTTGAAAGTCACCGATCCAAGGACTAGGTTGGTGGGTCAGGCGGAAACCCTCCAGACGACGCGCGTGCGGATCGAAGAACCAGCTACCCTGATCGCCGTTGGTTTGAATGGTGAAATAATTCATGGCGAAAGGTGCGCCGGTCAGCGGTAAAGTATTGCCGTTAGAGAAGCGATAATTGTTTTCGGTTCCTTGGCGGGTATCGATCGTTGTAATTTTCATGATTTATTTAGCTCCTTCAGTATTCATAGTTTGAATGGATAAACGCGACATTAATTCGACGGGCACGGTAATTTGGGCTATTTTTGGTTCGTAGGGATTTTCAATTCGTTGTTCTAACAAAAGAGCTGCCTGGCGACCGATTTCGTGGAAATCTTGGGCAATAGTCGTCAGTTGCGGTTGGCTGATCGCCGTTTTAGAAATATTATCGAAACCGATCAGTGAAAGTTGCTCGGGTACCGCAACGTTGATTTTTTGGAGGTGATCCAGCAATTGAATCGCCAGAATATCATTCTCGCAGACGATAGCACTGATTTTCTGGGTAGTGACATAATCGAGTAAATTTTTAAAATGATCCTTGGTCAGTGAATAAGCTAGCTGCGGATCGGTCGCACCAGACAAATCGTGTTCGCTCAAGGCCTGCAAATAACCGAAGTAACGTTGGGCCACTGAAGAGTTCAGCGTGAGGGTCAAACCGGTTTGGGAAAGAAAGGCGATCCGTTGATGGCCGCTGTCGATTAAAGTCGTGGTCGCTAAACGGCCACCTTGCGTATTATCGGCGACGACAGAAGGCACCGGTAAACCTGTCGCCGTTTGATCGATCAACACGGTCGGAAAATGGGCCAGTAATAATTGATTGATCGTGGTTAATTCGGTGGCTAAATCTTGTGGATAGAAAATAACGCCATCATATTGCGTACGTAGTTTCTCTGGCGCCTCGAGCGTGAAATGATTATTCTCGATCACGATCAAGTCCTGATCGTTGGTAGTCAGCACCGACTTAATGCCAGCAATGTAGTCACCTAAGCCGGCTTCCATGGCAAAGGGAATCACTAATAGGATTTGTTTGGTATGATGATGGATCTGAAATCCGGGACGCATGAATGTTCCGCTACCTTGGCGACGCTCGACTAAGCCGGTATCCGCCAATTCTTGGAGCGCACGTTTGGAAGTGATCCGGCTGACGCGATAAGTTTTAGCCAGTTCGTTTTCAGATGGGAGTTGTTGACCCGCGACATATTTACCTGCCCAGATCTGGTCGCGAAGGTCGGCAAAAATCTGTAAATATTTATTCGTACTCGCTGCCAATTGATGTCCTCGCTTTCTAAACTTGATATTGATAATCATATACCATATTAATCGAGAAAGAAACATCGAGATGCAATTAATCGACATTTTACATCGATTGATCATTAAGTTAACCTATTGCTGTTTATTAACTGATTAATATCGATTGAAATCTCTTACATTTTTTGAAATAACACTGGAAAAAAAGTTGTTTCATGATATACTTGTTCTATAAAATAATATATCAAGTGGTGAAATTAATGACAACTTCTTTTGTAACTCCGGCGGTGCGACTATTTGTCGATCACGTCAATGAACTTTGTGGTCCCAAATTAGAAAACCTAGCCAAAATTTTCGATACAACTTTTACAAACACGTTGGAAACGACGCTCGAAAAAGATGATCTGCAGAATATTTTCGTCTTGACTGGCGATATTCCGGCAATGTGGCAACGCGATTCGACCGCACAGCTGCGCCCATATTTGATTATGGCGCAATCCGATCCGCAAATTGCCGACTTGATCCTCAAGGTGGTCAAGCGCCAGTTTTTCAATATGAACGTGGATCCTTATGCGAATGCATTCAACTTAACGGACAATAACCATGGGCACCAAACCGACAAGACCGAAATGGGGCCGTGGATCTGGGAGCGCAAGTATGAATTGGATTCCCTTTGTTATCCAGTGCAGTTGGCTTATTTACTTTATAAAAATACCGGATTGACGGCGCAGTTCGATCAAACTTTCGTTGCCGCAATTAAAAAGTTGTTAGAAGTCATTACCATCGAACAACATCATGAAAATTCAGCTTATCGATTCGAACGCGTGGATGATCGCCCCGAAGATTCGTTGACGCATGATGGCCGCGGCGAGCCGGTTGGCTATACTGGCATGAGTTGGTCGGCGTTTCGTCCCAGCGATGATGCCTGCGTTTATGGCTATTTGGTGCCGGCCAACATGTTTGCCGTGGTGATTTTGCAGAACCTGCACGAAATTTTCACCACGATTTTATCGGAACCGGAGTTGGCTGCACAAGCTGAAAAATTGGCTAGCGAAATTCAAACGGGTATCGAAAAATTCGGTACGACCACCAACGCCGCCGGTGAAAAAATCTTTGCTTATGAAGTCGATGGACTAGGAAACACCGTGTTAATGGATGACGGCAATATTCCTAATCTGCTCAGTGCACCTTATTTAGGCTACTTGGCAATGGATGATCCCACTTATTTGGCGACGCGGAAAACTTTGTTGAGTCCAGAGAATCCTTATTATTATGCGGGTACTTTTGGCGCCGGCTTGGGTAGTCCCCATACGCCAGAAAATTATATTTGGCCGATCGCACTGTCGATTCAAGGGCTCACGCAGCCAGACCGTGCCGAAAAATTGCGGTTGCTGCAACTGTTGGCGCATAACACTGCGGGCACAAACATGATGCACGAAGGTTTCGACGTCGAAAATCCAGCGAACTTCACGCGCGAATGGTTCTCGTGGGCCAACATGATGTATTGCGAACTCTTGCTGGATTATTTAGGCCTGCAGGTCAAGCAATAAACGAAAAGTTTAAATCAAGGAGAATAAAGTTGAAAAAAGTCTATGTGATATCGCACAGTCATTGGGATCGCGAATGGTATCTGCCATTTGAGAAACACCGTTTGCGTTTGGTTAAGTTATTGGATGATGTCTTGGATTTGATCGACAAGGATCCAGAATTCAATAGTTTTCAATTGGATGGGCAAGCCATTATTATCGACGATTATTTGGCGATCCGGCCAGAAAATGAAGCACGAATTCGCACTGCCATTGCCAATGGGAAAATGCGCGTGGGCCCCTTCTATGTCTTACAGGATGATTTCTTGATCAGTCCAGAAGCACACGTTAAAGATTTTCAAATTGGGCGCGCCACTGCAGAAAAATACGGACAGATGATGGGAATCGGCTATTTTCCAGATACCTTTGGCAATATGGGGCAGACGCCGCAAATGTTGCGTTTAGCCGGATTGGATGCCGTTGCCTTCGGGCGTGGCGTCAAGCCGACTGGATTGAACAACCAAATTGCGGAGGGTGCCTTTGAATCTGCTTATTCTGAAATGAATTGGCGCGGGCCCGACAATAGCCAAGTGCTGGGTATTTTATTCGCGAATTGGTACAGCAACGGAAATGAAATTCCGGTTGATCGTGAGGCGGCCAAGAAATATTGGACCGAGAAGCTAGCCGATGTTGAAAAATATGCGTCGACAGATAATTTGTTGATGATGAATGGCGTCGACCACCAACCGGTACAAAAAGATATTAGTCAGGCTTTAGCAGTCGCACGCGAATTATTCCCGGATTATGAATTCATTCATTCCAACTTCGACGATTATTTAGCGGCGGTCAAGGCAGATCTTCCTGAGGATTTGAGCGAGATCAACGGTGAGCTGACTTCTCAAGAAACGGATGGGTGGTACACGTTGACCAACACCGCCTCGTCGCGAATTTACTTGAAGCAAAAAAATGCCGAGGTTCAACGACAATTGATCGACGAAGCGACACAATTAGCGGCGGTCGCGTTGCCAAAAGCAGATTATCCACGCGATCAGTTGACTTACGCCTGGAAATTATTACTACAAAATGATATTCATGACAGCATCACCGGCTGTTCGATCGATCCGGTGCACCGCGAAATGATGAGCCGGTTCGAAAAGGTGTCGGCGGTTGCGGAATCGATCCGTGACGAAGCGATGTCCGCATTGGCCAGCCAGATCAAAACGGCCGTTTTTCCAGAAGATACGCAACCATTCATCGTGGTTAATCCGAGTGGCGTAGCTAAAAGTGGCGTGATCACAGTCGAGGTCGAATTAGAGCGGGCTTTGTTTAAAGATGGTCGGCCAGACGCGCAATACGCAAAAATGGCGTTGGCTGCACAAGAGAACCGCTATTATCGGATCATCGATGCAAACGGACAATCAGTTGAAGGGCGCGTTGTTAACTATACGACGCGTTTCGGAGCCGACTTGCCAACGGATCGGTTCAGAGTTCCGTATATCGCGTTATATGCACAAGTTGAAGTCGACGTTAAAGACTTCGCGGCCTTTTCTTGGCAAACTTTTGCCTTGCAGCCGAGTGAACAACCCCGCTTGTACAGTGACCAACTGACCACTTCGCTGATCACGGAAGGACATATTCTCGAAAACAAGTTTATTAAAGTGGATGTGTCGCAGCAAGATGGTTCGTTAACGATCCTCGACCATCGGACTAACCATGTGTATGAACGACAGGCAATTTTCGAAGATTCCGGTGACATGGGGAATGAATATATTTATAAAGAGACTGCCGACAAACTGCGAATCTATTCAACGGATCAAGCGCCGGTCATTCGGGTGAAAGAAGATTCTGCAAATCGGGGCACACTAGAAGTGATTTCCACATTGAGGATCCCTAAAACTGCTGATGCGCAATTGGCCTATGAAACGCAGGCTGTGATCGATATTACCCATCGGCAGGCGACCCGCGGCTCCGAAATGATCGACCTGCAATTGCATACGCTGATCACCTTAGAAGCGGATCAACCCTTGCTTAAATTCAATGTGTCTTATGATAACCAGGCCAAAGATCATCGACTGCGGGTTTTGTTCCCAACGAAATTTGCGACGACGACCAATCAAGCCGAATCGGTTTTCGAAGTCGTTCAGCGCCCCAATTTGCCAGAACCACAGTGGCAAAATGAAACCAACCCTCAGCGTCAACAGTCTTTTGTCAACTTGCATGATGATTTCGGTGGGATAACGGTTGCCAATGACGGTCTAAATGAATACGAAATTTTACCAGAAAATAAGACGATCGCACTTACCTTATTACGTTCTGTCGGTGAGCTGGGTGACTGGGGTTACTTTGCCACGCCGGAAGCGCAGTGCCAAGGTCGTCAACACGCTAGCTTCGCATTGAGGTTGCATGATGAAACCGCTGCTGATCGTTTGAAGAGTTATCAAGAAGCGCGTGCGTTTGCGATGCCATTCTTGTCACAGACGGTTGCACGGCATGACGGTGCGCGGAATAGTGCGGGAACGTGGCTAACAGTCAAGGATCCTGCTCATGCTTTTGCAGTGACTGGGGTTGAACGCGATCAGGTTGGCGAATTAGTTGTTCGCGGTTATAATTTAGATCAGACCAGTCACGAGCTAACTGTTCAAGCAGCTGGTAAAACCGGCGAGTTGGTCGATTTCTTAAGTCACCAAGTGGCAACTTCGAGCAATGATCCATTGCAGCCGGCCGAGATCAGAAATTATCGATTCAAAGCGGAGACGTTGATCTAAATCTAGGAAATTAGTTGAAGGGAAGCAAATCATGGCACATTTATTAGGCGGTATTGAAGCAGGCGGCACAAAATTTGTTTGTGCGGTCGGCGATGAGAAGGGTCAGGTCACACAACGGGTTAAATTTCCGACGACGACGCCGGAAGAGACGATGAAACAAGTCTTTGAATTTTTCGATCAATATCAGGTGGAAGCAATTGGGATCGGCTCATTTGGCCCGATCGATATCGATCCGCAATCGGCGACTTACGGTTACATCACGGATACGCCGAAATTAGCATGGAAAAATTATAATTTTCTCGGTGCGATGAAAAATCGTTACCAAATTCCGTTTGAATGGACGACCGATGTTAACGTTGCTGCTTATGGTGAACATAAATTAGGCGCGGGCGTCGGTAAAAATAATATTCTCTACGTGACCGTTGGAACTGGGATCGGCGTTGGTTACATTTCCCATGGTCAGTTGTATCGCGGACGGAGCCATCCAGAAGGCGGGCATATTTTGTTGCATCGAGAAGATGGCGACAATTTTGCTGGCGTCTGTCCTTATCACGGTGATTGTCTAGAAGGCATTGCTGCAGGACCCGCAATTGAAAAACGGACCGGCAAGAAAGGCTATGAACTCGCGCCGACGGATGCTTGCTGGCAAACAGAGGCTTATTACTTAGCACAAGCCTGCATGACTTATACGCTGACGTTTTCGCCGGACATGATTATTTTCGGTGGTGGCGTTATGAAACAGCAACAATTATTCCCCATGATCCGCACTAAATTCCTCGAATTAATGAACGATTATGTGCGGGTCGCGGATTTAGATCACTACATTGTGCCAGTTCGACTCGGCGACGATGCTGGGATCACGGGTAGCTTATTAGCCGCAGCAGATGTTTTAGAAAAGTAACAGAAAAGGACAAATTCAATTTGAATTTGTCCTTTTTTGTGGATCATTTTATTTTTTCAATGCTGACGCGAAGAATCGTTTTACGTTTTTCTTCGGGTACACGGCGGAAATCAGAAATATAAATTTCCTTATGTTCCTTTGAAGTGCGTTGGTAACCACTAGTTGCCAGAAAATCTGCGAGTTGGGCGAAGCTAGCAGGTTCATCGTCGAATGAGCCGACATGCATGATCATTCCGACGAGGCCTTCATCGAAGCGTTCGAATTTAACTTGGGACAATAATTCCGGTGCGACTTTATCGTGAGCCAATTCGATTGCACGATCGAAAACTGATCGATCAACGAAGCTAGGTTGTTTGATCATGATTTTATATTGCAAATAATCTTTGTCGAGCGGACCTTCACGATGACCCTCGGCTAATGTCCAGAAGCCTTCCAGTGGATAAACTGTGTACTCGAAAGCACCAGGAAATTCGATGCCTTTTTTCGGCGCCATACGAATCGCGTAGGCAATTGGGTAGAGCGCAGAAATCTTAGAGGCAAACTCTGGACCGTTGGGGTCACCCTGACCCGTGATCGTGATAAAGTTTTGTTTAGGTAGTGTCGTGATCGACGGTGTTTTTTTAAGTGGGTAGATTTCTTTTTCATCTTGACGCCAATTTGTTTTTTCCATGGGTTCTCCTTGTTTTGATCAGATAAGTTTGTTTTTTCTTAATGAAATAGGTAAAATTAGGCAACTAAAAAATTGTGATTCGACTATGGGGGTCATTATGAAACAACTACTCACATCTGGTGGCATCAGTAATGCCACAATCAAACAGGCATTGATCGACCTGCTTGGCAAACCAATTTCGCAAGCCAATGCCTTGTGTATCCCGACTGCAGCATATGGTCATCCAGAGGTTAAACCCGATGGTGTGTGGAGATTCATCAGTGGTCATTCGAGTGCGCCCATGGTTGATTTAGGTTGGCAGTCTGTTGGGGTGCTGGAGTTGACTGCACTGCCAACAATCGCCACGGATCGTTGGCATCAATGGATTGCCGATACCGACGTTCTTCTCGTTGATGGCGGGGATGCGGTCTATCTTAATTATTGGCTACACCGATCCGGATTAGCGGATCTATTACCGGATTTACCGGATAAACTTTGGGCGGGTGTCTCTGCTGGTAGTATGGTCATGGCACCGCGGATCGGCCAATTTTTCGTTAATTGGAAGGCATCGACTAACACGGATGATACAACATTAGGCTTAGTGAATTTTGGGATTTTTCCACACTGGCATCTGTTCCCAGAAAACAATCTGGCCAACGCTCAAAAGTGGGTTAAGTCTATCGGTATTCCGGGCTATCTCATCGATGAGCAAACGGCCATTCAAGTCGTTGATCATCAAACCACTGTCATTTCAGAAGGACAGTGGCAATTACTAAAGCCGTAGAAGATTGGGGTTAGGGAACAACTAGTCTTTCTGGTGTGATGCCTATCAGAAATCACGAATCTGAAAATCAAATCATTGATTCACGTTATCTCATCAGTTGTATTCAGCTATGATTTGAATAAGCGTGCGGCCCTAACCGCGGTTTGCCAACCAGCGTACAATTTTGTACGCTGGTCTTTTTTCATGAGTGGTTCGAAAGTTTGACCGACTTGATAGATCTGTTTTAATTCGTCGATGTTTTGCCAGTAACCGACTGCCAGGCCAGCTAGGAACGCCGCACCCAGGGCAGTTGTTTCGAGATTGTGGGAGCGTTCGATGGGAATATTCAGAATGTCGGCTTGAAACTGCATTAAATAATTATTTTTGGCGGCACCGCCATCTACGCGCAAAGTCGAAATGTTGATGCCAGTGTCTTGATTCATGGTGTCGATCACGTCGCGCGTTTGATAGGCGAGCGACTGCAGCGTCGCCTTGATAAAATCATCACGAGTGGTGCCACGCGTTAATCCGAAAACCGCCCCGCGAGTATCGCTGTCCCAATAAGGCGCGCCTAATCCCGTGAACGCTGGGACGACATAGACTTCGTTTTGATTGTGTGAATTCAAGGCGGCGGTTTCCGAATCTGGGGCAGCGTCAATCAATTGCATGTTATCGCGCAACCATTGAATGGCCGACCCGGCCACGAAAACCGAACCTTCCAGTGCGTAATGAATTTCGCCATTGAGACCATAACCGATTGTGGTCAACAATCGATGCGCAGATAGGGTTGGCTTGGTACCGGTGTTCATCACGATGAACGCTCCGGTGCCATAAGTATTCTTGACCATGCCGTCATCTAATGCCAATTGGCCGAAAAGTGAGGCCTGTTGATCACCGGCCATCCCGCAAATAGGGACTTCACCGCCGTAGAAATGATAAGCGATAGTCGTGCCGTAGATTTCTGAATTGGATTTGACTTCTGGAAACATCACACGGGGAATATGAAGCAGATCGAGAATTTCTTGATCCCATTGCAAGTCGTGGATATTAAACAGCATCGTGCGGCTGGCGTTGGTATAATCTGTCACGTGCGTTTTGCCACCAGTCAGTTTCCAAACTAACCAAGAATCGATTGTGCCAAATAACAACTCGCCATTTTCTGCGCGCTGTTGTGCACCTGGGACTTGATCGAGAATCCAGCGAATTTTAGTCGCAGAAAAATAAGCGTTGATCAACAGGCCAGTTTTCTCGTGGATGAGGTCGTCGTAACCGTCAGCTTTCAGTTCTAAGACGATCTCAGCCGTCTGGCGCGATTGCCAAACGACGGCATTGTAAATGGGCAGTCCGGTTTTTTGATCCCAAATAACGGTGGTTTCACGCTGATTGGTGATACCGATTCCGACGATCTGATCCGGCTGGATGCCAGAATGAATAAATGCATCGGCGATCGTCGATAAAACCGCGTTCCAAATTTCGTTAGCATTGTGTTCGACCCAACCAGGATGCGGAAAATATTGAGGAAATTCTTGCTGTGCTTCGGCAACCTTGTTTCCCTGATGATCAAAAATAATAGCGCGCGTACTGGTCGTGCCTTCGTCGATGGACATGATGTAGGATGATGCCATTGTAGACTCCTTTGTATAACCGTGACTTAAGGATATTGTACAGCAAAATGAGAACGCTTTGCATAAAAATTCCGCTAACTGTTTTCAAGTTAACTCAAAAACTCCTATTTGCGTGCAAATAGGAGTTTTTAGCATTAATCAGTCGACATAGCTCGATTTTGACAGTATGTTAGTCCGATACGTCTTTTTATTCCAGTTTCACATTAACAACATGAGGCTCGTCGCCATCCGCAGTCGTAATTTTGATGACGATTTGAGAATTTGTATTGATGAGATTGAAGGAAATGTCTGCGTCCTCACTGGAATCGGCGGCGACGTCTTCATTGAAGTCATCGTCATCGCCTGCCAACAAGTCGAGCTCCTTGTCTTCCTGGAAAACTTGAATTTTCCCTAAGCTGGAGAATTTGGCGCTCTCGGTTGTTCTGTTGGTCCAGTCCATCTCCAGTTCTAACTTGTTGTCATCGATTTCGCCCTTGATGGTATTCAAGCGGAAATTTTTCCAATCGATCGATTGCGTCAAGAGTTGCTGCTCATCGTCTTGTTCGCCAACCCGCAAGTTGGATGATTGTGCGCTAGACGTCGCAGCCTCTTCGCTGATTTTAGAAGCGCTACTTTCCGATTTGGATGTTGAGGACTTCGAACCCGTGTCGGGGTCTGTGGTTGTGCTAGCGGATTGCCCGCAAGCTGCTAAGGTCATGGTTGCTAAAAGTAAAGCGGTGATCGCTGTTTTTTTGAACATTTGGAATCCTCCCTGTTAAACGAATGCCCGCGAATTGTTAAGTTACTTTTAGCTTACTAAGTTGCTGTGGCATGAACAAGGAAAAGGCAATGACAACAACAGTGATTTTATTTAAAATCTAGAAATCGATGTCTGCGGACCGTGTTTCAAAAAATATTGACCGTTTTTTTGCAATCTGCCCGAAAATTAAGTAAGATTAGGCAGTATATGACTCGGGTTTTCAAAACGTCGGTTCTCGCAACTTTAATCGTGCTCCAAAACACTGAAAGTTCCGGTTAACTTGAGAAATGCTTTAATTTAAAAGCAAATTAAAGCATTTCTCGAAGTTAATCCTCACTTTCAACCCGTGTTTTTCCGCAACATAAACGCGTTCACAACCATTGAAAGTTGCGGTTAACTTGATTCATCCTGAAATCCAAAAAACGGATTTTAGGATGAATCAGAGTTAATCCTCACTTTCAACCCATGGTTGTTCACGCTCTACTTATCTTAGTTTATTCAACAAATTCACTTAGATAAAGGATGCTTTTTATGGCTGATTTAGTTTATCACCAACTTTTAACAACTTTGAAGAAGAATATTATGGCCGGAGAATATCCGACACTGAAATTACCTGATGAACGTTCGTTGAGCGAGCAATATAAGATCAGTCGTAGTTCTGTTAAGCGTGCCCTGAGTATCTTGGCGGATCAAGGCGTGGTTTTTAAGAAGCGCGGTTCTGGTACCTTTATCAATCCACTTTACTTGAAAAATCAGTCGGTTTTTCACTACAATAATGGCTCAAACTTGGGGGTCACTGATAGTTTCCAAATGGACGGGCGCAAACCTGGAATTAAGCTGCTGAACTTCGAGGTCGTTCGTCCGGATGCGGAATTGAAGCGCGATTTATTTTTGGGTGACGATGATTTTGTTTATGAAATCAAGCGGCTGCGATTATTTGATCAGCAGCCATTCATGATCGAGACTGGCTATATTCCCATCAAAATCGTGCCCGAATTGTCGCGGGAAATCGTCTCCGGTTCGATTTTTAATTATCTGCAAAATGAGAAAAACCAAACGGTCACAAAATCTTATTTGACGATTTCCGCAGAACCGTCAACCGCTGAGGATCAGCAAGAATTACACCTCAAGCCAGTGGAGCCGGTGGGTGTGATGGCGGGGACTTTCTTCCTCGATGATGGCACGCCGTTCGAATATTCGCGGATGCACCTGCATTATCAGTTCATGAAATATAATACGTTTGTAACCTTGGGTGAGGAATAACAAAGGCATGGTGAGGGTAATTTCAAGGCAAATGTAGGGCCATATAAAAATAGCGCGGGGAGTAAGATTGAATTTGTTATCAATCAATGACTGCAGGCTAGAAAATATGTTATACTCATAAGTGTTGAGACAGTTGCCGATCAGCAAGAAGCTGATCACGTAACTATTAAGCCTACTCCGGATTGAGTAGGCTTATTTTTTTCGTTAATAATGCTGATTAGCCTCTTATTGGTAGCCCTGTTTTTAACAGCAAGGCGATGTCTTGGCAAAGATACACTGGTAGAAAAATTTAACAGTTTTTTTGCCATTGAAACGCACCGTTTTGAAGATGTACTCAGATACAGCGCACTTTCAAATTTGTTTTTGGAGGAATTTTAAAATGAAGGCTTGGCTAAAGAAGTCTTGGATCTGGATCATGCTCGTTATTGCCATGATAGCCATTTTGTGGGTAAAATACGCGTCTGGTGACGTTACTTCGGCACAATCTATGATTGATCGCTACAAAGTTTCATATGCAACAGATGGTCCGAGCAACACGTTAGTCCAATTTCAGAAGAACATCAACATACCACAACTTGGGAAGCAAGAACCAACGGAATTTGAAATGAGCTATTCTGATGAAACTGATTCGCCAGTATTAACATTTATGGATACCGAATCTGATGATTTATATTGGATTGGTTGTGCATATTCCTTGGCCAATAATCAAATTGCTTTCCAGTATTCATACCAAGATGAAGACAATGATTACACTTCCTCGGCCGAAGTCTGGTATAAGGTAAGTAAAACGGGGAAGCTTGAGGAAACATCACGTAAAATTTCTGGTAATGCTCATACAGGTACGACAAGTCAAGTCGAGTCAATTATTAAATCATATCAACCTGTCATCGGTTACCTTGTTCAGCGGCGAATGAATATCGAAACGATGAAGTCATTTACCAAATATCTTCACGATAACAGCAAGAAAATTGTTAAAAATTGGACGAAAGCTGATGATTCTCAACGAGATCTTGGCGATAAAATGCAGAAAGAACGAAAACAGAAATTTTTCAGTGCGACATTCACACCGAATTATTCAAAATCGCAGTGGAAGAAATATATCTTAGAACGCGCTAACCAGTTGGGTATTCGCGGAGCAAAGATTCAGGTGGACAAACTTGAGCTTGATACGGCGGCCTACCTTGATTATGACTATGAATTAACTTCAAGTTTCGGTGATGATGATTCTGAACAAGAAGCAGGATACTATAGTAATGACATTGGTGGCGACGGTGACGATGTTTTTACCGTTATTGATGCCAATAAGGTTAAATATCTGGTCGTGCTCCCGCTCAAACTTTACGACTCGGCTAACTTGGATAGTGTCACTTTGACGACGCAAGAGCGTAATTACTATTATACGATGGATGGCGTGGATGACGCGATGATCAAGGCATTCGTTCCCGCCGATTCACAACCTACCAAAGCTGAAATAACAGGTAACATTGTGATTGCGCCACCAGCAAAATAGTCCTCGAAAATTTGGACTATTTTTCGCGAAACGTATCTGAAGTGCTAATTTGACAACCGTATGCAGTACTCCAGTAGGCTACTTTTGCAATAAAACTGAAGATCCTATGCAGATTGTTTGTGCTAACATTAACCTAAATCAATACGAAGCTGGGCAATCAAGCAATAAGGCACCAATCATCAAATTATATTTTGATGATTGGTGCCTTATTTGAAATGTTCGTGAATTAAGAATAGTCAGTAGCTATTTTTAGTTGCAGATAAACTAAATATATTATTATTCATAAATTTATTACGGATAGTCAAATGCGGGTGTACCGGTAAATGATTGTCAGTTCAGTTTGTTCAGCTTGCCCCCGCTCAAACCGAGAGACGGCAGAAAGACTAAGCGGGCCACAGATTTCGGTGATCGTAAAACCACGATTTATTCGTAACTCGCGAAAGAGACGTCCATATTGGATTGATGGGGGAGTCAACATATATAGCACCTGCTTTTTCGGTTTTTTTATAAGTATGTAATTATAATAACAAATGTAGTTAGCGCATTCAATTGCCTTGCTTATTTATTCTCAATAATTTAAATTAGATGTTGATTGACTTAACTGGAGATTCCTAAAATTTAAAAGTTGCTAAAATGCAATATTAACAATATTTCAGTAGATAGTTGCTTATAGTCAAGGTGGGTTGTGTCGTTTTGAAGATACAGTCATAATTGGGGCCAGAATGGTGGTACAAGAGTCATTTGCAATTTCAAGTCTCAATTCTCAAAAGCAAGCTACAATAAAAAAGCTATAACGTCGGTGGTGCATTGAATCAAAAAAGGTGGAAATTGGTATAGTGGGGTATCATGTTCAAGCTTGAATGCTTGTATTTATGTTGTTCTTCTTCTGGAGGTTGCTTAACTAAGTGTCATTGATACTCTGAGAATTGGAGGAAAATGCTATATTGCGAAAAAAATATTTAAAAATAATTAGTATTGTTTTAGTAATTATGTTTGCAATCAGCCTTTTGGCTAGCTTTTTACTTAATAAAGATCTCAAGGGTGTCAATGGTGAAAATGCTTATCACGGCATGGATACCTTTATAGTGCCAGGCATCCTTTTGGCTTTTTCGATATATTATCAACGCATGAATAAATATTTACGCTATTTCTTATTTTTTTTCGGGCTTGGGCTATTCTTCTATTTGTCCGCGGTGTTTATTATCGGTTTTCATAATCCATATTGGGGAAATTAGCCAGTTAACTGGATTGAAATCTCGAGGCAACCAATTTTAAAAATACAGGTGATCGTATTATTATAGCGATATGAAACCGTTGGATCTCATTTGGGCTTCGAGTTTGGGGCAGGTAGGTCTACCTGAGCCGATTCAAAATAAGCAAGAGCGACTCGATTCTGTCGAAAGAATTGAGTCGTTTTTTGTAGCTCATCAATCTGCTGTGAATGTGTCAGAATTAACGTCTCACTCGTTTTGGTCAAGTCTATACGAAGGCAAATAAATAGTTTTTTGGCAGATTTCGTGATATCTTGTAATCGTTTTATAGCATCTTATTGCAAATTACAATTTGAATTTGACGCAGAAAAATTCAAATGATAGAAGGTGTGCCTGAGAGGTGGATTAAGTTAATACCAATTAAAAATGGGCATTTTATAAGCGCTTTTAAAAATTGGTGCGTTCCAATTTTTAAAATGGTTGACTTTTTTAATTTTCTTGGTAAAATGAAGTTGTTGAATAAACTAATTACTCTTAACAAAAACAGGAGGCAATTATGGTTACAGTAGATTATGATTCACCTAAATATCTCCAATTAATGGATGAATATTGGCGGGCAGCAAATTATATTTCTGTTGGTCAATTGTATTTGAAATCTAACCCATTATTGAGACAACCACTGAAGGCAACGGATGTTAAAGTACATCCGATCGGTCACTGGGGGACAATTTCTGGTCAGAACTTCATTTACGCACATTTGAATCGTGCGATTAAGAAGTATGATCTGAACATGTTCTATATTGAAGGACCCGGTCATGGTGGCCAAGTCATGGTTTCAAACTCATACTTGGATGGTTCTTACACTGAAATTTATCCTAATATTACAGAAGATACTAAGGGTATGGCTAAGCTGTTCAAACAGTTCTCATTCCCAGGTGGTGTGGCATCTCACGCGGCTCCTGAAACACCCGGCTCAATTCATGAAGGTGGCGAATTAGGCTACTCGATTTCTCATGGTGTTGGTGCAATTTTCGATAACCCTGATGTTATTGCCGCAACTGTTGTCGGTGATGGTGAGGCTGAAACTGGCCCATTAGCAACTTCATGGCAATCAACAACATTCATCAACCCAATTACTGATGGTGCTGTTTTACCAATCTTAAACTTGAATGGTTTCAAGATTTCGAACCCAACAATTCTTGCTCGCAAGAGTAATGAAGAATTGACGAAGTATTTCGAAGGCATGGGTTGGGAACCAATCTTTGTTGAAGGCGACGATCCTGAAAAGATGCACCCAGTCATGGCTAAGGCCGTTGACTCTGCTGTTGAAAATATCAAAGCTATTCAGAAGCATGCTCGTGAAAATAATGATGCCACTCGTCCAGTTTGGCCAATGATTATCTTCCGCGCACCAAAAGGCTGGACTGGTCCTAAAGAATGGGACGGTCAACCAATTGAGAATTCATTCCGTGCTCACCAAATTCCAATTCCTGTAGACCAAAACGACATGCAACATGCCGATAAATTGGTCGACTGGTTAGAATCATACAAGCCAGAAGAATTATTTGACGAAAATGGTACCTTAAAACCTGAAATCAAATCGACTGTTCCAGAAGGTATTAGCAGAATGGCTGCTAACCCAATTACCAACGGTGGCTTGAACCCTCGCGCCTTGAAATTACCAGACTGGCGTAAATATACTTTGGACAATTCTGTTCACGGTAAGGTTGAAGCGCAAGATATGACCGTCTTTGGTAAATGGACGCGCGACGTCATCAAAGAAAACCCAGATAACTTCCGTGTTTTCGGACCTGACGAAACGATGTCTAACCGTTTAGCACCAATTTTCGAAGTGACTGAACGTCAATGGCTCGAACCAATTAAGAAACCTAATGATGAATTCTTAGCTTCTTCTGGTCGAATCTTGGATTCACAATTATCTGAACATCAGGCTGAGGGTTGGCTTGAAGGTTACGTCTTGACTGGCCGTCATGGTTTCTTCTCAAGTTATGAAGCCTTCTTACGCGTGGTCGACTCAATGCTCACGCAACACTTCAAGTGGTTGCGTAAAGCTGACGAACAACCATGGCGTCGCAAGTATCCATCATTGAACGTGATCGATACGTCAACGTCATTCCAGCAAGACCACAATGGTTACACGCACCAAGATCCAGGTATCTTGGGCCACTTAGCTGACAAGAAACCTGCATTTATCCGTGAATATTTGCCAGCAGATGCCAATACACTTTTGGCAGTTGCTAACAAAGCATTCCGTAGCGAAGAGAAGATCAACTTGATCGTTGCTTCGAAACACCCACGTCCACAATGGTATACACCTGAAGAAGCCGATGTTTTAGTTAACAAAGGCTTGAAGATCATCGACTGGGCAAGTACTGATGGCGATTCTGAACCTGATTTGGTAATCGCTGCTGCTGGTACAGAACCTAACTGGGAAAGTTTAGCTGCAATTTCAATTTTGCACAAACAATTCCCTGACTTGAAGATCCGCTTCATTAACGTGGTCGATCTGTTGAAGTTACAAGCACAGAAGATCAATCCTCGTGGTTTATCTGACGAAGAGTTTGATATGTACTTTACGACTGACAAGCCAATTCTTTTCGCATTTCACGGCTACGAAGGCTTGATCCGTGATATCTTCTTCGATCGTCACAACCATAACGTTCATGTTCATGGCTATCGTGAGAACGGCGATATTACCACACCATTCGACATGCGTGTCTTGAATCAGTTGGATCGTTTCAACTTATCTAAGGAAGCTGCTCTTGATGTTTATGGCACTAAGGCTGCTGAATTCGCACAGAAGATGGATGACAAGATCTCATATCACAATGCTTATATCCGCGAACATGGGACTGACATGCCAGAAGTTGAAGAATGGCAATGGGAACCACTGAAATAAAAAATAGTGCTAGAGATTAAAAATCACCAATTCGGTTTGTTAACCGAATTGGTGATTTTTTATCATTTATTTTTAAAAGAGCTTGCAATTTTACGTGTACTATACATAATAGTACACGTAAGCAACATTTGATTTACCAACGGTTGCGCAGATTCATACAACCGATTTAATTGTCATAAACAAGGCAGTGAAAGAAATGGAGGCGGTGAAATATGCCCGATTATTCGCATTTAGCGTATTACCAGAAACTCGTCGTTGATATCAAGCAACAGGTTCTCTTGGGTGTTTTGCAGGCTGGTGATAAGTTGCCTTCTGTGCGCGAGATGGCAACGAGGCAGCAATTGAATCCGAACACGGTTGCCAAGGCCTACAAACAATTAGAAGCCGATGGGATTATCTACGTTGAAACAGGTAAGGGCAGTTTTATCAGTGCGTCTAAGCTGGAAGCAACGCCGCAACAAGTGGTCGACTTCGGCAATCAGCTTAAGCCAATCTTGATCGCCGCGAAAGTCAGTGGTGTTGCGCAAACGCAGATCGAACAATGGGTCAAAGAAATCTATCGAGGTGAAAATAATGACGCTTAATTTAACGGATGTTCGGAAGACAATTGAAAAGAAATTAGTGGTCGATCAGGTGTCTTTCTCGGTCACGGCGGGTGAAATTACCGGGCTAGTTGGTCGCAATGGTGTCGGCAAGTCGACGTTGCTGAAGTTGATCAGCGGCCATTATTTACTGGACTCTGGCGAGATTTCCATCGATGGGCATGTTTTGACCGATGAGTCGCAATTTTACCGTGAGCTGTTCTTTCTAGATCCGGCCGCAAACTTCGGCGCGCATGAGTCATTGCAGACGATCGCGGATTTTTATAGCTTGACCAAGCCTAAATTTGAGCTGACGATGCTGATCGACTTGCTGATGAAAAATAAACTTTCTTTGTCGCAAGATTTTTCTAAGCTGTCACGGGGGATGAAGGCCTATGTGCTGACCTGCTTCGCGGTGGCGAGTCAAACGCAATATGTTTTGTTAGATGAGCCATTCAATGGCCTAGATTTATTTGTGAAAGAGCAGATCGTCGCGCTGATCATCGGCGAAGTGAGTGAGCATGATCGCGGCTTCCTGATTGTCTCTCATGACTTAGCTGAATTGGATCAGCTCGCCGATCGCGTGCTACTCATGCAAAATGGGCAGGTGGTGCATGATTATCAACTGGAGGAACTCCGAACCCACGCGCGTAAATATCAGCTCGTATTTGCTGGCAAAAAAATCCCGACCGTCGTGAAAGAAAACGGTAAATGTGTGCAGATCGATGGCCGAGTGATCAACGTTGTCTTCGAAGACTTCACGCCGGAATTAGAAGCAGAGATCTGCGCCGAAAAGCCCGTGTTGATGACGGAGATGCCCTTGGGCTTAGTGGATGTGTACAGAGTCGACTTGAAAGAGAAAGTGGGTGGTCATCGTGACTGAAAAATCAACTGAGAAAAAATTACAACAGCTCATTGCCAGACACTATCGATCAAGGATGTTGATTTTGATTGCAGCCCTGTATATCCTTGGATTCATCTTAGTCGACAGGGCCGAAATGGTTCGAGTTTTGCAAGGAGCAAACTCAGAACTTGTCTATCTGGCCCGCCCGGTATTTTTCAATTGGATCGTTCAATTATTATTGGCGTTATTCGGTGGCATCTTATTGACGCGGTTGGATTATCAGGGACACTTCAACGAGTTTCTATTCAGTAGCGGTTATCGACGCACGAACCTTTTTTGGCACCGGCAGTGGTTTCTGAGCAAATATTTGTTATTGGCGTTACTCTTGGAAGTCATCCTTGATCAAGGCGCGATTGCCTATGTGCTCAATGGCGATTTCACTAATTTCGATTGGCGTTGGCTGGTTATTGGTGCGTTATTCAGTGTCCTAATGACTTATTTCGCGTTTCTGGTGGGACAATTGCTGGGCACAATTTTTGGACAGTCGCTCATTGCTTATCTGGTAGGCTTTTACCTCGTGATCCTATTTCTGACTAGCTTTACTGGTCTTCGAAATAGCGCGGCCAATTCACGCTTAGAGGCCATTGGTGATTTTATTGCATTGTTTGTCATTGGTTTCGGAGTCGTGATGCTGCAGCGCCATCTTTTCGTTCACGATTCGTTAGAGAATAATGGACAGTATCTACGCTTTGAAAAATTAAAGTGGCCGATTTTCGTGCTATTAACCCTCGTCACCGGAATTTATGCCACGATGAGTTGGAACGGCTCGAAACCCAGTGTCGTCGTGATCATACTCGTTGTATTGGTGGTGGCAGTCGTCCAACTTGGGCTGATGAATCAGAACTGGCTTAAAAAGGCACTTGGCATTCATCATATTGATTTCTAGCTAAAACAAAAAAATAACCACTCAAGATCAGCTTCACAACTGATTTTAAGTGGTTATTTTTATCATTAAGGGGTTATTGCTTATTTCTTAAACAAGCGGGTGCCGAAAATCTCGGCGATTCCCATGACGACGAGCAACCAACCGAAGATGCTGAAGAGTAGGGTCAGTGAGCCGAATGGGTTAAAAATCATCACAATTCCAGCGATGATGACCAAACCACCATAGACGTAACTCGGCAGGGTGCTACTATTCACGTAACGCTTGTTGTTGCGGACTTGCATGATGTAATTAATCCCGTGGATCAACAGAACGATCCCGATTACGAATGGCAACATGCCGAGCAACGGTTTGGCAAACAGCCAAACGAACAACGCACCGACTAATTCGATAATACCCATGACCATCGTTGAATTCATGCTACTCGTCTCTGCATGCCGATTCTTGAGACCGCTGACCAGATTAAGCACACCCATCACCACAAGGTACAAGGCAATGACGTTAATTGCAAAATTGATGAACGTTCCTGGATTGAGCGCAATCAAAAGTCCAAAGACGATAAACAGGATCGCGCGCAACCACATATTTCTTTTGATATTCTTAACTAAATTATCCATATTAATCAACCTCCATGTTCATTCTTTATTTTCGCAGATAGTGCACCAGACCTCATCAATCTTCCGACTGATATTTATGGGGGCAATAGTCTGGAAAAAATGGACTAAAGATGACAGACCGGAGTTGGATAGACTTAACGTGTTTGGTTCTTATTCCAGCTACTGCCTGCAGTGCGGATCGCAATTTTATTGGTGAGCTTTAGATACCACTGATGCCAATCATCGACTGTGTTTAATCCATTTACCGCTGGCTCAGCCTTAGCAATTTCATCATAGAGTGTTTGCAATTCAGAACTTTTGCGCGCGACCAGAATATCTAATAGCTGTGCATTATCTCGTGCAGTCGCGTCAATCAAGAAAAAATTAATATCGGCGACTTTATTCTGATGATCAAGTGTGGATAATGAATCTAATTCACCCGACCGAAATAAGGCCAAATAAAATTCCAAAAATGCGTGAGCTGTGTGTTCTTCACGATAGTTACTGATTAAAACTTGTTTTGTAGACATAATTTCCTCCTCTAATTAGTTAAGTGTGAGCTGTCATAGTTGAATTATCTTTAGACTGCCACAATATAAAAAATCTAATGATCTTTATGCGCTTTCACTTTCATTATAGCTTTGTTTGGCTGATTTGGTAAGAAATCTGCCGTTTAATTGAGTAACTGTCATTTTTTATAAGAATTTTTATTAAATGATGAACGTTATCCTGCTCTGTAATGGGTTACAATGAATTTGTGATATAGAGATATGTGTTATACAACTATTGAGAAGCAATCGGTGATCTTCGGGGGGAGATCTGTAGATGACGTTTGTTGTTTACAGCTGATAATTATGATAGTTCTTAAGCTATCAACGAAAAAGGAGCTGCGTTTTTAACGCAGCTCCTTTTTCGGTGGCTTAGAATTCTGATTTGGTCTGTTCAAGAGCAAAATGGATTTAAAGAAAAAACCGGTCTACCTTCGGCAGAAGTTGCTCCAGAAAATAGTGGGAGGTTGCTGTGGGGACGGCTGCAGGATTTCCAAAGTACGGAAATTATTCCGCCTAAAATGTGAGCTCCGGAAAACCGTCGGATCTCACATTTTCCCTTTCTGTAAACTCACAAACACCGCTCGTTAACAGAAATACCACTGCAATCCCACTATTTTCTTCCGCAACTTCTGCCTAAACCTATTTCGTTTAGGCTGGAGTCTGAATAACAGGGTTCCTCAAGCATGATGAGCATTGTCGCCTTTACTTTAAATAGTTGAACTAAAAAGTCTGAACGATAATCAAGTCCGCCTTTCGTCCTCTACAAAAGACAGTTGCGGTACAAACCAGTCGCACAGGACTAGACGTTGGCTAGAGCAACCACTATAAAACCGCCGAGATGAGTCAGAACGCGGAAGAAAAAGTTGCGACTCGCAGTGAAATTGTTCTTGCGGGACCTATTAAGCTTTTAAATATTCTCAGCTAAGTTGACTAACAACACAGTTATCCACAAAACTAAAGTCCCGCTAGAACAAGGGTGATCTTCAAGACTTTTGCGCTTTTCAAAAGGCTTGAAGTCATCCCCACAGCGAGGCGCAACATTTTTCTGCAGCGTTCTGACGGAACCAAACAAAATCCAACATCACGTAAACAAAGCCTTCAAGAATCAGTTAGGGGTTTTAAAAGTCGTCCCACAGCGATATATTTCACAAAAAAAGTGTTTTTTAGCATTTTTTTCAAATGTTTTCATAACTTATGTTAAGATTCTTTCACAATATTCCAACTGTTATTTTTTTTTTGCGCCGATTATGCTAGACTATCTACTAGGCGTGTTTTAGTGATTATGGGTACAAGAGGAGTGGGAGCATGGATAACGACAATGATCAACAAATTAATCGATCAACACATCACCACCATCATCATCATCGGAAACACACGGTGCGTAAGGTTATCATCTGGCTATTAGTTGCAATTGTAGTGGCTGTGACCGGTTATGCGGCGTGGTTCTTTTTTTCAGCAAAGAGTGCATTAGACTCTAGCTACAAATCGGCTGGGGAAACGCAATCTGCGAAGACGATCGTCGATGAAAAGAAACCGTTGAGCATTCTATTGTTAGGTGCAGATACTGGCGCGTTCGGGCGTGATTATCAGGGGCGTACGGATACGATGATCATTACAACAATTAATCCCAAGAAGAAACAAACGACTTTAACGAGTTTAGCCCGCGATACAATGGCAGAGCTTGTTGGGGCCGATAAATTTAATTATCAGCGACTTAACGCAGCTTATGAGGTTGGCGGTTCTAAGATGGCACTTCGTTCGATTTCCACGTTAGTTAACGTGCCGCTAGAGTATTACGTCACCATCAACATGGGTGGCCTTTCGAAAATTGTTGAAGCAGTTGGTGGCGTTGATGTTGACGTGCCGTTTACATTTACTTATGAAAAGAAGACCTTCACTAAAGGCAAGATGCATTTGAATGGTGAGCAGGCACTGGCATACTCACGGATGCGTTACGATGATCCTCAGGGCGATTATGGTCGTCAAGCGCGTCAACGCCAAGTGATCACATCAGCAATCAAGGCGGCAGTTTCAACGCGGACCTTGACGAATTTCCAAGATGTGCTGAAGCAAGTTTCTAAAAACATGACGACCAACTTAACGTTCAATGATATGGTCAGCATTTTCAAAGATTATCGGGGTTATGCGAAGACAATCAAGGATGATCACCTTCACGGCGTGAATGCCATGTGGGGACAGGCAATGATCCAGATTCCATCGACGACAGAGCTTCAACGATTGTCTGACAATCTACGTTCAGAGATGGGCTTATCGAAAGAAACACTTGATAATCAAGAGACGCGTCAGAATCGCCTGAATGTTCAAAACGGTTTCAGTTTTACAAGTACTGATTCCAAGCAACAATTCCACGTTTATTCGCCACAGAGCGACACGGCTGAGACCACGAAGTAAATTAAACGGGTTCTATCAAACTCAACCTTGTTAAGATAACTTATTCAATAGACCAATTCTAGGAGTAAATCATGGACCAAACAATTAGCATTGAAAGTATCCTCAAAATTCTACGCAAACATCTGCGCCTGATCATCGCTTCGACAATTGCCTGCTTGCTGGTTTCAGCTGTGGCAACGTATGTCTTCATGACCCCTAAGTATCAGGCGGGTGTGGATATCTTGGTGAATCGAAAGCAAGAGAACAATATCAACAATCAACTGAGTGATCAACAAGCCGATGTTCAGATGATCGACACCTATAAAGACATCATCACGAAGTCAGTTACTCTGGCGCCAGTGCGCAAAGAAGTTCGCGAGCAACTGGGCTATGATATTTCAACTTCTGAATTGCAAGGCATGATCAGTGTGACGAACCAACAGAATTCGCAAGTTTTTACGGTTAACGTGACCGACACAGATGCGGCTCGTTCCGCAACGATTGCGAATATTATCGCCAAGACTTTCCAAAAGAAAGTGAAGCAGATTTTGTCGATCAATAACGTCACGATTATTGCCAGTGCAACGAAGCCTAAGTCAGCCGTTTCACCACGTAAAGAGTTAAACTTGATGATTGGTTTTGTTTTGGGTCTATTGATTGGTGTTGGTCTGGCCTTCCTCCGGGAATTGACCGATCATAATGTTAAAGATATCGATTATTTGACTGACGAATTAGGCTTGACCAAGTTAGGCATTGTCTCTCATTATCATGCGGGGAGTAAGAAGTCTGGTCACCGCAAACATCAGAATCTTCGTCCGCGCGAACAATTCGTGCCGCTCTCACCGATTGTTGATCGACCTGAGGTGAAAACGACAACACAGACGACAGGTTCGACGCCAATTGAGCCATTACGTGGTACACCGACAAAACGTGTCTAAGGAGGTCAAATAATGTTCAATCGAAAAAATAAAGGACCAGAACCCGTTGCACCTGCAAATTTATTTACGGTCAACGAACCATCGTCTGTCATTGCCGAACAGGTTAAAACAATTCGAACCAACGTCAGCTTTGCCCAACAAGCACAAAGTTTACGAACAATCATGGTCACTTCAGCGATGGCTTCAGAGGGTAAATCGATCGTGACTGCTAACTTGGCGGTCGAATTCGCCCAAGCTGGTAAACGTGTGGTGTTGATTGATGCCGATTTACGCCGTTCAACCGTTAATCGTACGTTTAGAATTCGGGAAGCTAATCGTGGCTTGACCAACTATCTTGTTCGTCAAATTGATGATATTACCGAAGTTTGCCATCCAACGATGGTTGAAAACTTGACGGTTATTCCGAGTGGCCCGACACCACCGAATCCAGCCGAGCTGATTGGCAGTCCATTGATGGCGACCGTCTTTGATCAATTGAAACAATATTTCGATTTGATTATCGTCGACGCACCGCCAATCCTGCCGGTGACTGATGGTCAGATTCTTTCAAACATGGCCGATGGCGTGATTTTAGTCGTTCGTCAGAACTACACCGATAAACGTGCTGTGGTAGATACCAAGGAACGTCTCGAACAAGCACAAGCTAACATTCTAGGTGTTGTTTTAAACGATGTGAGATCAGAGGGCCATTCGGGATACTACAACAACGGAGATGGTTACTATGGCTACGAATACTCCGAGAAAAAATAGCCTCATCGACCTACATTGTCATATCTTACCTGGCCTCGATGATGGCTCAAAGAGTGTTGAAGAATCGCTTGAGCTTGCGCATGCCGCCGTTCGAGAAGGTATCGGTTATATTCTCTGCACACCGCATCACCTTGACCGCAATTATACGAACCATGCACTTGATGTCGTTCAAAAAGTACACGACTTCCAGAAGATTCTTGATGAGCAGACTATCCCTTTAACTCTTTTCCCGGGACAAGAGGTTCATCTGAATGGGGATCTTGACCAGCGTGTTAATGACCTATTAGGCATTGATTCCGCCATGCGCTATCTCTTAGTCGAGTTACCACACGAAGAAGTGCCAACTTACACGACGGAACTTTTCTTTCAACTCAGCATGCGGGGAATCACGCCAGTCATTGCACACCCTGAACGCAACGCGCGCATCAAGGCGGATCCCGAAATTCTCTATGATTTCATTAGCAATGGCGCCTTAGGACAATTGACCGCCACCAGTTTAGTCGGTGTCTTTGGTAAAGGCGTTCAGAAATTCTCACAAGAATTGATTACCCACGGTCTCGTTCACATTATCGCCTCAGACGCCCACATGTTACCTAACCGCCAGTTTGCACTCAAGGAAGGGTATCTGGCACTCGACGCATTAGACCGCGCGTACGGGCCACAATTTTACGAAAATTCGAAGCACCTGATCAACGGTGAGGACATTGATCATCGAATTCCACTCACATTACTGAAAAAACGTAAAAGGTTCTTCTAAGCCACTGTTTAATTCATCACATCAAAAAAGTAGCCGATTGAGATTTAGAATCAAAGCCTGAACAAGTTCAGTTTTATTCAAATTAAAACGACTATATTTTTTTGGAATCAAACTTGTGAAATACCCAAAAAGTCGAATGCACAAATAAAATGGTAGATAAACACCGGATTCACCTCACTTATCAAGAAGTAACATAAATGTAATAATGGGATAAAGGTTAACAATATCACGTTTGGTAAGGATTGCACAGATTTGGGATGTTTAACATCTGTTCACAAAGTGGTTATTGTTATATAATCGGTGTTATGAGTGGAATTTTTTACGATTATGGTTGTTTTTGGAGGATTGGGAATGGAACAGCAAAAGAGCGATTCAGTGACACCGCTACGTGACTTGGGGGAGACCGCAGAGACTTATGATTCAGGATTGAACTGGGTAAACCAAGAAAAACTTGGTGCACAAATAACTTATCGATCCGTTAAACGTATGTTTGATTTCCTTGCAAGCTTAGTCGCGTTAGTATTGCTATCGCCAATGTTTGCCATTGTTGCTCTGCTGATTAAGTTAGATGATCCTAAGGGGCCAGTTTTCTATTCACAAACACGGATTGGACAAGGCGGACGCGCATTTCGAATGTGGAAATTCCGCTCGATGTGCGTCGGTGCTGAAAAAATGAAGAAAAAGCTCATGGCACAGAACGAAGTTAATGGTGCCATGTTTAAAATGAAGGATGATCCTCGCGTCACCAATATCGGTAAGTTTATCCGTAAAACCAGTATTGACGAGTTGCCACAGCTCTGGAACGCATTGGTCGGAGACATGAGCTTAGTCGGCCCACGTCCACCACTACCTGGTGAAGTTGACAAGTATTCTGATTATGACAGGCAACGTCTTCTTGTTCAACCTGGATGTACCGGTTTATGGCAAGTTAGTGGTCGTAATGATGTTGGCTTTCACGAAATGGTTGAATTAGATATTCAGTATATCCGTACCCGTGGATTAGCGAAGGATATTGAAATTATGTTCAAGACAGTGGCTATTATGATTCATCCGAATGGGGCATATTAATTGAAAGACAATAAAAAATTGAAGGTTTGCTTGGTTGGATCAAGTGGTGGACATTTGACTCACCTATACATGCTAAAGGATTTCTGGAAAAATGAGGATCGTTTTTGGGTTACCTTTCCTAAAGAGGATGCCAAGTCTTTGCTGAAGGATGAAAGAATGTATTCCTGCCATTATCCGACTAATCGAAATTTTAAAAATCTGGTTAAAAATACATTTCTAGCTATCAAGGTACTACGCAAAGAAAAGCCTAACTTAATTATCTCTTCTGGGGCTGCTGTCGCAGTTCCTTTCTTTTATTTAGGAAAATTATTTGGCGCAAAGACAATCTATATTGAAGTGTTTGATCGTATGGATAAGCCGACTGTTACTGGTAAGCTTGTTTATCCTGTTACTGATAAGTTTATTGTTCAATGGGAAGAAATGAAAAAGGTCTATCCAAAGGCAATCAATTTAGGGAGTATTTTTTAATGATATTTGTAACTGTTGGCACGCATGAACAACCATTTAATCGGTTGGTTAAGGCTGTGGATGATTTAAAGCTTAGTGGGAAAATAACTGATTCAGTTTTTATTCAGACGGGGTATAGTACCTATGTACCGAAGGCATGTGAGTATAAAGATTTTATTACAATGAACCAGATGAGTGATTATATGCAGCGAGCTAGAGTAATTATCACTCATGGAGGACCATCATCATTTATTATGGCACTACAGCTTAATAAAATTCCTATAGTGGTTCCTAGAATGGCAAAGTTTAATGAGCACGTTAATGATCATCAAGTGACTTTTTGCAATGAGTTAGTGGAACGGAAATTTCCAATAAGTGTGGTTCAGCAAACTAGAAACTTGGGCAGTGTGATTGATGGAGCTTTTCATCGTAATACTCATGAAAATATAAAATTGAATAATAAAAAATTTGTTTATTATTTTCAAAATATTGTTGCCGAATTGATTGACTGAGTTGATAATAATATTTTTTGTAATCGAACTCGTTTTGTCAATAATTTTGGTGATATAGGGGTGTAACGACTTGCGACATGCGGTACTTATTATGGCACATAAAGATCCGAAAATAATTGAGTATAATATTAAGTTGCTCGATTGTTCCTCAGTTGATTTTTATTTGCACATTGACAAAAAGAGTCAACTGAATGATTATTTGTATCTAGAGGATATTCCAAAATATTCACATGTTTATTTTGTTCCACAATTTAATATATATTGGGGTGGACAAAATCAAATAAAGGCTGAGATAGCACTTTTTCAGGCTGCTTTTGAGAAAGCCTATAACTATTACCATCTTATTTCCGGACAAGATATGCTTGTAAAAAGCCGTGATAACTTTCTTATGTTCTTTCAAGAGAAGGAAAAAGATTTTTTGAAAATTGGGAGGGAAGCCAGCGGAATGATGTTGGATAGAGTCAAATATTATCATCCGATTTCACAAACGGGATTGTCACGATTTCAAATTGGATGGAGAATAGGGCACATGTTGGTGTTGCTGCAAAAGCTTTTTCATATCAACCGGTGTAAAGTATTGCCGATATACTTCGGCGAAAATTGGTGCAGTCTAACTTCTTCATTTGTTTCTTTCCTGCTGAGCAAATACGAGGATGGCTTTATCGCTAAATATTTCTATTGTTCAGGAAATGCAGATGAGCTTTATAAACAAACTATTTATAAAATGTGGGTAAATCTAATTGGCTCTGATAATCACGCTAACACTTCAATTCGTTATGTTGATTGGTCTGAGAACAAGGCGTCGCCGAAAACATTACAGATAGAGGACTACGATAAAATCTATAGTGGAAATTATTTATTTGCCAGGAAAGTTACATCTGAAAATGGATTGCCAAGAAGAATTTTTGATGGTCTTAATATAAAATAGTTTTAGGAGCAAACATATGCTATCAGTTTTGATGTCTGTTTATAATGAAGATAGAAGCGATATAACTGAATCCATCGACTCAATACTTGGCCAGAGCTATAAAGATTTTGAGCTAGTAATTGTTCTTGATAATCCTAAAGCGTGTAATCTGAAAGAGTTGTTGACGGATTATGCAGCAACGGATAAACGCGTTAAATTAATTGTTAATATTAAAAATGCTGGCCTTGCACAAAGTATGAATATTGGTGCGAAATATTGTTCGGGGGAGTATATTGTCCGTATGGATGCAGACGATGTTTGTGATCTAAACAGGCTACAGGTTCTTTCAGACGAGATTAATGAGCATAGGAACGCTGATGTTTTTTACTCTCGATTTCGAACAATCACTCCGTCGGGTGAGCTATTAAAAGAATCTCCTCCCATTCCAACTGATGAAAAAAAACTTAAAAAAATATTAACAAAGTATAAAAATATCATCTGTCATCCAACTGTCGCTGTTAAGAGCAGTTCTTTAAAGAAAGTTGGAGGATATAGCAATCTTAGAATTGTTGAAGATTACGAGCTGTGGCTTGCCATGCTACGTCAAGGATTTGTGTTCTACGGAATTGATCAGACACTAGTCGATGTCCGGCTTCACAAAAATAGTATGACTACTTCTAATTATTATAAATCATACTTAGCACTTGAGTACATTAAAACACAAAGTAACAAGAATAGTAGAGTTTCAAACCAAGATTTTTCAAGGTATTATCAACGAAAAAGTGAATATGCGCAGCGTTATAATTACTTTGCAATAAAATACTTTCAATTAACAAATAGCTGGGGGAATCAAAGTAGGATAAAGTATGTTAAATTGCTAGGTCTGCTGATTGCTGAACCTAAGCTAATTAGATATTGTTATGAGACTTATAGAGCTCTATCCCTGCGAAAAGCTTCGAAAGACTAATATGAAGGAGACCAAATGGAAAAATCAACTGGCATATCACATGTGTCTGCAACGCTTAAAAATATGAATTTGTTTTTTTTAATTACATCTGTTGCTATCAAGGTGCAAGCAGATAATATTTATAATCACACCCTTACATACCCGTGGTGGAGTATTGGTCGGCATGTTTTATTTGGGGCTTCATTAATATTAGTTGCTATCGTATTTTTTTTGGAGCAGCGAAAGTCTTTCTGCTTTCTGAGAGAGCTTAAACAACTTACGGTTATGATTGCCTTAATTATGCTTGTATCAGTTGGATTTCTAGCAATTAATGGGGGTAGCATTACTTATTTGCTTAAGTCTGTGTATTTTATTTACTCAGCTTTTCTCTACGGTTTTTTGCTTCTAAATATTTACTCTAGAGAAGAAATAAATCAACTTGTTAAATGGTTTTTTTTGCTTGTGATGATATTGTACTTATTTGAATATTATCCCGTTCTAATAGTTGCGGATAATTATATGCAGATAAATTTTTTTAATTCATACTCACCGTTTGAATCTTCTGCTTTTTCGGCATATTTTTATGGCTGTATGATGTTCTTTACGTTGGCGACAACAAATAAAAAATTATCGTTGCTTTCGATTGCTTTTAATTTATTATCATTCAAAAGAGTTAACGTTATTTTTTCTATTATTTTTTTTGTTATTTCATTATCCCGTTGGGGGTATTTTCGCGTTAAGAAATGGATTCTTTATCTGTTAATTGTTTTGTTTACAATAATTCCGGCAGTAGAATATCAACTGATGACACCATCAGTAATTGAAAAGATTGCTTCATACTTGGGATTTACTGATGTTCATGGATTGTTGATGGGTAGAGATCGCTATTTCTTTGAGGTTATTAATTCAAATTATCGAGCTGCAGGTTTTTCAAGCGCAACCAATCGACTACAACAATTGAGTGGACATGGAATGGAGATGGATGGGTTAAGTACATATATGGAAATGGGAATCCTCGGTACCTCAATATTTTCATTTGGCTTTTGGAAATTTTCAGGGTCAGTATTTCGTAATATATTTGTGATGTTTGTTTTTTTCGTAAACTACTTAACTTCATCGCAATTAGGGGACACATACTCTCTACTACTACTGTTTTTGACAGTGTGTTTGGTTAAAGAGGATTCAGTATAGATCACCAGTAATTATGGAGGAAAGTAATGGAAAAGCCACTCTTTTCAATTGTCGTTCCCTGTTATAACATTGAAGAATATTTAATTGGTTCCATGGAAAGTATACTCTCTCAGCCATTTAAGGACTGGGAGGTCATACTCGTTGATGATGGGTCTACAGATGCCACGGGCGCTATGATCAAATCATTTACCGAAATGGATCCTAGAATTCATTATTATTCTCAAGTAAATAAAGGTGTTTCAGTTGCAAGAAATATTGGGATTGAACATGCGATAGGAGAATATATCTATTTCCTAGATGCGGATGACACAATCAGTGATAGATTATTAACTCAGCTCTCAATTGAAGTAGCAGAAGAAAAGCCTGATTTAATTGTTTTTGGTTATGATAAGATTGGACCTAATCTTGAAATCCTGCGAAGGAGAATTCCGAAACAAAATAAATTATATCAGGACAAAGATGCAATTGGAGATCTTTTCATTTTTCTAGAAAATAACGAGTTGTTTAATCCACCGTGGAATAAGCTATACAGATTAAATCTGCTTGTTCAGAATAACATTAAATTTCCTCCACTCGCAGTTGGTGAGGATGCAGTATTTAATTATATTTTTTTTAGATTTCTAGAGAGTGCCTATGTGATTGCGGAGCCTCTGTATAATTATTTAACGTTAAGAGAAGGTTCAGCGACAGAAAATGAAAACTTTCCTGAATTGAGTGCTTTTACCTTTTTGGATGATCAGAAGAAACAAACAATGAATCAGCTTGGATTGAATACTAGTGGTGTCTATGAGACTGATCTGATTGTTGCATACTATAATTTATTTAAAAAGTCATTTTTAAGAAAAGATATTTCACGAGTATTAGATATTAAAATTACTCTTTTCAAAGAACAAGTTACTTCACATTACCAGCTTCATGATTTGATTTTAAGAATCTCAAAAAAAAATAACATTAAATTATTTTTGCTATATCATACTCACTTGTTTAGAATAATATTGGTCTTGCAATCTATTTTGATAAAAGTAAAAAAATAGTGGATTGTAGGAAAAAAAGTATAAGAGGTCAAGAAAAAGTATTTGAGTATACGTAGTTGGATTTCTTATTGTTTGCGGTATGTGAATAATCTGGAGTGACTAGTGGGATTATTTAAAGCAACTAAAAGAGAGGGTTGAAAACCGTTTGAAAAAGATTGGTGTAGTTACACTGCCAGGAAATTTTAATTATGGCAATAGATTGCAAAATTACGCTTTAAATCAAGCATTGGTAGAAATGGGTAATGATGTGCAGAACATTGTACTTTCTCCAAACACGAAACAACGAAAACCGACTCCAAAAAAAATAGTGGCAAGTATTATTAATCGTTTAAGTGCCGAAAATCGGCAATATCACAGAATGATAAAGGAAAAATCACCAATACTTTCTCCCTTCACTGAAAAGTATTTGCGGCCTCAAAAAATTGAATTAGTAGATTTGAAAAGCTTTGATGCTTTTTTCGTAGGGTCTGATCAAGTATGGAATCCTAATTATATTAAAAATGATTCACGGTACTTTTTAGATTTTGTACCAAAAAGTAAACGATTTTCATACGCGGCTAGCTTTGGTGTTTCGGAAATTACTGGACAGTATAAACAATTTTATAAAAAATCATTAGAAGGAATTAACAGAATTTCAGTCAGAGAAACACAAGGTGTCGAAATTATCAAGTCACTAACTGATATTCGGGCAACAATCGTTGCTGATCCAACATTATTATTAACGCCAGCACAATGGAATGTATTTGCTAATAAATCTAATTTTATGCCTGACGAGGACTATATAATAGTTTATATCCTTGGAAACTTAACACAAGAAAGTAATAATGAAATAAACGAGTATGCCAAACAAAAAACAGCAAAGATAATAACGATAATGGGTGATAAGTACAATTCTGATTATTGGATACCTAGCCCAACAACTTTTCTTGCCGCTATTCGTGGAGCAATTGCAGTTTTTACGGATTCATTTCATTGTACAGTTTTTTCAATAGTTTTTAGTACACCGTTTATTGTTTTTGACCGAACTGATTTTAAAATGATTTCACGCATTGACACATTGCTCTTATGCTTCAAACTTGAGAACAACAAATTCTGTTCAGGACACAATTTTAATCAAACATTATCAAACACTATATTTGATGAAGTGCCAAAAATTATGGCTAGAGAAAAAGCAAACGGAGAAAATTTTATTAAGACATGTCTAGAAGATATTTATTGATGAGGTATACAAATGGAGAGTAATGCAGCAATAGTTGATTTGGAAAAGCTGGGTATGGAAATAAAAAAAGATTGCTGTTTGGCACAATATTCGAACACGAAGACTGGCGGCAATGTAGATGTTGTGATATTTCCACATAGTCTTGAACAGTTAAAAGTTTCAATCCAATTATTGAAACAGCTTTCAACACCAGTTGTAGTGCTTGGAGATATGACAAATGTTGCAATCGCATCTAAAAATCTCAATTTCAACGTAATTTGTATGAGTCATTTTGTGAATGAGCCAATCTTTGACGCACAAAACGGCATCTTAACTGTAACTGCTGGGTACAAAATGAAACAGTTGTCGCGTTGGGCATTAAATCATTCGATTAGTGGGTTGCAATGGATGGAAGGAATACCTGGCACTGTTGGAGCTGGGGTATTTATGAATGCAGGATACTTAGCCGGTCAAGAATTTCAAGATATTGTGATTGATACACAAGTACTGATGCCAGACCTGAGTGTACAGACTCTTTCAAATAAGGACTTAAATTATTCGTATAGGCATTCCTCAATACAAGGTAACAAGGGTATTGTGCTGTCAACACGTCTTTTAGTCAGAGTTGGGAAAAAATGGAAGATTCGAGCTAAAATGGCTCAGTATCATAAAAGACGTGCAAAAAATCAGCCCCTCAATCTACCTTCGGCGGGCACTGTGTTTGTACCACCAACGCCATATCATGTTGGTGGTATGTTGCCGGAGCTCGGAATCATCGGCTATCGAATAGGAGGTGCTGAGATCTCACCAAAGTCTCCAGGTTTTATTGTTGGTGTAGATCATATGACTGGCGAGGACTACTATGAGATGGTAAGGTTCATACAGCGGGCGGTCAAAGAAAAATACAATATCGAGTTAGAGCCAGAAGTGAGATTGTTAGGTTTTAATGATGATAAAACGGAATAATGATAAGCAATTACGCGTGGGAACATTACTCTCATATACATCAATGATTGTTGGTTACGTTATACAAATTGGTTATACCCCAATAATGATTAGGATTATTGGTCAGTCGCAATATGGATTGTATAACCTGACGAATTCAATTGTTAGTTATTTGAGTTTATTTAGTCTTGGATTTGGTCCTGCATATATACGCTTTTATATGCGTCATCGTATGCAAAACGATGAAACTGCAATTAAGCGAATGAATGGTATGTTTATGTCTGTTTTCCTCTTACTAGGTATGATTGCAACATTAGCGGGTATAATTCTTGTATCAAAATCAGATTTCGTACTGGGAAGTAAGTTCAGTAAATCTGAGCTAGCGTTGGCAAAAAAGTTGATGATATTGATGGTGGCAAATATTGCAATCTCTTTTCCATTGATTCCAGTTGTATCATATATACAAGCAAACGAGAGATTTATCTTTCAGAATTCTTTAACAATTGTACGACAGATTATGAATCCATTCCTTGCATTACCTCTGCTATACGCTGGTTATGGATCTTTAGGAATGATTCTTGCAACAACAGTTATCTCGATGATTGTAGGATTGTTCCAAATTTACTATGCGATTACAAAATTAAGATTTCGTTTACTCTGGTCAAAACATGACTTTGTTGAGTTGAAAGAAGTTGCTATTTTTTCCTCTTTTTTATTTTTAAATGCAATTACTGATCAAATTAATTGGAATGTTGATAAGTTCATTATCGGCAGATACTATGGAGCAGTTCCAGTGGCAATCTATGGTATTGCTGCACAATTAAATAACTATTACTTAAGCTTCTCAACAGCTATCTCGAATGTATATATACCCAGGATTAACAGAATTGTTGCAGAATCAAAAGTTGATATGAATCATCACTTAACTGATCTATTTATAAAAATCGGGCGCGTACAATTTATGGTGATACTTTTTATTCTGTTGGAGATAATATTTATCGGGCGACCATTTATAGGCTTTTGGGCTGGAAAAGACTACTATAATGCATATCCCATCTTGCTCGTTCTTATTATTCCTGTCACCGTTCCACTTATACAAAACGCTGGTATTGCAATTCAACAAGCAAAAAATATGCATATTTTTCGATCGGTCCTTTATATTGCGATAGCATTACTGAATGCTCTATTATCCGTCGTACTTGTTCAAAAATATGGAGCCTTGGGTACGGCATTTGCAACAGCGTTGGCAATTGTTATAGGTAATATTATTTTGATGAACTGGTATTATCAAAAACATATAGGGCTAGACATTGTGAAATTTTGGTCATCAATTGCTACATTTATTCCATTGATTATCATTACTGTTATTTTCGGTTGGGTGACCATAAGTTTAATTGACTCGTATACTATCATCGGATTTATTATTGACGCTACATTGATAGCGATTGTTTATTCAATTTCACTATGGTTTACAGTTTTTACAACGGAGGAAAGGTATTTATTCATGCGTAAGCTCAATAAAGGTAGAAAATAAATAAGTCTCTATCGGATATTTTTTTAAAATAATTCGACTAGGATAAAATTTAGTTCTACTTAACTATAGTACGTTATGATGATATTCAGAAGCATTCAATTGATTTTATTGGATATTTGGAAGAGTTTATCTCTTGATAAATAGTTTTTGGAGCGTGAGAATATGACAACAGCATTAGTAACGGGTGGAGCTGGATTTATCGGTTCTAACTTGATAGAAGAATTAGTTAAAATAACGGATAAAGTTATGGTTGTTGATGATCTTTCAATGGGGTTAAAGAGTAATCTACCAGTCTCAGATAAGATTATTTTTTATGAAAAGAGTATTACTGATTATTCTTTTATGAAGCGACTATTACTTGATGAGCGACCGGATTATGTCTATTTGTTGGCTGCAGTTGCAAGTGTTGCGGATTCAATTGATCGTCCTTTGGAGACGCATGAAATTAATCAGAATGCAAATTTGTTTATCTTAGATACAATTCGAGTTAACAAATTGCCGGTCAAGAAAATACTATTTTCATCATCTGCCGCTGTTTACGGTGACGATCCAACTTTACCTAAGGTAGAAACAACTATGGTGAGGCCTTTGACACCGTATGCTATTGATAAATTCGCAACGGAGCGCTTTGTTATTGATTATGGTAATCTGTATGGGTTAAATACTGTTTGTGTTCGTTTCTTTAATGTATATGGACCAAGACAGAATCCGAAATCACCATATTCTGGAGTATTATCATTAATCAGCAATGCTATTATAAATGATAAACAATTTACACTTTTCGGTGATGGATCTCAAACGCGTGATTTTGTTTTTGTTGGTGATGTTGTGCAAGCACTATTGCTGTTAATGAAAACTCCAAGCGCCAGCCATGATGTGTACAATGTTGCAACAGGGACGGCTAGTAGTTTGGCTGACATTATTCAAGTTTTTGAAAAGTTGACACACAAAAAAATAGCCTTGAAGTTACAACCACCACGTTCGGGAGATATCAAGGATTCTTTAGCGGATATTAGTAAATTATCTAAGCTTGGATATCAGCCTCAATTCGATGTTGAACACGGTGTGGCGGTGTACCTAGAATCATTGAAATAATAAAAAAAGGATATAAGATATGTTTTTTTTAATCAATAATGGGAAACGGATTGAGCAGCTCTATACCTTGTTTGACCGCCAAACAAATTTTGTATATTGGGTGGTGGGTGTATTACTCGCTATTATGGGTATTCTTGTTGGATTCACTGTGTATGTCCAGATTAAAATGTCAAATGCGCAAGAAAAAGAGTTGAGGAAACATTTTAAGATTGACGAGTTAAATACCGGCCTCATCCAATTGCAGAGGTTATTGATAAAGAATACAGGTGTGTCACTGTTACGTGCTGAAAAAATGAGCAGGGACGAATTTTCCGCTGGACTAGCAAGTTACCGCGAAACAATCCATTATGTACAAGAAAACGGCAGTCTTTCAGTTGAGAATTTAAGCGATATAATGCTGGTAGCGGTTCACGTAACTATGGTTGCAACCGCGGATGTGTTAGGCTACCAGTCTGTTAAGTTTCTTGATGATGTTTTGGATATAATTGAAAAAAGTTCGCCAAAGATAAAAGCGAAAGTTCCTGAAAAGATTTATGACAGGTATTTTCGTGGCCTTAAACGTTATTCTGAGATTAGGTTGTCAAGTCGAATAGTAGAAGTGATGAATAAAAAAAATAACTACTCGTGGCTGTGTCCTCTGGGTTTGTGAGGGAACGCTGATTATTTGTAAGATTTCAAGGAGGCATTTCCCATGGCACTCATCCCACCAAAAAACGGGTTCAATCTTTTTTACGGTCTGGATGTTTATCAATATTTCGACATTCAGCACCAGGCAATGGTTCACGAGATTGCCGACTTGACCGACGCGGAGTTTGCTAGTCGTTCTATACCAGAATGGCGGGCGGATTTTTTGGCGCGGTATACGATTGAGCCGTTGCACTTGTTTGTGACTGAGGTGAAGTTTTCTTATGAGGCTGCGATGGTGGCGCCGATTTCTTTGATGGATTGGGTGCCTGATGTGGATCCGCATCGTGGCGATCCGCCTGAACCTGGGTATATTGTGACGGTGCAATATCCGTTCACTGGGGATGATGTGATGGTCTATATTCGGCCGGAGCGTTTTCCTTGTCGAACTTATCCGGCGACGCGTGTGGTTGCGCCGGTTGGCGATCAGAAGGGTATGGTCGAATTCAAGCGGGAGTTTCAAGCTTTTCGGGTGCCTGAGGAAGATACCGAGTGGGAGGCTGAGCGTTTGGTGATGGAATTGTCCAATCATTTCCACCAACTTTTCTCGATCAGCGCTCACAATACGCGCGAACACAATGGACATTTGTTGCCGCTGATCGATCAGGCGTTGGCAGAGCGGGCTGGAATCGATCATCTGTGAATAATTAATAGACACTAAACTATATTAAATATCCCGTCAAACTAATAAACGTTTGACGGATTTTTAATATAGTAGACGGTAGTTGTTTTAACTTAGAATTCAGTAACTCCGAAAATTTCGGTTAAATAAGTGTTGATGTTTGTATAAGGGTTTCGATTATACCAAGGATCTGACGATGATCGCAATAATCGGTTTGATGCGAAGATTGCGTGAACGTCGGGCCATCTTATTTCACCTCAGATCCTGGGGCGTTTAATGCACTTAGCATTTCGTCGACTTGTATTTGTGGCAATGCACCAAATCGACCTTCAATGTAGCGCCGCATGTATCTGATGTCGTGGCGTTTTTCTTTTGGATCTTTAAAGTCGAAAATCGATTTTAAATCGCTCCGACCTTGAAAGTCTTTTTCCATTAAGTAGATTTGATCTGTACGTAAGTTCGCATCGAGTAATTGAAGTTCATGCGTGGTTAGAATGAATGAGAGTGTAAAATATTTTGTGTAAATAGAAAAAAGGAAGTCCCTTCTGTAGAATAGAGTTGGCTATACTCCTACTTAAGTAGACAAGCAAATAATCAAAGCTTGTACACTTAGGAAGGAGTTT
>NZ_RHOW01000002.1 GCF_003946215.1 Lapidilactobacillus mulanensis
AGACGACTAACTATACCAATTTATAAGAATAGATCAGTAGTGTTGCACTTGATTTGACAATTCGGGATTTAATTTTCCTGCAAGAATGTCTCCAATTGTTCCACATCCGGATAGCCACTATTATCCCCCTCACTCTGAACAGCTAACGCGCCAACTGCATTGGCACGACGTAAGCTTTGTTCAAGTGGCAGATTTGCTAGCAGACCAGAAATAAAACCGGCCGCAAAGCCATCGCCCGCGCCGACGGTATCCACAACTTTTTCAACGTGGAAAGCATCGATCTGATAAAGCTCGTTCTTATCATTTTTCGCGAATGCACCAGTACTGCCACTTTTAACGACAACTAGTTTCGGCGTCGACATATTTAAATAAAAATCTGCAATCGTCTCTGGATCGCGACTACCCATTAATATTTGACCTTCACCAATGCCCGGCAACACGATGTCGCATTGTCCTGCCAAGTGGTTGAGCGCGCGGATCATCGAATCCCGAGACGGCCATAATGCTGGGCGAATATTAGGATCGAAAATAACCGTGACGCCCGCTTTTTTAGCATCCAAAATTAATCGCTGCACGTTCTGAAACATTGTGTGCGAAATTCCCGCAGAAATCCCGGTTAAGTGCAAAACGCGCACGCCTCTGAAATCTATTTTAGGTAAATCGGTCATTTGTAACTGACTGGCCGCTGAATTAGCTCGTGCATATTCAATTTGCGGATCGCCGTGAGTGACCCGTTCTTTGAAATAAATACCGGTGCGTGCATCTTTATTGCTGGCAATATAATCTGTCGAAATTTTCAACTGTTCTAATGAATGGCGAATGAATCGGCCGTTCGAATCATCACCCAACGCTGAAATATATGTGCCCGCGACCCCGAGTTTATTCAGACCGATCGTCACGTTTAATTCCGCTCCGGCGGGATAGCGCGTGAAATGAGTCGCCTCGTTTAAAGGAACGTCTGCCTCATCCGCCGCGTAAACCACTAATGGTTCTCCAATCGTTACAAATTCGTTCATCTATTTCACTCCATCATCATTAATTAAAGCGTATCCACTATTATTGTAGACTAAGCTATGGTCTGACGCCAGTCTAACCCTCTGTTAACAACCGACCACAAAGTTCATTGACGATGACAAAAAAGTAGCTGAACATCAACTGATTACTGCTTCGTTGATGTTCAGCTACTCATCTTCATCGGTTTTTAAAAATTATCATCGATTAATGACAGGCTGGAAACTAATTCTGGCTATTTATTTTTCTCCAGTGCTTCCCACAAACCATTCAAATACGTGATCCCTAGCGCTCGATCATATAAGCCATAACCTGGGCGACCATTTTCTCCCCAAATATTGCGGCCATGATCTGGGCGAATATAGCCGGAATAACCGCAGTCGTGCAAGGCCTTCATGATTTCGTACATATCCAGCGATCCTTCTGACGATAAGTGAGCAGATTCGTGGAAATCATATTTATCGTTCATGAATTTAATATTTCGTGCATGAATAAATGGCGCGCGATCCTTGCCGACAAATTCGCGGATGATCGCCGGTACATCATTCTTTGGATTTTCACCTAGGCTACCGGTACAAATCGTGAAGCCGTTATAACGCGATTCGTGCATTTCTTCGATGGCCAACATGTCTTCGCGATTCTTATAAATTCTCGGTAAGCCAAAGAGCGGACGTGGTGGATCATCCGGGTGCATCGCCATGCGCACGTCGCATTCTTCGCAAGTGGGAATGATCGCATCGAGGAAATATTTCAGATTTTCAGACAACTTCTGTTCATCCACGTCAGCATAAGCCTGAAATAAATGTTCGATCGTTGCCAGTCGTTCTGGTTCCCAACCAGGCAAGGTATAGCCTTCGGAATTATTTTTGACCCGATTAATAATATCTTGAGGGTCATCCGCCAATTTGTCAGCTTCAAAGCTTAAGTCATTGGAACCGTCGGCGAGTTGATAGTGGAGATCTGTTCGCAACCAATCAAAAATGGGCATGAAATTATAGCAGATAACTTTAATCCCGTACTCGGATAAATTACGGATCGTTTGTTTGTAGTTTTCGATATATTGATCCCGCGTCGGTAAGCCGATTTTAATATCATCGTGAATGTTGACCGACTCAATTACTTCCAGCTTGAGGCCAGCTGCTTGAACTTCTTGCTTCAACGCCCCAATTTTTTCTTTAGGCCAGACTTCACCGACAGGCACATCGAATAATGCGCCGACAACTTGAGTGGTGCCTGGAATCTGTCGAATATCTTGTAAGCTGATTGGATCATCGTTGGCACCATACCAGCGGAAACCCATTTTTAAGTCTGCCATTATTTATCCTCCAATGCGTTTTGAATCGTTTTGATAACCGCGCCCGGTCCAGCAATCATCTCTTGGAAATAAGTCTCAACTTGTTCGGCTAAGCCAATTTTGCATAAGTCATAACCGAAAATTTCTTTATTGCTGAGGATTGGTTGCAAAACTTCGTGTGCTTCGATTTGATCGCCTAAGCGAATATTGGCGACAACAGGCTGAAGTTCTGATAAAAGTGGATCTCGACTAGGTTCGAATTTTTCACCCTGATCGTCGATGGCCATCAGATAACGACACCAGCCGGCAAAAATCAACGGCATGGCAATCAACTGCTTCAAATCACGACCCTCATCCAAATAGTGGCGCAATGTAACGCCATAACGCACCGGAATTTTTTGTGACGTATCGCTGGCAATTCGTTGCGGCGTGTCGGGTATATTCTTGTTTGGTAAGCGTTGTTCGATTAACTGGTCGATGAAAGCTTTAGGATCGATAATCTTAGGATCTTTGACAACGGGTAGATCTTCCTGATAGCCCAATTGTTTGATCAGCGCCACCAGAATCGGATTTTCCATTTCCGCGGCGATTGAATCATAACCTAATAAACTGCCGAAGATAGCTAGCGCTGTGTGCAATGGATTCAGACAGGCAGTCACCTTCATTTGATCCGCATCATTAACGGTTTCTCGGTCGGTTAAAATCACACCGGCTTTTTCTAACGGTGGTCGGCCATTGGGGAAGGCATCTTCGATCACTAAGTAATGTGTCTCTTCAGTATTCCCAAATGGCGCGATGTTGGTATGCTTTTCGGTATGCACGATCGTCGTATCTTCAAATCCAGTTGCTGCCAGCTGTTCGGCGACATTTTCAGCAGGATTAGGCGTGATGCGATCGATCATTGACCATGGGAAGCTCACTCTGGTGGCGTCTTGTAAATAGTCCAAAAATTCGGCAGTAACCAATTGATGATCAAGCCAACCCCGCGCAATCGTTAAAATACCGTCTTGGAAACGTTGACCATTCTCTGAAAAATTATCTGTACTGACCATCGCGATCGGATAAGCCCCTGCGTTATAACGCGCTAATAATAACCGCGCAATCGCGCCCATATTCGTGCTAGCTTGCTCGGGGTCGCCGGCAATATCGGCTTTTGCTGCCGCAGATAATTCACCATGAATGTCTGTCAGTTGATACCCTTTTTCGGTGATCGACATCGTGACCATCTGCAACGAAGGCTGTTCGAAAATCTCACGCAGTTGTTGCCAACCCACAGGATTTTGTCGGCTGTAATAAAGACTGTCCGCCACACTGGCAATCAACGTTTTTTCGTAACTACCATCTTGTTTCATCACCACTTGTAGCATCCGATTTTGAAATGGGTAATAAATTTGATCGATCACGCCATCATCATAAGTCTCGGCGACAACGACACCAGATTTCAGGGCGCCTTCGTTCAATAAATCTTGGGCAATCTTCGCGTGGAAGCAGCGGAATAAATTACCACCACCGAAATGCACCCAAATTGGCGCTTTTTTTGTTTCCGCAATCATTTCTACCTGTGAAAATTTAGGTAGTTCAATATTTTCTGCTGTAAATTTTGTGGGATCAGTTAAATAGTCATCGGTTAGTTTGACCATGTTTTTTTATTCAACTCCTGTTATAATTAAAATATTAATATATCAGTTTACTCGTTTAGTGTAAGCCTTTTATCAAAAATGTCAATGACTTAAGCTGTTTTTCAACGCGGTCTTTATCTTGGCGCACATTTAGCTTACTATAAACAATGTAGCTGATTATTTTATCGCAACAACTAAATCATTCGAAAATGAAGTGACCCTGATGGCACAACCCGAAAATTATCAAGACGAAGCCTATGCACGCATCAAAAAAATGATCATCACGCTAGAACTGCGGCCCGGTCAGCGAATCACAACCAAGGAACTCCAAACCAAATTAGCCATTGGCACAACGCCGGTGCGCGAAGCCATTATTCGGCTACGACGTGAAGGCCTATTTTTGGTGATCCCTCAAAGTGGCACCTATGTTTCCAAAATCAATCTAGATGAAGTTTACCAAGCGCGTTACGTTCGAGAAAATTTGGAGAGTCTGATTTTCCAAGACGCCGCGAAAGTCATTACCCCTGCGCAAATCGCCGAGTTAGAACAGAATTTACAATTACAGGCGATTTATCTGCAGGCCAAAAATTACGATCAATTTTTCAGTCTGGACGAGCAATTTCATGAATATTTTTACGAGATCAGCAACAAGAAATTCGTCTGGAACTGGCTGCAATTATTGAACGCGCAATTTAATCGTTTCCGTTATTTGCGCTTGGAAATCAGCGGGCTGAATTGGAATGAAATCTATACGCAACATCAAGCCTTGATCGAAGCGTTGAAGGAAAATGATCCCAAAGCACTGAAAAAAATGGTCAAATCACATTTGCATTTAGTCGATTCAGATGTGAAAGTCGTTTTAGAAGCTGTGCCTGAATATTTCGAACCGGAAACGACCACGCACTAAAAAAGCTCAGCAAATTTAAAAGTGGCATCCTTATTTAACCAACTAGTTAAACAGGAATGCCACTTTTTTAATTTATTGTTCTGGTGCCTGTTCCCAAATTCTGTCATAAAGACGTGCGCTAGTAATGGTCAGCTGATGTGGTACCACGGGACTTTCTAATTTGCCTGCGCGCACACAGCGAATCACTTCTTCGATCTCATAAGTGAAGCCGTTTTTCGTCACGGTATCTTGATAATGCTCGATTAATTGGCCCGCCGCATCATACAAGAACGCTTCGGTGGCGCCGTTGGCATTCGGGATCACAATTTTGCCACCGTCTCCATAAATAACGAATTGATTGCCTAACGCGGCGACGAAACTGGTCGTCATCGTGGCCAGATACGTACTGTAATGCAAAACAACATGATCGGTTATATCGACGCCATAACGCCAATTCGCGGTCGCATCGACATGATTATATTCATTGCCCAGCAACATCGTGGTCAAATCAAATGGATAAACCGTCAAATCAAAGGTCGCGCCACCACCGAGTTGTGGATCAAAGAAGCGATTATGCGGATCCTGCGCCACAATATTGCCGAGTTTAAAATCGCCCACACTAATACGCCCGATTTTGCCTTCGGTCAGCCAGCGCAGCGCTTGACGATAAGTCGGCAAGAATTTACTCCACATGGCTTCCATGACGAACACTTTTTCATCGCGCGCATGATCTAGCGCCGAGATGGCTTCCGTGCTGGTCATAAACGCGGCCTTCTCACACAAAACCGGAACTTTATATTTGATACACAGCTGCACCAATCGATAATGAACATCGGTTGTGGTCGCAATGTAGACAGCGTCCAGGTATTGATTGGCGAGCATTGTTTCGAATTCATCGTAAACTTTTTCAATGTGATATTTTTCGGCGAAAACTTTTGCCTTCTCGACTGTGCGATTGGAAACCGCGGTGATTTCGCAATTATCGATCAGCTGGACTGCATCGGCAAACTTGGCCGCGATGCCGCCGGTTCCCATGATGCCGAATTTGAATGTTGCCATATTGATTTCTCCCTTGACGTGTTGAATTAATGACTGGTTGTTCTAAGTCTATCTTATACCAATTCCTGAATAAATGTATACGCTTTACAAAAATTGTACTGTGCTGGAAAAAAGGATTGTGGGTGATGGCAGTATGAATTTGCTCCAGAGAATGAACAGCACACTCGTGGGGACGGCTGCAGGATTTTGGAAGCCCATCAAAATTCTTCCGCCTAAATTTGGAGCTCTTGCCAAAATCGCAAGATCTCCGAATTTCCCATGCTCTAAGCGACGGTGGACCATGTCGCTAAGACCATTATCACAGTGTGCTGTTCATTCTCTTCCGCAAATTCTGTGGGTCTATTCTAGCAAACAGATTTAAATTCTGAACTGGACTTTCACCCGTGTAAGCCTTTTTTAAGCAACATATATATTTAGTGGTAAAATATCAAACGTGATTATATTTCTCGCAGTAAAGTTGTCGACTATGAAATAAAATCATGCACCCAAACCCAGTTTTTTCGAGTTCACCACTAACCTAATTCCAGTTTAGGTCGCGGCTGCGTGGGGCAAGTGACGACACTGTGAAACTGCTGTTGCGACAGATTCATCGTCGCTTACAGCAGGGGCGCATTTCGAGATTTTTATCAGGAGCCGGGTTTAGCGACTGAGAAAAATCTCGAAATCGAGGTGGAAGACTTTCCCCAGAACTTAGGGGAAAGCCTGGAACCGTCCCCACAGTCCGCCGTCACTTGCCCCACGCAGCCACGACCGAAGGTAGTCAAAATATTTCAAAAAGACAGACCAAAATCCATTAATGGATTCCAGTCTGCCTTGAAATTATTTACTATTTTTAAATCAATCGTGCGCCAATCTCAACATATCATACTGCGATTGATAGAGTTTATAGTACAACCCCCGCGCAGCCATTAATTCATCATGCGTCCCGTGCTCGGCGATTTTACCGCCATCGACGTAGAAAATCTGATCGCAATTTTTAATTGTGGACAAGCGATGGGCGATGATAAATGAAGTGCGTCCTTCTAACAACGCCAACAATCCAGATTGCAATAATTCTTCCGTCCGTGTATCGATACTCGAAGTGGCTTCATCCAAGATCAGAATTCGCGGATCTGCAAGCAAGACACGCGCAAAGGCGATCAATTGACGCTGACCAGCGGATAAAGTGCTCCCGCGTTCTTCAACAACGGTGTCATAACCATTCTTCAACTCACTGATGAAATCATCGGCGCGGACAACTTTCGCGGCCGCAACGACTTCTTCGTCGGTGGCATCCAGCTTCCCATAGCGAATGTTCTCCATGATCGTCCCTGAGAAAATAAAGGTATCTTGGAGCATGACCCCCATTTGTCGACGTAAAGAGGCCAAGGTGACATCCTGAACGTTGTGCCCATCAATAGACACCTCACCTTCATTAACGTCGTAGAAGCGGCTTAGGAGGTTAATAACGGTCGTTTTACCCGCACCGGTCGGTCCAACTAAGGCGACCGACTGACCATGGTCCACGTGGAAGTTAACGTCTTTCAGAATATCCTTGCCAGGTTCGTAACGGAAAGTCACATCTTTAAACGTGATGTTCCCTTCGATTTGTGGCAATGGCTTAGCACCGGGATGATCAACGATCTCTGGCTTTTCATCCAAAGTTTCGAAAATCCGTTCCAGATAAGCCGTTGCGGTGATCAACGAGTTATAAAAGTTCCCAATATTGATCACTGGGTTCCAGAAGTTATTAACGTAGCCAATGAACGCGATCAGCGTCCCGGTACTAACTTCGACGCCGATTTGACGAATACCGACAAAATAAATCAGACACATCGTGATCACGGAAATATTCTGCACGCCTGGCCATAATAAGAACTGAATTTTAACGGCATGCATCCAGGTGCGGCGATTATCTTCGTTAGTTTCGTCGAAGATCCGGAAATTTTCCTGCTCACGTGCAAATGATTGGGTCACTTTGATTCCCGCGATACTTTCGTGAATATAGGCGTTTAAATTCGATTGTTTATTACTCAGCGTCTGATAAGCACGGCGTTGTTTAGACTGGATCACCATGACCATCACGATCAAAATCGGAATCAATGCCAGACTATACAAAGTGAGTTTCGCATTGATGGCAAACATGAAGATCAGCGTGATCACCACGTTGAAAATATCGGAGATCAAGTTGACCAACCCGTTACTCAACAAGTCGCTTAAAGTATTGATATAATTGACGACCCGGATCAAAATTTTCCCGTGTGGCCGACTGTCGAAGTAAGAAAAGGACAGTTTTTGCAAGTGTTGGAAGATATCAAGTCGCATGTCCTTCAAAACATCTTGGCCTAATTCAGTAATGTGGTAAATCCGGTAGCGCATGCACCACCCGATGAAAAACAGCGAGAGCGTAAATAGAATTCCGATGAGCCATAAGCCGGATAGGTTCTTGTTGGGGATGATCGAATCAATGGTGATCTTGGTAAAATAGGGGCCTAACATGCCGGCAACATTGGCCAAGATGATCACGATCAAAATTTGATAGATTTTTTTCATGTAGGGCTTGATATAACGTGCGAGTCGCGCATAATCATACCAGTTGAATTGTTCGGTTAACTCTTCATCAACATCAGATTTATTCCGTTGTGCCAACTTGCTCCCCCTTTTCTAATCCCAATTGTTTCTGGAAGACTTCGTAATATTTGCCTTGTTTTGCCATCAATTCTTCGTGCGTTCCCGATTCGACCACGTGGCCTTTTTCCAGCAATAGGATCAAGTCGGCATCGCGCACCGACGAAATCCGGTTGGCGATGATAAAAGTGGTTCGTTTCGTGGTCAATCCGTCTAACTCATGCTGGATCTTCGTTTCTGTTTCCATATCAACGGCAGAAGTGGTATCGTCCAAAATTAAAATCGACGGATCTTTCGCCAAAGCACGCGCTAAACTGATCCGTTGCTTCTGACCACCGGACAAACCGACCCCACGCTCGCCGACGATCGTGTCGTAACCATTCGGCATTTTCATGATAAAATTATCGGCATCGGCAACACGCGCAACCGATTCAACATATTCCGAGTCCAAATCTGGACGCCCGAAAGAAATATTGTCAGAAATCGTATTCGAAAACAGGAAGACATCCTGCATAACCATGGCAATATTGTCCCGCAATTGGCGAATCGGATACTCGCGAGCGTTTTTGTCATCGATCATCACGGTTCCGGAAGTTGGATCGTAGAAACGACCGATCAAGTTGACCAAAGTCGTTTTACCAGAACCGGTTTCGCCAATGATACCGACGGTTTGACCCGCTTGTGCCGCAAAAGAAACATCGGACAAAACCGGATGTTCTGGATCATCTGAGAAATTAAAGCTGACGTGATCGAAGACGATTTTGCCTTGAACACGCAATGGTTTCTGGCCCAGTTGAACTTCGATGCTTGGTTTAGCCGCTAACATTTGCCGAATTTTCACGCAAGACGCAGAGAAACGTTCCACATCATTGATCAGCCAACCACTCATCCGCATCGGCTGGTTCAGCATCCACAAGTAACCGTTGAAGACCACCAAATCACCCAGGGTCATCTGACCTTTGATCACCAAATAACCACCAAAAATCAAGGCGATCACGCTCAAACTATTCGCGGTCCCATCTTGCCACGGCAAGTAAGTCTTAGAAACGTTGGCAGCATCCATATTGCGCTGCTTATAATCTTCGTTGTGCTCGTTGAATTTTTTAATTTCGAAATCTTCACGAACAAACGCTTTAACGACACGATTGCCGCTAATATTTTCCTCGACCATTGAATTCAATCGCGAAAAACTCTGACGGATCTGGAAGAAGACTGGATGTTGCGCCTTGGCCATTAGTCGCGTCAAAATAAAAATCAACGGCGTCACTGCGACCAATGCCAAAGTCAGTTGCCAACTGATCGTCATCATCACAATAATCGAAACCACAAAATAAAACACACATTCAAGCACTTGGTAGCTCACCCAAGAAATAAAATGACGAATGGCATCCGTGTCCCCAGTCATACGCGTCATGATATCGCCGACCCGCGTGTGATTGAAGAAATCAAAATCCAATTCCTGCAACTTGCGATACATATCCTCGCGCAGATCGAACAACGCATTTTGCCCAGTCTGCTCAAAAATAAGCTGATAAATATAGCGGGTGATCGTCCGCACAACAGTCACGCCGATCATTAACAATAATAGCGGGATCAATAAATTATCCTGATGGCCATCGATCACCTGGTCGACGATTTGCCCCATCACATACGGATTGATCAGGATCAATGCGGTACTGATCAAGAAGAAAATTACCGCGACCCATAATTTGTTGCGGTTGGTTTTGACATATTGCCAAATCCATTGAAAATTGCTCATTTCATACCCCTTTACTCAACTGAAAATTTTGGATCCGTTAATTTTCGCGCCAATAAAATACGGTTTGATCTACAAGAGACTATTATCTCTGTTTTCAGGCAGATTAAAATGGTGAATTCTCACAAAAAACATGTACAATGTTATTTGTGGAACCGTTTTAAATTTTGCGTTCTTGAAAAATAATCTACCTGCGGTCGAAAGTGCTGGGGCAGGCGGGGCTGTGGCTGTGGGACCGCTCTCCGCTTTGAGCCTCGGAAAAAACGCCTCTCAAATACGATCCACCATGTAAGGCGGGCAAAAACGGCCCACCAACATGGTTGTCACTGCCACAACTGCCTGCCCCAGCACTTTCGACCTAAACTTAATTTAGTTGAGCGTAGGATTTGACTAACAGGGTTCCTGGAAGTTGATTCTCAAGGTTGCCTTTAATCCAAATAACAAAATAAAAATTGTGATGAATTTCAAATCTGCGCAAAATAACACACGACCAATTTTAAAATAGGCGCCGATTAGGCTGAAAATTGATCAAAATAGCTTTTTCAACTGTACTTGCACTTATTTTAAAATTGGTCGTGTGTCTAAATTGGTAATTTCCGTTTTGCGCATCAAAAATTTAGAAAGCTAAATTAAATACACAACGTTAAAAATATCGAGCTCTTCTGAATAGACTAGGCGAAATTTGTGGTGGGAACTGGGACTGCAGTGGTATTTCTGTTAACGAACGGTCTTGGTGAGTTTACAGAAAGGGGAAATTTGAGATCCGACGGTTTTTCGGAGCTCAAATTTTAGGCGGAAAACTTTTGGCGTATTTCCAAAAGCTTGCAGCCGTCCCCACAGCAGTTTCCCGGTTCCCACGACAAATTTCGCCGGAACCGCACAAAATTATTTTTCCAAACCTCAAAGGAGATCCCTCATGAGTTTTACAGATGCTAAAACTTTCAACCCAGACATTCTCTACGCCTTCGACCCGTGGAACAAGACCGAAAGCCAACACGAACGCCACTCACACGATTTTCTAGAAATCAGTATCATGCTCGAAGGCCAAGCCACCTACTGGTTCGACAATCACTGGTCAGAAATCCAATCCGGGCAAATCCTCGTCTTTAATCCCGGCGTTCAACATGCCGAACATCAGAAAAAAGACACCTATTCCCACCAATTACACATCGGCATCAGCAATATTGCCTTGCACGACTTATCTCGCAATCATTTACCGAACAAGGCGCCTAAACTCGAGATCGGTGAATATCAATACAAAATTATCGACAAGGCTTGGCAGCTCGTCAATGAACTCAGTCATCAAGAGAGCGATTATCGACTGCTAGGTAAAGCAATCATCATCGAAATTTTAGTTAATATTCTTCGCGGGTTGGCTGTTCGCCCCGAAAATTCGGAGAAGCCGTTTATTTCTAACACCGAAAAAAGGCAGAATCAACTCGTGACCAACGTGATTTATTACTTGGATAATCATTACACCGAGGATATCACCCTCGAACAACTGGCTCGCGAAAATTATGTCAGTCCGGCGTATTTGTCGAAGACTTTCAAGGACGCCACCAATATGAGTCCGATCAATTATCTGATCCAGACGCGTTTAAAGAACGCCCACGAATTATTGAAGGATGAAGACACCACCGTTAAACAGATCGCGTCGGCGGTCGGTTACGAAGATGCCTACCATTTCAGTAAATTATTCAAGAAATATTACGGGATCTCTCCTTCAAAAGTCGATGAAAAATAAATCAATGAAGCCAGATATAATTCAGACTGCAGTCGGTTGTTCCGCGACTGCTTTTTTGCTATAGTGAAACATATGTTCTCTATTCATCATTTGGTTTCTTTGAGAGCAGCTTTAGTTAAGGAGTTTTTGTATGCGTAAATTTCGTTATGCGGCATCTTTTTTATATTTGATCATCTGGATCGTCTATCTTTTCGCCCGCAAATATTTACTGCTCAACCAGCAGAATATTGTTAAAGCCTGGCTGATTATCGGTGGTTTGTTGCTACTTATTTGGTGGTTAATTTTCGCCTACCTGCACTTTTTCAGTTTCAAGCGAACTACTTTACGCCAGATCGATAAAATGGACGGCCTCGATTTTGAAAAGTACGCCGCAGAATTGCTGGAGAAAAGTGGCTTCGAAAACGTCGAGGTGACCCCCGCAACCCGTGATCAGGGCGTCGATATTAAGGCCGAGCTCAAGCAAGAAACGTACGGTTTTCAGTGTAAACGATATGATCACCCCGTCGATAATAGCGCCGTCCAAGAAATTTATACCGGCTGTGCCTTCTATCATTTGCAAAATCCGGTCGTGATCACCAATACGAAATTCACGTCGGGCGCACAGGAATTAGCGCATGGTGTCGGCGTCGAACTCGTTGACCGGGAAATTTTAACACAATGGCTTGAAAAAATTAAAACTAGAAAAGCAAATTCAGCCCACTAAAAAACCAACGACAGTTACAAAATGTCGTTGGTTTTTAAATCTTAATGATTATAAGCATTGAACAATTCACCCACTGTCACACCCGCGAATTGACGCTGAGGCTGACCGTCGAGCAAAACTTCGTCGATTCGATAATAATCCTCGAGATCGGGCACTTCCAATTGCTGGACCGCAACGAAATCTGTCGGTGACTTGTACTGAATTGAGCGCGCTTCTTGACCTTCATGATACTTAATTTCGAGCATATGATCTCCCCTTTTCTTAATGCAAGCTAATCATAAGCCCTCATTCTGAAAAAGTCGACTAATTAGACAGCGCGACGTGCAATTAGTTTAACGCTTAAGAAAAATGTCGTTCGATGGCGGCTTCGATCAGTGGCGCGTACCATTTCGCGTAACCTTCTGCGTTCAAATGAGTGCCATCTCCATCACGATCGGATCCCTCACCGTTGTACGAATAATCAGCGGCCATTTGCGCGATGTTCGTGTTGATACCGCCATCGCGATAAACGTCGACCACATCGATCGACCACTTTTGACAAACTGCCAGCGCCAAATCGTGCATCTGATCTTGTAAGGCCAACGGATTATTGGCGATGTGGTGATTCGCCACGTACAAAATTTGGGTATGCGGATATTTCTGCCGAAATTGGGCACACGCATTTTCGAACGCGCCATAAGGTGTGGTCAGATCATAACCGCCGCGATACGAATCGGTCAACTGACCAATGGGATCGAGCCGCAACCCGATCGATGCGTCGTTGACCAAGCCATCGAAACAAATTAAGGCAGGCGCCTCAGCTGGTGCGAGTTTGATTTGCGCGGCGACGTCGGGGATCTGATTATCGCTGGCATAACTATGATCGTTCGGCTGCGTCGGCATGATTGTCGCGCCGTTGACCGCATATTTTTCCAGGATCATGCCTTCATTTGCGGCTGCCTGATCGATCATGCCGACTTTTAGGGTGTGTCCTTTGACTAATGAATCGCCGAACGCGTATATTTTTTGCCCGGCTAATTGTGCGAGTGTCATGATGAATTAAACCTCTTTTTTTATTTTTAAATTTGCTTGAAAATTTTATCTACCTCCGGCAGAAGTTGCTCCAGAAAATAGTGGGAGTTGCTGTGGGGACGGCTGCAGGATTTCCAAAAACCGGAAATTCTTCCGCCTAAAATGTGAGCTCCTGAAAACCACAGGATCTCACATTTTCTCTTTCTGTAAATTCGCCAAAACCGCTCATTAACAGAAATACCACTGCAATCCCACTATTTTCTTCCGCAACTTCTGCCTAAACTTATTTCGTCTAGGCTAGGATCTGAATAACAGGGTTCCTCAAACTTGATTGACATTGTGGTCTTTACTCAGAATAGCTCGTCAATAAAGTCTGAACGGTAATCAAGTCCGCCTTTCGTCCTCTACAAAAAACGGTTGCGGTACAAACCAGTCGCACAGGACTAGCCGTTGACTGGAGTCAGCACTATAAAACTGCCGAGATGAGTCAGGACGCGGAAGAAAAAGTTGCGCCTCGCAGTGAAATTGTTCTTGCGGGACCAAATTATTTCCTAAATGTTCTCGGATATGTTGCGCAATAATGCAGTCATCCGCCAAACCCAAGTCCCGCTAGAACAAGGGTGATCTTCAAGACTTTTGTGGGCTTGAAAAGGCTTGAAGTCATCCCCACAGCGAGGCGCAACTATTTTCTGGAGCGTTCTGACGGAACCAAACAAACTCCTACCACACGCAAACAAAGCCTTCAAGCATCAGTTTGAAGTTTTAAAATCCAACCTCACGCAAACAAAACCTTCAAATTCCCAGCACTTAAACTACTTACCCCTTAAATTCTACAACAAATCACCAAAAATAGTGCAAAAAAAATCATCCAACTGAATGGATGATTTTTTCGATAATTGGCATAGTGCCAGTTGGAACCATTTTATTAGCTAGGGTTAGCTTTATGTTTGGAAACAGCGCTATTAATGCTGCTGGCTAGAGTTTCTTATCGATCAGCCACTGATGTTGCTCGCTCATGAAGTTGACTGCAAAGACGCAACAGAAAACAAGTAGAACGATCGTCCATGCTGTACTCATGTGTGGGAAAATCAGCTTAGGAATGATGACGACTAGAAATGCGGCCGCCGCCCAAATCCAGCGGTTGATTTTGACCCCACGTTTCTTGAGTGATTTTAACATGAAGTTGCTGGCAATCAACAACGCAACGAAAAAGATAAAAACCAATAACCAATACAGCATTTTTAACACCTCAATAATTGTGAAATTTAGTGATTGTTAAATCTTGTTCGAACTAATTAGGCATTTGCAGGTGCAGAAGCGTCGTCATCAGAAGTACCCTTCATGATTTCTTCGTCTGTCTTGCCTGCTTCTTGCTCAAGCATATGTTTGTCATAAGCTTTAACAAATGGGTAGTAGATGATCGTTGCAATCGCCATGTTGATGAAGATCAGGACAACTACACGCCAGTCGTTACCGGCTGAGAGGTAACCACCAATTGGTGCAGGCAACGTCCATGCAGGGATCGTACTGAATCCATTGACTAATCCGCCTTTGACCGCGAAGTAACTAATTGTTGTTAAGATCAATGGTACAACGTTGAACGGAATAAACATGTATGGGTTCAACATCATTGGCGCACCGAAGATCATTGGTTCGTTAATGTTGAAGATACCAGGAACGATCGAGAAACGTCCAACTTCTTTTAAGAACTTAGATTTGCAGACGGTTAAGAATAAAATTGCAACAACTAAAGTTGCACCGGCACCACCAATTGTAACTGTCCACTGGAATAATTGTTCAGGGGCAATATTTGGTAAGTTAGTTGCAGCAGTACCTGATGCTAAAGCCTTGCCGTTTTCATCCAACATGATCAACCACATTGGGCGAACTAATGAACCGACAATACTCATCCCATGAATACCAAATGACCATAAGAAATGGATCAAGAACATTGGTAACAAGGCGCCAAACAAGTTATTGCCTAAGATATTGGTTAATGGCTTGAAGAGCATCAACAAAGCGGCATTCAAGTCAAATCCAGCGATGTCACGAACGATCCAAACTGCAGTGATGATCACAAAACCAGGGATCAAAGCTTCGAATGAACGCGCAACTGCAGGTGGAACTTGTTCAGGCATCTTGATCGTGACGTTGTGAGTCTTGAAGAAACGATAGACTTCAACGGCGAAGATCATTGAGACGATACCAGTAAACATACCTGAAGCACCAGTATAAGTCATTGGTAAAACGAAACCAAGTGGTGCTGACTTAGGTGTTGTAATGTTAACTGGAACTTGGAACATGAAGAATGTTCCTAATGATAAAATACCACCAGTCACACTATCCAATTTGTAAGACTTGGCCAAGTCGGCACCCATGACGAATGTGGCGTAGATTGCCATCAAACCCATGGTCATCCGATATGGTAAAACAATAATATTTGAATATGGTGCTAAAGCAGCTTTCCAAGCATCAACCGGCAAGTTGATGAAGACCATGAAAAACGTACCAATTAAAATCAATGAAAGTGAAGAAACAACCCCGTTACGAATGGCTAGCAGGTGACGTTGCGTCCCGATCTTTGCCATTGGTGGTACCAGTTTTTCTTCAACCCATTTCATGATTTTATCCATGAAAATCACTCCTCCCAAAAAGGTCACATAATAATTGCAAACTGCATTCAGACGTGTATCCGCCTTCACGAGTTATTATAACATGTTGAAATTAAATTTCAACATATTCTTCGAAAAATATTTTATATTGAGCTTATTTTTTATCAAAAAATAAGAAATCCGGTTCAAAAATGAAACCGACCTATTCCCAATTAACGCACTTGGAAGTGGTTTTATAGCTGAAACGTCCTACTGAAATTTTATTTCAGTAAACTCTGTTTATAATCGCGCACAACTTTAGACGACGTGTCCAAAGCCTTGGCACTTTTATCGAAACTCTTGCTGACGAAGAAGTAGAAAATAATATCGATCAACATAAACTGCGCCAGCAACGAGTTCGTCGCGGCAATTCGGTTCGGGCTTTCCATCGGCTGCGAAGTATGCACAGAAATATCCGACAGCTTGGCCAAACTATTATTACCAAAACGCGTCAACGAAACAACTTGGACGCCATTTTTTTTGGCGGTTTGCGCGGCAAGTAAAACTTCTGGAGACTCCCCTGAGTTCGAGATGATCCACAAAACATCGTTCTTACCAGCATTGACCACCTTAGGCAACAACGCGTTTAAATCATTATCGGCGACGGTTGGATAACCAATTCGATTCCACTTCTGCGAAATATTTTCCACCGCCAAGTATGAAGCCCCAATACCAAAAACAAATAGTCGTTGCGAATGAATGATCGCGCTGACTAAGTGATTGACTTCATCCTCGTTGACTTGATCTGTCGTTTCGCGAATCGATTGCAACGCGCTGGATAGCAGTTTTTCTTTGATCGAGCTGAGCTGTTCATTCTTGGTAATATCGGCGTTGTCTTTAGGATCGGACCGATTCTTGGTCAGATCTGAGGATAACAAGATTTTTAACGTGGTGAAACTATCGATATCCAGGCGTTTCGTCAACCGAATAACCGAGGCCGGGCTTGAATTTGATGCCTTCGATAATTGCTTAATGGTCATCTTCAACACTTGTTGCTGATGTTTCAAAATATAATCAGCGACCTTTGCCTCGGCATCTGACAACTCGTTCTTTGCATTTAAAATACGACCACGAACAGACATGAATTTACCTCCTTAGTTGAGCTACCAGATCATGTTTATTTTCGCAATTCTTTTAAAGCTGCCGCAATAAAGCCGTTAGTTTTTTCTAGAGCTGTTACTGCGGTCTGGTAATCAACCTCGCCGTTGATCATCACAATGGCCACTTTAGGCTGCTGTTGTGACAGTTCAAAATATTTCGCGGCCGTGTCGAAATCAACACCCGTAGCATCCTTGATAATTCGTTTAGAACGGTCGACTAATTTCAGGTTAGTCGGTTTCACATCAACCATCAAATTGCCGTAGACTTTTCCCAACTTGATCATAGACGTTGTCGAAATCATATTCAAAATCATTTTTTCGGCGGTGCCCGCCTTCATCCGCGTCGAACCGGTCACAACTTCGGGGCCAACGACAGCTTCAATGGCAAACTCGGCATGTTCACTGATGAGTGCCTGGTGATTGCAACTCAGTGCGCCGGTGCCTGCGCCGATTTCGCGCGCGTAATCCAAACCACCGATCACATACGGCGTCGTGCCACTTGCAGCAATTCCCAGCACAAAATCCTTATCAGACAAGTGGTGCCCAACTAAATCATCGCGACCACCGGCTTCAGAATCTTCTGCACCTTCGACTGCTTCAGTCATAGCACTGTCGCCACCTGCAATTAAACCTTGAACCATTTCTGGATCGGTGCCAAAAGTCGGCACACATTCTGCGGCATCCAAGACGCCCAAACGGCCACTCGTCCCCGCACCGATGTAGAATAAACGGCCGCCTTTTTTGAAACTAGTAACAACTGAATCGACGATTTTTGTCAACTCGGTCAATATTTCTGGTTCACTGATTGCTAGTGGTACTTTTTGATCTTGTGCGTTGATCGTCGTCAAAATTTGTTGCGTCGACATTTCATCGATCGCCATGGTGTCCGGATTGCGCATTTCTGTTGTACGTTTGATCATTTATTTTGAACCTCTTCTTTTCTATTATTCATTAGCCACTGCAAGGCCGCACCGATTTGATCGTTCCAATAAACCCAATCATGATCGCCGGCGCCGGTTTGATAAGTGACCTTTAAATTTAAATCTGTCGTCAGAAAATCGTTAAAACTATCATTGGCTTGTTTCATAAAATCTTGATCACCGATTGCGTGATACCAACGCAGATTTTTAAGTTGAACAGAATCTGCTTGCTTGGCCATTTGCCGCAGTTGATAATCAGGTTGCTCCAATCCAGTTTCACCGAAAACCGCCTGATAATCCGGCATGATCGTGGGCACAACGCTGAGATCTGTGACCGGTGAAAGTGCGATGACCGCACTGAACCAGTCCGGCTTTTTAAAAGCCAACTTAAACGCCCCATAGCCACCCATCGAGTTACCACCAACGAAATTATCAGCTGGCGCCACACTGAGCGGCAACATTTCGCGCATTTGCGGGATCAATTCTTGCGTCAGATAATCCCAATAGTGACCACCAATCGCCATATTCGTATAAAAACTGCGACCGCCATCAGGCATCACAATACATAATCTAGACTGACTCGCGACTTGTTCTAAGTTAGTTTTCCGCTGCCAACAGCTCCCATTATCGCCTAAACCGTGAAGCAGCCACAAAACCGGCAACTTTTCACCGGGTGCTATCTGATCGGGCAAAATAATTTGCACCCGAGTTTGATTCGCCAATATCGCAGAAGAACGAAGCAGATCTAAGAACGCCATAATTAACTTCCTAACTTTTAATAAAAGGATATAGTCTATTTATAAAACAAAAAATCATTTTTTTCAATTAAAACTTGAAAAAAAATTCCACTAATTTATAATTGGGGTTGAACAACATGCTGTGAGAAGCGACGGTTTTGAAATCCTTGGCTAAGCCCGCAAGAACTAAAATCCTGCTTTTGGATTTCAGTCCTTGTGGCTTAGACATTGATTTCAGTCGCTTCGAACGCACTTACAAGCTGTGAGAAGCCATGGGTTGAAAGTGAGGATTAACTTCGGATCATACTAAAATCTGGTTTTAGATTTCAGTATGATCCAAGTTAACCGGAACTTTCAATGGCTTCGAACGCACTTATGCTGCGAGAGCTGACGGTTTTGGCTGCGTAAGCTAAGTCTCCTAAGTCAATTGATTCCGGTTTTGAATCCTTTGACTTAGGAACTTAGCTATAGCAGACAGTCAGCTCGAACGCACTTACAAGCTGTGAGAGCTGACGGTTTTGAAACAGATTTTAACAACAAAGAAGGTAAAAACACATTGAAATATGTAATTGGTGTTGATAGCGGTGGCAGTCACATTGTCGGACAGGCCTTAGAAAAATCTGGCAAGGTTATTTTTCAAACGCAAAGTGGTCCTGGTAATATTTTTTTGGATCAGGAGAACACTTATCAAAATTTGACCACTGTACTGACTGAAATTTTTGCACACTTAGATCGTGCAGACTGCCAGCATATTCTGATCGGTATCGCAGGTGTGGAAACGACTAATAATGCTAGCGAAGTCGCGACGGATTTCACCGAAAAATTCGGTGTTAAAACGGACGTCATTAGTGATGCCCAGCTGGCTTTGCTAAACGGATTAGAAGGCCAAGATGGCACCTTAGTTATTGCTGGAACTGGCTCCGTCGTTTATGGCCGTCAGAATAAAAATATGATTCGCTATGGCGGCTGGGGTTTTCTACTTGGTGACACTGGCAGTGCCTATAAAATTACCGAGCAGGCTGTTAAACAAATTTTGAAGCAGCATGACCTCCAGCAGTCGAGTGAATTAAGCGCCCCACTTTTGCAATTATTCGGCGCCGAAGACGTTAAACAAGCCGTTCAGAAATATTATGCCCTCAGCCGCAAAGATATCGCGGCTTTTGCAGTCAAAATTGCGGAGCTCGCCACAACTGGTAGCGTCGAAGCCCAAACCGTTCTGACTGATCAGGCCACTGCTTTAGCCGATGAAGTTTTAGGATTGTATGCGCAATATCAGCAACCCATTCCAGAACGAATCGCTTTTTCCGGTTCCGTCCTGGTACACAACGATTTCTATCGCCACATTCTATTGGCGCACATTCAAGAACAGCATCCAAATGTCACTGGTCACGTTGTTTCAACGAATAATGGCCGCGGCGCAATTTTTTGGGATGCTTGGCAATAATTCATAATTTTTTTTACGGCTAGACCGCTAAAATTCATCGCCCACAATCTAGATAAATAAATCCGAGTTTAAATTTGGTCAGTTCGCATAAACTGCTTACATGATCAATTATTAAATTCCAAACGGACTGCTCAAAATTGATATAGACCAATTTCAAAATCCAATTTTAGCGCTTACTTGTTGCTTGCTTTCTCAATTCATCACGTGTAATAATTGTTAGTGGTTACTTGTGTTTTAGCTATTTTTAAGAAAAATTCTGTATGTATTGAATTGTGCTCGCAGCCATTGAAATTTCCGGTTAACTTGATAACAACTGAAACCACAATTCGGGTTTTAGTTGTTATCGGCGTTAATCCTCAATTTCAACCCATGGCTGCTCACAACTTGTTTAATCGTGTTCGAGCTGACTGTCTGCTAGAGCTAAGTTTCGGAGTCAATGGATTCAAAATACGAATCAATTGACTCCGGAACTTAGCTTACGCAGCCAAAACGTCAGCTCTCACAACTTATAAAAAGGAGTGGTTCATTTGACAATGCGTCAATTAGGTTTATCGATTTATCCTGACCATAGCGATTTCGAGGCTAACAAACAATATCTCGAATTGGGTCACAAATATGGTTTCTCACGGATTTTCATGAGTATGCTTGAGGTTCAGGGTTCGCCTGAGGAAACACAGAAAAAATATCAAAAAATCGTTGATGTTGGTAATGATCTTGGTTACCAAACGATTATCGATGTTTCACCACGAATTTTCGACGAATTAGGCATTAGCTATTCTGATCTTAAATTCTTCGCCGACTTGCATGTTGCTGGTATTCGTTTGGATCAAGGTTTTGACGGCTCAACTGAAGCTATGTTGTCATACAACGAATATGGGTTGATCATCGAATTAAACATGAGTAACAATGTGGATTACTTGAATAATATTATCAGCTATCAAGCTAACGAGTCGTTCATTTATGGCTGTCATAACTTCTATCCTCAAGTTGGGACCGCGCTTCCTTATGATTTCTTCATGGAATGCAGTCGTCGTTTCAAGAACTTCGGTATCCATACCGCTGCTTTTGTTGCCAGCCAAGTCGGTAACATGGGGCCTTGGAACGTTAATGATGGTTTGCCAACAATGGAAATGGATCGTCGATTGCCAATCGATGTTCAAGCAAAGCACTTGTTTGCAACGAACATGATTGATGACGTGATCATTGGGAATGCCTACGCTTCCGAAGACGAATTGAAAGCTCTATCCGAATTGAATCGTTATCAAGTTCAATTCCACGTTGATTTCGTCGACGGCGTCAATGACATTGAGAAAAAAATCGTCCTCGGCCATCAACATTTCCGTCGTGGTGACATGAACAGTTTAGTGATTCGGTCAACCATGACTCGTGTGGAATACAAAGCAGTTCCCAACGCACCACATGACAATACCATCGAATTCCAACGTGGTGATATCGTCGTCGGTAACGATGATTTCGGGATCTACAAGAATGAATTGCAATTAGTTCTCGAACCACATACTGGCTCGCGTAAAAATAAAGTGGGTTCAATTACACCAGATGAAAAGATTTTGCTCGACTTCATCAAGCCTTGGAGCAAATTTAAATTCCAAGCCTAATTTAAAATTGTTTCTAAAAGCTGAGAAGAAATTCTCAGCTTTTTTTGACTGCTCTAATGAAATAAACGAATTTAAAAATTATTCCAAGCATAAAATTAACGAACAATATTTTTAATTAAATAAATATTGTTCGTTTTAATATTGATAATTAATCTATACTAGGCTATTATTAATTCATCAACTAGTAAAAGGAGAACAATATTGATGAATAATTTCTTTCAGCTCACCAAGAACCGAACGAAGGTCAGTACAGAAATTATGGCTGGGGTCACCACATTTTTCGCCATGTCTTATATTCTTTTCGTTAATCCATCGGTGCTCTCGCTGACGGGCATGCCGTCACAGGCGGTTTTCTTAGCCACAATCATTGCCTCAGCAGTCGGAACTTTATTCATGGGATTGTTCGCCAATGTCCCTTACGCACTCGCACCCGGAATGGGACTCAATGCATTCTTCACTTACACCGTTTGTTTTGCCTTAGGATTTTCCTGGCAAGAAGCGCTGGGTTTGGTTTTCATTTGCGGATTGATCAATATTCTGATTACGATCACTAAAATTCGTAAGTTGATCATCACCGCCATTCCCGAAACGCTGCAACAAGCCATGGGCGGCGGGATCGGCGTCTTCATCGCCTATATCGGTTTCAAGAATGCCGGCTTCCTCCAATTCACTTCTGAACCAAGTAGCATCACTAGCATCAACGGTAAGGCCTTTAGCGCCACTCAGACGACGTTTAAAGGTGGCATCACTAACATTATCTCTAACGGCGGCATCGTCCCTGCACTGGTCAATTTTTCGCAATCAGGCGCATTGCTTGCACTCATTGGCCTAGCTGTTGTCATCGTTCTCCTCGTTAAAAAAGTGTCCGGCGCGGTTCTATTAAGTATCATCATCGCCACCGTGGTCGGCATTCCCATGGGCGTCACTAATTTACATATCTCTGGGGCAAATTCACTTGGGAATTCCATCGGACAGTTACAAACCACTTTCGGTGCGGCGCTCGGTTCTAAGGGAATGGGCGCATTATTCGGCGATACAAGTCGCCTCCCGCTTGTGATCATGACTATTTTTGCCTTTAGTTTCTCCGACACCTTTGATACCCTGGGAACCTTTATCGGAACCGGTCGCCGTACAGGAATCTTTTCTGCGCAAGACGAGAAGGAAATGGAAGATGGCCACGGCTTCTCTTCGAAAATGGATCGCGCATTATTCGCTGATTCCATTGCGACTTCGATCGGCGCCATCTTCGGAACAAGTAACACCACAACTTATGTCGAAAGTGCTGCCGGAATTGGTGCGGGTGGCCGTACCGGTTTAACCAGCGTTGTCACCGCCATTTTATTCTTACTCAGTAGTTTGTTCGCCCCATTTATTTCCATCATTCCCACACAAGCCATCGCACCAGCACTGATCGCCGTTGGGGTCATGATGATGGGCTCGTTCAAAGAAATTGACTGGAACGATTTATCCGAAGCGATTCCAGCATTCATGTCCTCGATCTTCATGGGCCTGTGCTATAACATTTCTTACGGGATCGCCGCTGGATTCATCACCTACTGCCTGATCAAGTTGGTCAATGGCAAAGCCAAAGAAGTTCATCCCGTTTTATGGATCGTCACAATTTTATTCATCGTCAATTTCATCGTCTTAGCTATTATTTAATCTTGACGACAAAAAAAGATCCAGCAACCGTAGAAATATTGGTTGCTGGATCTTTTTGCGTTCCCACTGATCATCGTGAGTTGGAATCAATGACTAAATCGACAACGATTGGAGCGGTTATCACTTAGGCATTGATTTCAGAACGACGAAATAATTTTAACTTAACGCAACATCCAAGATCATCATGATAATAAATCCTGTCATCACGCCGAAAACAGCCGTGTGATTTTTACGTTCAACACTTTGTTGTGCTTCGGGAATTAATTCTTCGACCACCACATAAATCATTGCGCCAGCCGCAAATGCTAAGGCATATGGCAAAATAACCGTCATCCGGCTAACCAACAACGCACCGATCACACCGGCAATAGGCTCAACGATTCCGGATGCCTGTCCGTACATAAATGAACGTGTCCGCGACAAACCACCTTGACGCAACGGAATCGAAACCGCAGCACCTTCAGGGAAATTCTGAATCCCGATTCCAAGTGCAACAGAAATCGCAGCCGCAACTGCAATCGCCGGATTACTCGCATGACTAACTGCACCGAAAGCTACACCGACCGCGAGCCCTTCAGGAATATTATGCAGCGTGATCGAGAAGACCAGCAATACCGTTCGCCGTAAATACGATGGAAAATCGCCCTTGCTCTCTTGACGACCAATTGGTAAATGAGGTAACACCCGGTCTGCCAAGTACAAAAACAGCCCCCCAGCACCAAAACCGATTGCGACCACTAACCAAGCAATATCGCCGTTCGCTTCAGCCTGATCGATCGCGGGATCTAATAATGACCAGAAACTCGCGGCGATCATCACACCAGAAGCAAAACCAAGCATCAGGTTTAAAACATTTTTGTTAATGTTTTTGAAAAAGAAAACTAATGCCGCACCGAGCGCGGTCATTCCGTACGTGAATAAAGTACCCACTAGAGCCTGTTGCCATGGTGCCAATTTAATAAAGAAATCTATCATCATGTTCACACTCCTCAAGATAACTTTATCATGTCTGAATCAAAAAGGGAATAAAAATGTTAGCTTTATTAAAATGGTGTTTTAGCTTTGCCTAAACAATTGGATGCATAGCTTCATAAAACAGCGTTAATAACTGGTTTATGAAGGCTTTGTTTGCGTGTGGTAGGAGTTGGTTCGGCTCCGTCAGAACGCTGCAGAAAAATGTTGCGCCTCGCTGTGGGGATGACTTCAAGCCTTTGCAAAATCGGCAAAGTCTTGAAGATCACCCTTGTTCTAGCGGGACTTTAGTTTTGTGGGTAACTGAATTATTGTGCGACTTATCCGAGACCGTTTAATAAATAAGTTGGTCCCGCAAGAACAATTTCACTGCGAGTCGCAACTTTTTCTTCCGCGTTCTGACTCATCTCGGCAGTTTTATAGTGGTTAACTCTAGTTAACGTCTAGCCCTGTACGACTGATTTGTACCGCAACTGTTTTTGTAGAAGACGAAAGGCGGATGTGATTACCGTTCAGACTTTTAAGCTGAACTATTTAAAGTAAAGACAACAATGTCAATCAAGCTTGAGGAACCCTGTGATTTCAATCCTAGCCTAAACGAAATAAGTTTAGGCAGAAGTTGCGGAAGAAAATAGTGGGATTGCAGTGGTAATTTTGTTAATGAGCGGTTTTTGCGAATTTACAAAATGGGAAAATGTGAGATCCGATGGGTTTCCGGAGCTCACATTTTAGGCGGAAGAATTTCCGTACTTTGGAAATCCTGCAACCGTCCCCACAGCAACTTCCCACTATTTTCTGGAGCAACTTCTGCCGAAGGTAGATTAAAGCTTTTAATTACTTCAATTAAGCCGGAAAAAACTCCGCAACAAACATACGACCTCCTAGAAAAAGCTATTCAGAGTAAAGGCAACAATGTCCATCAAGTTCAAGGAACCCTGTTATTCAAATCCTAGCCTAAACGAAATAGGTTTAGGCAGAAGTTGCGGAAGAAAATAGTGGGATTGCAGTGGTATTTCTGTTAACGAACGGTCTTTGTGAGTTTACAGAAAGAGAAAATGCGAGATCCGGCGGTTTTCCGGAGCTCACATTTTAGGCGGAAAACTTTTGGCGCACTTCCAAAAGCTTGGAGCCGTCTCCACAGCAACCTCCCACTATTTTCTGGAGCAACTTCTGCCGCAGGTAGACAAAATTTTCAAGCAATCCAACTATCCATTCTCCCGATGCCACTTCTTAATTTGTTCTAACCTCTGCGCGACCCGCGCTTCGCTACCTTGATCCGTGGGATGATAATATTCATGACCCACCAAATTATCTGGCATCGTCTGCATATTCGTTATCTTATCCTTACTATCATGCGCATACTGATAATCCTCGCCATAATGCAATTCTTTCATCAATTTCGTCGGCGCATTGCGAATTTGTAGCGGCACGAGTTCTGCTTGCGTATCTTGCGCATCCTTCTTAGCTGCGTCATAAGCTGAATAAGCCGCATTAGACTTAGGCGCCAACGATAAATAGATCACCAGTTGCGTCAGATTGACCGAACATTCTGGCATGCCAATGAAATGACAGGCCTGATAAGTTGCCACCGCTAATTCCAACGCTCGACTATCCGCCAGCCCAATATCTTCACTGGAAAAACGAACCAGACGCCGCGCAACGTACAATGGATCTTCGCCCGATTCCAACATCCGCGCCAACCAATAAACGGCTGCATCTGGATCACTATTGCGCATCGATTTATGCAATGCGGAAATTAAATTATAGTGTTCCTCGCCTTTTTTATCGTACAACAAAGATTTTTTGCCAAGAAATTGTTTCAAATCTTCTTTAGTGATGGTAATTTTATCCCCATCGCGCTGACCATTGAGTACCGCCATTTCTAGCGAATTCAAGCCGACGCGTGCATCTCCGTTGGCAAAATTGGCGATAATTTGTAAAGACGCTTCATCAATTTCGATCTGTTGTTGACCATAGCCTCGTGGATCTTGTAATGCATTTTTTAGAAGTTGCAGAATATCATCGCTATCCAAAGCTTGTAGTACGAAAACTTTAGTCCGCGACAATAAAGCCGAATTAATTTCGAACGATGGGTTTTCGGTGGTGGCACCAATGAGAATAATGCTGCCTTTTTCAACGTATGGAAAAAAAGCGTCCTGTTGTGCCTTGTTGAATCGATGAATTTCATCGATAAACAGAATCGTTTTTTCGCCAAACTGACGATTATCTTCTGCCTCTTTCATCACTTGGCGAATATCTTTGATACTGCTAGTCACCGCGCTCAAATTTACAAATTTCGCCTGAGTTTGCTGCGCAATAATTGCAGCTAACGTTGTCTTGCCAACACCTGGAGGCCCCCAGAAAATCATAGACGGTATGTGATCGTTCTCGATCAATTCTCGCAAAACTTTTCCCGGGCCAACTAATTGCGGCTGTCCCACGAATTCAGACAGATTTCGCGGACGCACCCGATTTGCGAGCGGCTCAAATTCGGCATCGTCACCACTAAACAAAGAAATTTCACTCATTTGAATCACCTACTCAATTTGATAAACACATATCCTGACCCTAGTATAACAGGCTAATGCGCGACAGAATACAAAAAGCAGCTCATCCACGACGCCACAAAAAATAATCGCCACCTTTGTGTCTTCCGTTGATCAGCTGCTGCTTTTTATTTCAATATTTATTTTTTAATTGCGGTTAAAATGCGCCGAGATCAGTTGTTGATCGTGTTGACTTAACGAGCGAATCGGACTTGGACGGTGATATTTCTCCCACGTCCGCCAAAAATCAAACTGGCGGATGAAGTCTTGCAAGAAAATCAGACTATTATTTTTGACCAAGACGTACGCCATCGTCGCCAATCCCTTGTCGACTTTATCTGGTTCAACTTGATAAGCAGCCAGCGCCGTTTTAAGCACAGCGTCTGGTTCTGCTCGATATTGATCACGAAAACTTAATAACTGTGGTTGCCCCAATAATGTTTCGATGGTGAAGCCACTGAAGTCCGCCGACAAGCCCGTATCTTTTCGCAACAATTCATAGAAGAATGTGAAAAAAGATATCCGATCTGTCATTGCCAACATTTCTGGATCTTCCGTCGCTAACCAACCGATCACATGCATTCTTTGATTAATTTCGGCCATAATGACCTACCTCCCTGAAAAAAGAACTTTTCCATAACTCTATCATACCGCAGTTTTGTAATAATGTATGCACTTGCATTTGAAAAAAATCAAACAAGTCGGCGATGAATTACTGACCATGGTTGCTTGGAATTAGTAAAAATAACAAGTTTAGATTTCTGATCTACCTTCGGTCGCGGCTGCGTGGGGCAAGTGACTGACTACTGTGGGGACGGTTCCAGGCTTTCCCCCAAGTTCCGGGGAAAGTCTTCCACCTCGATTTCGAGCTTTTTCTCAGTCGCCAAACCCGCTCCTGAGAAAAATCTCGAAATGCGCCCCTGCTGTAAGCGACGATGGCCATGTCGCAACAGCAGTTTCACAGTGTCGTCACTTGCCCCACGCAGCCGCGGCCTAAACTGGAATTAGTTTAGCGGTGAACTCGGAAGAACTGGGTTTGGGCGGAATGATTTGATTTCAACGCCGATCGCTTTGTTGCTGGAAATATGATCACGTTGGATATTTTGCCACCAGGAAAATCAAGTTGCTCATAAAAGCTTGGTACGGGAGAAAGTCCAGTTCAGAATCCAACTCCGCTCACTAGAATGGACCGCAGAATTTGCGGAAGAGAATGAACAGCACACTGTGATAATGGTCTTAGCGACAGATCCATCGTCGCTTAGAGCATGGCAAATTCGGAGATCTTGCCGGTTTTGCAAGAGCTCCAAATTTAGGCGGCAGAATTTTGGTGGGCTTCCAAAATCCTGGAGCCGCCCCCACGAGTGAGCTGTTCATTCTCTGCAACAAATTCATACTGCCATCACCCGCAAGCCACATGTTTTTCAACCAGGTCAGAACACAGCTCAGAATCTCAATCTGCTCACTAGAATGAACCACAGAATTTGCGGAAGAGAATGAACAGCACACTGTGATAATGGTCTTAGCGACAGATTCATCGTCGCTTAGAGCATGGGAAATTTGGAGATCTTGCGGTTTTGGCAAGATCTCCAAATTTAGGCGGAAGAATTTTGACGGGCTTCCAAAATCCTGGAGCCGTCCCCACGAGTGGGCTGTTCATTCTCTGCAGCAAGTTCATACTGCCATCACCCACAAACCAGCTTTTCAAAGACACACCCAGTTTAGCACAGGAAACAATCCCAAAAAAATAAACAAAACAGAATTCGTTTTGTTCATCGATTAATTGTATTTTATTCTCGGCAGTCGTCTTCTAAATCATCTTCATCAGCCATGATCTGTTGAAGTAAATCCGCCACATCCAAATCCGCATTGGCAAAATGCTGATGCCAGTATTGTTCAATATGATTACGTTCCAAGCAAAACACCGCTAGTGCCTGGCGCTCTTCCATATGATAATCGGTCTTCAAACCATCGATCACCAAATTCTGAAAGTCGTCCACATCTCGAATCTTCGTCGCCATTGTCATCAGCCAATTCCTCCAATTAAAAGAATGTCTTCATTGTAGCAGAAATTACCGCTCATAGTCGCAAAAAAGTTATTTTACCGAGACAAGTTTTACGGATTGTTTATGGTTTGATATAGCGATAATTCTCATCCTGTAATTCGATCAGATCGAGCACACCCACTGGCACCACTTGCACTTCCGGCGGCAATCGATCTGGCTTGACGCCGTGACTCTTCAACGAATTATTGCAGGCATGAAAAATAGCCTGATCTTTCAAAGTCGCAATTTCTTCGCGATAATTTGGTTGCAAGTAACCCATAATTGCATCGCCATTGACAAGCACGACGATTGCGAGCTGTAGTTCAGCATGCTCACGCTGATAATTCAACAGATTATGAACATTACTCAGGGTGTGTCCCCATTTTTCTAATTCATCCACGTGAAAAACAACTTTACGTAACATCAGTAAACCTCCTCATCCGTTTTAATTGCAATTAAATAAATGATTACACGTTTATTTTTTAAGACGATTTAACGCAAGCCATTCTCTTTTTAAAATACCCATATAAATTTTGTCGTACTTATTTCCATCTCGCAGAATCGATTCTCTGGCGGTGCCTTCAACAATAAAGCCGTTTTTCCGATAGCTGGAAATGGCGCCCTCGTTATTAGAAATCACATCCAGCACCACTTTATTGAGATTTAATTCGTTAAACGCATAATTAAGAACCAGTTGAATTGCTTCACTGCCGAATCCTTTGCCACGAAAATTTGCATCGCCAATTCCGACCGCAAGCGTGGCGAGACGATTATTCCACTCGATACTAAAAAGTGAAATGAATCCAATTAATTCTTTCTCTTCTAGTGCGTAAATACCGAATTCAATGATACCTGGTGCAGCTGCGAACGTTTGAATTTGCGACTTATAGAAGTCTTCATTGCGAGGTCTGACGTAATCTGTATCGAGATTTCTTAAATATTCATCCTACATTCGAATCTTAATATGAAACGATAATTATTTATATCACATTAACCGCGATAATACAATTTAACTTCCGCACGCAGGCCTGACTGAGAAGCAGCCGACGCAATTTTTGGCAACAAAAAACGAGCGCCTCTAAAAGGACGCTCGTTTCGGTTTCATAATTGATTTAGCAAATCTTATTGCCTAATGTTTTCATTTGTTCTTCAACTTCGGCATCTGTTGGTGCTTCATACTTTGTGACAGAAACGGCACCGTCGATGATCCCGCTGTTGTCTGACAAGGAGAGGAATCCCATTCTGTAATCGACATTTAAGCCATCGATCAAATACATCAGTTCTGGTTTTCCAGTATATAATTTAAGCCCCAGATTATTTTCAAGTGGCTGATCAAACTCTGGTTCCATTTTATCGGTGACGACGAATTGGAACTTGCTACCGATCGTACATGAACCACCCAAGTTGGAAAACTTGTTTGAGCCATCATCAAGCGCCAGAAGCACAATATCGTTGGACGTGATCTTATTTTCTAAATATTCTTTAGCAGCATCTTTAATTTTGATTTCCATCGCGAACACCTCACATTTTTATTTACTACTTCATATTACTATGCTTACTAAAAATAAGCAAATTGACTGCTCATGTTTTTTTCTCCAAACCATTATCAAGCGATTACTAAATATAATCTGGAAAACAACGTTAGGCAAAGTCACACAGTCGTTTTCATTCTAGCTTTTTTTAACAACGCCAAAAGCATTTACATTCGCATCCAGTCATCAAAGCTCTGCAATCGCCTTTGCGATCACTTCAGGATTTTCCCAATGAATATAGTGATAAGTGCCTGCCATAATTATCTTTGAGTGCGAATTCGTGGTCATAAACTCTGAACGGTTCATTTCTTCGACACGATAGGATTCAGTGATAATTGTCGATGCAAGGGTTTCTGGTAGTTTCAGTTTTTTATCATCCCATGGTGCACCATTCATGACTTGCTGCAAACGAGCGCCATCAGTTTCATCCAATCGTGCGATGCTAGCCTCAAATGTTTGCCAGATTTTCGCAGCCTGTTGTGGTACAAATTCTTTACGCACATGATCGTGTAACCAATCTTCCATCTGCTGCTGAGTCTGATCTGAATCTTCCGCTTCATAGCCAGGTGTCGACGGTGGATCCAGTACAATTTCGCGCGTGGTTGGTTCGATGCCCACGAAACGAGTGAGATTTTCAATTTGATCAGTCATCAAAAGCGCGTAGACACCACCAATACTGTGCGCAACCAGAATCACCTTTTCAGTATCTTGATCATTGACCATCTTCGCGATAGCAGCCGCCTCTTGACGCATTGAATAATCCATCACGGCTTTGCCACTGTGACCGGTGTTAAGATAATCGACCGCCAATATACCAAATGATTCAGGCAATAGATCGATCACATTTTCAAAAGTTTCATAGGTATCAAATTGACCGGCACCACTTAAAAAAACGACTAACGGATTTTCTTTCGGAGCTCTCAAACTAATTTTAAAAGTACCCAATCCCGTCTTGATTATTTTTTCTTCTAACATTTAATCAGCTCCTAAATTAAGTTACTGATCCAGTTTAGTTGATGAAGCGCTCAGCGTTCAAATAAGTTGCGTATATGAAACTTAATATTACAAAACCTCACCGAAAAATTCGATGAGGTCAATTTAAAATCTTTATTTACAACTTTTAATTTACTTGTAAGGCCAAATTGATCATGTCATTAAATGACGTTTGGCGTTCTTCGGCGGTTGTTTCTTCACCGGTCACTAAATGATTGCTGACCGTGAGAATTGCTAACGCACGACGATGGAATTTTGCAGCTAACAAATATAAAGCTGGCGTTTCCATTTCAGTTGCCAACACGCCATAGTCGATCAACTTCTGCGTGTCGATTTCGTCATTGTAGAAACGATCTTCGCCCAGAACATTACCGACATGCCACTTCATGCCATCTTTTTCGGCTAAAGTTGCGGCTTGCGATAATAAGCTATAGTCAGCAACCGGCGCGAAATAAACACCAGGGCCGAATGTGTTGGCGATGATCGACGAGTCCGTAGAAGCGGCTTGTCCTAAAACAACATCGCGGACTTTGACATCTTTCCCCATACCGCCGGCTGTACCGACACGGATCAATGTTTGCACGTCATATTCTTGGATCAATTCATTAGCATAGATCGAAATCGAAGGAATTCCCATACCAGTTGCCTGAACAGAAACTTTTTCACCACGATATAGGCCTGTATACCCAAAGCAATTACGGATCTCGTTATAACGGTGAGCGTCCATCAAGAAATTTTCGGCGATATATTTCGCACGCAAAGGATCTCCTGGTAACAAAACTTTCTCGGCGATTTCACCTTTTTTAGCACCAATATGTGTACTCATCTAACTCCTCCTAATTTACTTTAATTGGTCTAAGAAACTCTTACCGACACCATTGCCAGCAACATTGAAGTTATCCAACACCGTTGCACCAAAGTCAGAAAATGGCGAGCGGATCCCCAATGAACCCGTACCCGTACTTGGCGAGTAAACGACGAGAGGCACGTATTCGCGCGTATGATCAGTGCCCGTGTACATCGGATCATTACCATGATCAGCAGTGATGATCAACAAATCATCATCGTTTAATTTCGCTAATAATTCACCTAAACGCTTATCGAAAGCCATCAGCGCATCACCATCGCCTTGCGCATTACGACGATGCCCATACATCGCATCGAAATCAACTAAGTTGGTGAAGCAGAAGCCGGTAAAATCTTCATCGGCTGCCGCAATCGTCTTATCCATACCGTCCATATTGCTAACCGTATGCCAACCCTTCGTGATTCCGTGGCCAGAAAAAATATCGTTGATCTTACCAACACCCAACACACTCAACCCAGCAGCCTTTAAACGGTCTAAATCCGTCGCTTCTGTGGGTTCTAGCGTGTAATCATGCCGATCACTCGTACGCTCGAAATGATCCTTGTCAGGGCCATTATAAGGGCGTGCAATGACACGACCAATATGATATTCATCGATCGTGATCGAACGGGCATATTCACAGATCCGTTGCAATTCTTCCAGCGGAATAATATCCGTGTGTGCCGCGATTTGCAGGACAGAATCTCCCGACGTGTAAACGATCAACGCGCCAGTTTTCATCTGCTCTTCACCATAATCATGAATAATATCGGTGCCACTATACGGTTTGTTAACAATAACTTTACGCCCGCTGAAGTCTTCGATTTTTTTGATCAGTTCTGCGGGGAAACCATTCGGGAAAAAGCCCAAAGGTTTCGTAACAGGCACGCCCATCATTTCCCAGTGACCATCCATGCTATCCTTGCCAGCAGAAATTTCAAACATCTTGCCATAATAACCGATCGGATCATCAATAGGTTCTGCACCTAAAATCGGATTATCCTCACGAATATTTCCTAAGCCGAGTTTAACTAAATTAGGCACATTAAATTTTCCCTCGAAAAATTTGCCAATGTCCCCTAGAGTATCAGCGCCAACGTCAGCAAACTTATCAGCGTCCGGTGCCTCACCGATCCCGATTGAATCTAACACGATCCCAAAAACACGTTTAAAACGATAATCACTTGCCATGTCACGACCTCCATTTATTAAGTTGTGAGAAGGAACGGGTGAAATCAGTGACTAAGTCGACAATAACTAAAATCTTGGTCTTAAGATTTAAGTTATCGTCACTTAGACATTGATTTCAGTTCCTTCGAACACGATTAAGTTGTGAGAGTTGACGGTTGGCTGCGTAGAATAAGTCTATCAATAACTAAATTCGGTCTTTGAATTCAGTTATTGATAACTTATTCATAGCAGACAGTCAGCTCGAACACAGTTATGTTGTGAGTAAGCACGGGTGAAATTGAGCATTAACTCTGAGAGAACACTAAATCTGGTCTTAGATTTAGCGTTCTCTCAAGTTAAGCGGAAATTTCAGTGCTTACGAACACGGTTTATTTCTGTGCTGCTTCGTATTCCTTGACGATTGCAACCGATGCGCTTGCACCAATTCGGTTCGCACCAGCGTCGATAACTGCCTGTGCATCTGCCAAACTGTGAACACCGCCAGAAGCCTTAACACCAATCTTTTCGCCAACAGTCTTGCGCATGATTGCAACGTCATGAGCGTTAGCACCGCCAGTTGAAAAACCAGTCGAAGTCTTAACAAAGTCTGTGCCACCAGCAACAGCTAATTCGCAAGCTTTAACTTTTTGGTCATCAGTCAGAAGTGAAGTTTCAATAATCACTTTTAATTTCGCACCGCCGGCATGAGCTGCTCGCGCCACGTTTTGAATGTCGTTTTGAACGGCTTCATCGTGACCCGCGATCAATTCGCCAATATTGATTACCATATCGACTTCTTGCGCGCCATCATGCAATGCCTGCGCAGTCTCAGCAACTTTCGAAACCGTCGTTGTTGCACCCAGAGGAAAACCAATAACTGTACAAGTTGTGACGCCCGTTCCTTGCAATTCCTCTGCCGTTAATTTAACCCAGTAAGGATTGATACAAACTGAAGCAAATTTATATTCCTTTGCTTCGGCGATAACTTTGCGCACCTCTTCCTCAGTTGCATCTGGTTTTAACAAGGTGTGGTCGAAATACTTTGCGAAATTTTCCATGAAAACTCTCCTTTGACTAATAAAATACGAAGCTGCAAAACTTATAGTTCCTATCTGCATAATATCATGGTAAGCGTTTGGATAACAGTTTTTAACGAAAAATTATTGGCTAAATGTTGGTTTTCACAAAAAAACATCGAATCGGTTTCGATTCGATGTAATTAATTTTTATTTGAAGGCTTTGTTTGCGTGAGGTAGGATTTTGTTTGGTTCCGTCAGAACGCTCCAGAAAAATGTTGCGCCTCGCTGTGGGGATGACTTCAAGCCTTTTGAAGCCCACAAAAGTCTTGAAGATCACCCTTGTTCTAGCGGTACTTGGGTTTAAGTGGTAACTGAATTAGCAATCAACATATCTGAGAACATTTAGTAAATAAGTTGATCCCGCAAGAACAATTTCACTGCGAGTCGCAACTTTTTCTTCCGCGTTCTGACTCATCCTGGCGGCTTTTTAGTGGTTACTGAAGTTAACGGCTAGTCCTGTGCGACTGATTTATACCGCAACACTTTTCTTTAGAAGACGAAAGGCGGACTTGATTATCGTTCCGACTTTTTAGAAGAACTATTCGAAGTAAAGGCCACAGTGTTAATCACATTTGCGGAACCCTGTTATTTCGATCCTAGCCTAACCAAAATAAGTTTAGGCAGAAGTTGCGGAAGAAAATAGTGGGATTGCAGTGGTAATTTTGTTAATGAGCGATTTTTGCGAATTTACAAAATGGGGAAATGTGAGATCCGGCGCTTTTCCGGAGCTCACATTTTAGGCGGAAGAATTTCCGATCTTTGGAAATTCTGCAGCCGTCTCCACAGCAATTCCCACTATTTTCTGGAGCAGCTTCTGCCGAAGGTAGATTAAAATTCTCAATTATCTTAAATTAAACCAGAATAAAAAAACTCCGCTACGGACATATTACTTTCTAAAAAAACTATTCAAAGTAAAGGCAACAATGTTAATCAAGTTCAAGGAACCCTGTTATTCAAATCCCAGCCTAAACAAACTAGGTTTAGGCAGAAGTTGCGGAAGAAAATAATGGGATTGCAGTGGTATTTCTGTTAATGAGCGGTCTTTGCGAATTTACAGAAAGAGAAAATGTGAGATCCGACGCTTTTCCGGAGCTCACATTTTAGGCGGAAGAATTTCCGGTTTTTGGAAATCCTGCAGCCGTCTCCACAGCAACCTCCCACTATTTTCTGGAGCAGCTTCTGCCGAAGGTAGATTATTTTTTACAGGCTTAGTAATAAGTAACCTTCCCCAAAATAACCGGCTTACGCGCACCCGTTGCGCTAGGAACGTTGCTTGGTTGTCGCTGCAAAGTTTGATTACCCAAGATCGTCATCGCCACCGCTTCTTTTGCGTCGGAAGAATAACCCAAGTCCTCCTGGATCATCACTTTAACATCAGGCAGTTGTGCGCCGATCATTTTAACCAAAGTCGGATTATAACTCCCACCGCCACCAACAATGAGTTCAGTTTGCTCCGTCGCAAACTGCCGAACCGCTTGCGCGATCGAGCTCGCTGTTAACGCCGTTGCAGTAGCGATCCAGTCGTCTGGCTGTAATTGATATTTAGCCAAAATCCGCGTGACATATTCGCTACCGAATTCTTCACGACCAGTCGTCTTAGGAAATGGTTTAGCAAAATAAGGATGCTCCAATAACGCCTCCAAAACAGTTTGATCGACTTGGCCAGCCGCACCATGAGCGCCATCACGATCAAATTCTTCATCATAAAAACGACGGCATAATTCATCGATCACCATATTTCCAGGCCCCGTATCAAAAGCCGTTAATTGATCGAGTTGTCCGTTTTGAGGAATTACCGTGGCATTGCCGATACCGCCGATATTTTGTAAAATCCGCGTCGACTGCTCGCTGCGATATAAAATATATTCAGAGTACGGCACAATTGGCGCACCCTGCCCACCGACAGCCATATCGCGCGGACGAAAATCAGAGACGACCGTCGTTTTGGCAATTTCACTGATCAGCGCCGACTCACCGATTTGTAGTGTTGAAGGAACCAAGTTTTTATCTGCGGGTCGTGGTAAATGATAAATGGTTTGACCATGAGAAGCAACAAATCCTAGTTCTTCACTAGCAACACCATATTCCTGGCAAACTTTAACAACTGCCTCGCCGAAAATCCGTCCCAACTCAAAATTAAGACTGCAAATAGCTTCAACGTTAGAAGTTGAAACCGATAATGCCGCCTTAATTTTTTCTTTCGTTGCTAAGCTAAACGGATAGCTGGAAAATTTTAATTGTTTAACTTTGGTGGATTCATTGACGCCGGCAATTTCCACGAGCGCGGCATCCACCCCATCCAATGAAGTTCCTGACATTAACCCAACTGCTAACATGCCTGTTCTCCTTGCGTAACTCATTTTAATGATTGCGTTTCTATTCTAACTCAAAGAAGCGCCACGTCACAACCAAGCCAAAAATTCAGTCTCATTTTTTCAAAGAGCCGTATATCGAAACACTCAACATTATGACGACCACAATTCCGAGTACCACTGCCGCCAAAACTGGACTAATAAATAGACTAATTACCACCAGAAGGCCACCGAAAACCATCACGTAACCTGTCATGCGGCTGACGAGGCCCCAATTTTTCTGATTGCGCATGATTCTAAACGGCCGCATTGCAGTTTGTTGCTCATAAGTGACGGTCGGAATATAATTCCCCAGCGCAATGAACGTGATTGCCACAACAAACATGGCAATGCGTCCCACATCGACTTTTGCCCCCAGCGCCAGTGCAATCGTAATGATATACAGCACGACTGTTAAAATTGGCACGATCGCAATCGTCACCATTTCCATCCGCCGTGAGCCACCATTGATCCGCGAACTCCGCGTCGACGTCCACATGATAAACAGTTGAACCAACGCCATCAAAACGGGAATCCCAAATACCGCCAGCGGTCTATTCGCCCAGCCGTTGGGCTCATTATCGACGCCGAAATGAATGGCGATTTTTGCAGGTAATTGCGAATAGACCATGATTCCTAGCAACATTGGTGCCAGCGTCAAAAGTGTGGTCACAAGCGTTAATTTTTTCATTTTATTTTTCTGCATGATCATTCTTACCTCCAACTTGATAGATCCAAGTTAAAATATCTTCGAAAACGGTGCTATTCAGTGAATAATAAATATAATTTTTATCTTTGGTTTCGGTGATGAATCCTGCTTGCTTCAACAACTTCAAATGATAAGAAACGGTGGCATTGGTCAGATCAAATGAACTCGCAATTTCACCCGCAGTTTTAGGACCCGTTTTCAAGCGTTCAATAATTTGACGCCGAATTGGTTCGGCTAAAACTTTCATTGATTCTGACAAGCCCATGAGGATCACTTCTTTCACGTCGGTATCTATTTAGAAATATTTCTAAATAGATTATAAGGCGACTGATTTCAAATTACAACCGCAAATCTTTATGCGTCATATTTTTTCATCTCATCTCTTCTTACAATATTGTTAGTTGAGTCGCGCAATTGTTCGTACATTCGCGGGCTATTTTTTGAGATTGACTTACAATTTAATTGGAGCTAATTATCAAGGACCTAATCAGGAGGCTGTTCATGGATAAGAAAAAAGCAGAGCCAAAAGATCATGAAATTCGCAACTTTATTTTAAGAACACTTTTATATTTTGTTGTTTTCTTTCTGTTGATGTATCTGTACAGTTACGTCGGCGTCAATGGCAGTCACTTTATATACAACGAGTTTTAAACTAAGGGGGACTTGGGATGATTCAAAATATTATTGAAGCCATCGATGAAATCAGCGCGAAATATCCAGATCGAATCGCTTACGATTATCTCGGAACACAATATTCCTATTCGCAATTGGTTCAACAGGCCAACACGTTGGCAATTCATTTAGATGCGCAAAATTTACCAGTAAAGGCGCCGATCATTGTTTACGGTGGGCAAGAATTCGAAATGTTAGTTGCTTTCCTTGCCGCTGTTAAAACCGGACATGCTTATATTCCAGTCGACAGCCATTCTGACAACCACCGATTACAAATGATTCAAGACACGGCGAATTCACCTTTGATCATCGCGATTGACCAACTACCAGTTGAGCTTCCCGAAATTCAAGTGATCACGTTAGCAGAAATTAATCTTTTAAACGTGACTGATTCTCATCCCCAGTTTCAAGCTGTCCGTGGTGACGACAATTTTTATATTATTTTCACTTCTGGTACGACCGGCAAACCTAAAGGCGTGCAAATTTCCCACAACAATTTATTAAGCTTCGTGAATTGGCAACTGTCTGATTTTCAATGGCCGACTGATCCCAACGTCTTAGCACAAGCACCCTTCTCGTTTGATCTGTCAGTCATGGGGTTGTATCCAACACTGACAACCGGTGGCACTTTAAAGGCGCTGCCGAAAGAAGTCACCGAAGATTTCAAGCAATTGTTCCACTATCTGCCTCAACTGCAGCTCAATGTGTGGATCTCGACACCTTCCTTGGTTGAGATTTGTCTCTTATTGAAAGATTTCAACGAGACCAACTATCCCACACTGACTCATTTTATCTTCTGTGGCGAAGAATTAAGTCATACCACCGCTGAAAAATTAATTGCGCGTTTCCCCAGCAGCCATATTTACAATACGTATGGGCCAACGGAAGCATGTGTTGCGGTAACTGGTATTGAGATCACACCAGAAGTTCTAGCTCAGTATTCACGTTTACCGATCGGTTATGTTAAAGAAGATACTAAAATTTCCGTCGTTGCTGAGCAAAACGAACAAATTGGCGAAATTTTGATCAGTGGTCCTAGTGTTTCGAAGGGCTATCTCAATCTACCCGAAAAAACCGCGGCTGCCTTTGATAACACACAACCTTGGTCAACTTATCATAGTGGCGATCTTGGCTTCTTTGCCGACGACCAGCTGCTCTTCTATCGTGGCCGCATGGATTTTCAGATCAAGTTCAACGGTTATCGCATCGAGCTGGAAGAAATTAATTTCTATTTACGTCAAAGTGCTTTGATCGAACAAGGTGTGGTTGTCCCGCGCTATAACAAGGATCACCGCGTCAACCAATTGATTGCGATTATCGTGCCGGAAAAAACACCCGTCGATTCAGAAAACGACTTGACCAATGCGATCAAGCAAGAACTACAAGACAATATTATGCCGTACATGATGCCCCAGCGCTTTATTTACCGACAGAGTTTACCGCGATCCGCCAATGATAAGGTCGATATCAAGGCGTTGATACTGGAGGTCAACTCACAGTGATCAATTTACAACCTTATAGCAATCCTGCCTACTTTGGCATCTTGCTTATCGCCTTATTGCCTGTGATCATCGGCTTGTATTTTGGTCGCCGACTGAAAATCTACGAGTCTATTTTTACCTTAGCGTTTCTCATCCTGACTTTTGGCGGTGACCACTGGCATCAAGGTGCCGCGTTGATTCTGTACACGTGTTACCAAGTTCTACTGACAATGGGATTCACTCATTATCGCTGGAATAAAAATCAGACGACTATTTTCGTGAGTGCTGTTATTTTAAGCATCTTGCCTTTGATCATCGTGAAATTCACGCCACTATTTCCTAACTACAACGGTTTTAATATCGGTTTTTTGGGAATCAGTTATTTAACTTTCAAAACCGTACAGGTCATCATGGAATTACGTGATGGGACGATCAAAGAGATCTCGTGGTCTCAGTACCTACATTTTCTGCTCTTTTTCCCAACAATTTCCTCAGGGCCGATCGATCGTTATCGGCGATTCATTAAAGATTACGAAAATGTTCCCGATCGTTCCGCCTATTTGGATGATGTCAGCAAGGCTGTTTTCTATCTCATTCAAGGATTTCTCTACAAATATATCCTTGGCTATATTTTTGGCACCTTATTATTACCCAACGTTGCGCGCGCGGCAATGAGCCAAAGTTCTGCTTTCGGTGGAACGGGAATTTCTTGGTATCTATTAGGCTATATGTATGTTTACAGCATGTATTTATTTTTCGACTTTGCGGGTTATAGTCTGTTCGCCGTTTCGATCAGTTATTTCATGGGGATCAAAACGCCAATGAACTTTAACAAACCTTTCCTTGCCCACAACATTAAGGAATTTTGGAATCGTTGGCACATGACCTTATCCTTCTGGTTCCGTGATTTTATCTTCATGCGTTTTACGTTTTGGGTGATGAAGCATCGCTGGGTCAAGAATCGCGTGCGCATGTCGCAGCTGGCCTACTTGGTCAACTTTCTGATTATGGGTTTTTGGCATGGATTGACTTGGTACTATATTGTATACGGCCTCTTCCATGCCGCCGCGATCATCATCAACGATTATTGGCTGCGGTATAAAAAGAATCATGCGGATAAAATTCCTCATAATAAATTTACCGAAGGTTTGGCTATCTTTGTCACCTTTAACATTGTTTGTTTTAGCTTTTTGATTTTCTCTGGATTTTTGAATCAATTATGGTTCTAAGGGCTGATACTGCTGGCCAGTTGAAAAATACGATCTACCTGCGGCGAAAATTGCTGTGGAAGTGTGTAAAGATTGATCTACCTTCGGCAGAAGTTGCTCCAGAAAATAGTGGGAGGTTGCTGTGGGGACGGCTTCAAGCTTTTGGAAGTTCGCCAAAAGTTTTCCGCCTAAAATGTGAGCTCTTCCAAAACCGTGAAGATCTCACATTTTCCCATTTTGTAAATTCGCAAGAACCACTCATTAACAAAATTACCACTGCAATCCCACTATTTTCTTCCGCAACTTCTGCCTAAACTTATTCTGTTTAGGCTAGGATCTGAATAACAGGGTTCCTCAAGCTTGATTGACATTGTTGTCTTGACTCTGAATAGTTGAACTGAAAAGTCGGAACGATAATTAAGTCCGCCTTTCGTCTTCAAAAAACTAAAGTTGCGGTACAAATCAGTCGCACAGGTCTAGACGTTAACTAGAGCCAGCACCATAAAACCGCCGAGATGAGTCAGAACGCGGAAGAAAAAGTTGCGACTCGCAGTGAAATTGTTCTTGCGGGACCCATTAAGTTTTTAAAACAATCTCAGATAAGTTGACCAACAATGCAGTTCTGCACTAAAACCCAGTCCCGCTAGAACAAGGGTGATCTTCAAGACTTTGCCGATTTTGCAAAGGCTTGAAGTCATCCCCACAGCGAGGCGCAACTATTTTCTGGAGCGTTCTGACGGAACCAAATCAATTCCTACCACTCGTAAACAAAGCCTTCAATAATCAGTTCAAAAGCTTTAAATACCACCTGCAGCAAATTTATTGCATCAACAAACTCAGCACCTATTTTGAAAGGATGATCAACATGACAGACTCAGAAAAACTATATTCAATTATCAATGACTTAACTGGCGAGGATCTCACGGGCAAAGGTGATACCAACCTATTCGATACTGGTTTGCTCGATTCCATGGCAACTGTTCAGCTTTTATTAGAAATTGAAACGGAGATTGGCGTCGAAGTGCCTGTCTCTGAATTTGAACGCACTGAGTGGGAAACACCCAACAAAATCATTGCCAAAATTGGGACGCTCAAATGAAAACCCGCAAAAAATTATGGCTGATTTTCGGACCAGTCATCATCGCGGCTATCGCAGTTTGGCTGGTTTTATTATTACCATTCAGTCACCAGCGTATCAGCCAAGATTCGCTGAAGCATGGCGCGGTATCACTCTCAACCAACGTTTATCATGGTCAACTGTTCAAGAAACAAGCCTTCTCAGAAAATTACGTTCCCTTCCTCGGCTCATCAGAATTATTGCGCATGGATCCTTTACACCCTTCTGTATTGGCAGCGAAATATCACCGTTCTTATCAGCCGTTTCTGCTAGGAAACGCTGGGAGTCAATCGTTGAATCATTTCTTCACCTTACAGGGCGTACATCCACAACTGCAGGGTAAAAAAATTGTTTATATTATTTCACCGCAGTGGTTTACCAAGCGTGGTCAAGAACCAGATGCCTTTAGTTTCTATTATTCACCGCTCCAGGCGATTCAATGGCTGCTCTCGGTCAATGATTCGACTGCAACTCGTTATGCCGCAAAACGGCTTTTAGAGATGCCCTCGGGCAAAGCGAGTTCAACCATTGCGGCTGCTTTAAATAAAGTTGCCAAAGGAGAACGTTTGAATCAAAGTGATCGATTCCTGCTCAATTTGCGCCTACGAATTTTATTGAATGAAGACGCGCTTTTTTCTCGTTTTAGTTTGGCAGATCATTGGAAAACAATCGAAAAAGGGGAACGTTTATTACCGAGCCACGATTCCGACACGCTTCTGACGAAAACGGCGATACAACTTGCTAAAAAGCATACGAATAATAATACATTTGGTATCGATAATCACTTTTACAGCGAGCGCTTGCGTGGATCACGGATCAATGGGCTACGTAATAGCCAGAAACATTATGATTATCGCCAGTCACCTGAGTATAGTGACTTGGAATTACTGCTGACTGAATTTAAGCAGCTCAATGCTAATGTCCTCTTCGTTATTCCGCCAATCAACCAAAAGTGGGCCACGTATACGGGTTTACCATTGCCAATGCTACAAGAAACAGCCACCAAAATTAAATATCAGTTACGCAGTCAAGGCTTCAATCATATTGCCGATCTGACAAATGACACGCATGCGAACTATATGATGCAAGATACGATTCACCTGGGCTGGTTGGGCTGGCTAAAAGTCGATGAAAAAGTGAACCCATTTCTCACACAAACGCAAGCACAACCCCGCTATCAACTTAATTCATATTTCTTCACACCTCAGTGGCAAAAATCCTTAACCTTGCAGAAAAGTGATGGTACAAATGGCAAGTAATTTTAATCCACGACGACCGGTGAACCGGCGACGAGATCGCCGCCGGTTTTTCTGGCGCTACTTCTCAGTATCGACCATTATTGTCGTAATCATGACAACATTGTTTGGCATTCTCGGATTTTATCAAGGACACCAGAAAGCTGAAACTGAAAACACAAAACTGGCCAGCAAAACTGCAAAAACCTATCAACAAAAAATAACAAAATTACGTGCAGAAGCGCTGGCAGAAAAACAAACACCCACACTCAATTCATATTTTCAGTCGCGCTTAGCTAATATCGCTAGTAAAACTCATTTTCTTGGCGTCGCACAAATCTATTATCAAGACAAACTAGTCGCTAGTTGGCAATCCGGTTATTCCAACAAACAGGCAAATCAATTGAACACGGCCACAACAGGTTTCGAAATTAATTCGGTCCAGAAAGCAATGACAGGTGCTTTATTGATGCACCAAGTTGAGCTTGGTCGAGTTAAGCTGTCAGACTTTTTGAGTCAGTATTATCCCAACGTACCCAACAGTAATCAAATCACATTGCGTCAAATGCTAAATATGATTTCGGGTTTAACAATACCCAAAGGTTATACTCAGACCGTTATTCAGCCTGATCAGCAAATCATTGCCAATGATATTGCCAAGATCGTTTTTCGACCCCAGCAATATAACCAGTGGAGTTATCAACCAATCAATTACATTCTGCTGGCCGGCATTATCGAAAAAGTCTCCGGTCAGACTTACGCAAATTTATTTCAAGAACAAATTATTCAGAAGCTTAACTTAAAACACACTCATTTATCTTTTGCGCTACCTGCTGACTATCTACGTGCAACTGGATATAACTTTGCGGCAAAGTCTGCTCCAGCAAATATTTATAAACAGCCCCTAACGATTAATAACGCTCAAAAACACAGTGAATTGGGTACTGGGCAAGTTTATATGAGTGCCTATGACTTATATCAAGTTGAAAAAGGCATGCTGAATGGCAGTTTAATCAGCCAATCCAGTCGCGATCAATTATTCGTTGACGGTAGTACCAGTCATTATGGAGGCGGCCTTTATAATTACGCGAATTATAAAGGTGCCAATGGTGCGGGCGTCGGCTTTTATTCGCGAATTCATATTAGTCCCGACGGTAAAACCGCAATGGTTCTATTAACAAATCATCCAGCAACTTATCTGAACCTCGACAAAGTTTCTGGTGCGATTGATACCTTGTTATTTTAGAATCGCAGCAGTTAGCTCAGCCAAATCAATATATATCATCAAGTTTGCCGATTTATCTTGTGGCAAACTTTTTTCGTGTCGCTTTATTGGCTATCTTTTCCGTAAGCGTTTAGAATAAAAGTATGACCAAGACAAACATTAACCTGACTCAACTTTACGACTTATTGTATGACCATTTAGATAGCAACGGCTGGTGGCCCGCCCGCACGGATTGGCAGATCATCTGGGGCGCCGTTCTCATTCAGAATACGAATTGGAAAAGCGTCGATTACGCATTAGCAGCGCTCAAAGAACAGACCGAATTTTTGCCTTCAAAAATCCGGCTGCTATCTAACGAACAGTTACAAGAAGTGATCCACAGTGCGGGATTTTACGTCCGCAAAGCACAAACAATTCAAAATCTCTGCGCTTATTTTGCGACCTATCAAGATAACCTGGGGCTGTTGCGGATGAAACCCGTCGAACAACTCCGTCTGGAATTACTCGCGCTACCAGGAATCGGTCGAGAAACGGCCGACGCCATCTTGCTTTATGTGCTCAGCAAAGAAACTTTTATCGTTGATGTCTATTGCCGCCGCTTATTTCAACATCTCGGCGTGATTTTACCAAAGGGTTATGACGAAGCACAAAGATTGATCATGCCTCAACTAACAACGCTGACCCTGCGCAGCTTTCAAGAATTACATGCATGTATCGTGTTGACCGGTCAACTTTACAAAACGGAATCAGCTTGGCAAGAAAGTTTCCTAGCACCTTATCAGCTTAAATTCTAGCAACCTAAAGGAGATAAAATTTATGACAGTGATCACCGATTATATTGCGACCGTTCCCGTGGAACATCAATCAAAAGCAACCGAACTTTACCAGCTATTGAAAGAATTACTGCCGACTGCTAAAGAAAGAATGTCCTACCAAATGCCCAGCTTCTGGAGTGGCTACACGTTGATTTATTTCGCCGCCGCGAAGAATCATTTAGGTCTCTACCCGACGCCACAACCGATCGTCGCATTTGAGGATGAATTGCAGTCCTACAAAACTAGTAAGGGTGCGATTCAACTGCCCTATGATCAGACACTACCAACAGAATTGATTACGAAAATCGTTGAGTTTCAGAAACAACGCTATCAGGTAAAATAACTTACTCTGAGGATGACTTTTAAAACTTTAAACTGATTCGTGAAGGTTTTGTTTGCGTGTCGTAAGATTTAGTTTGGTTCCGTCAGAACGCTCCAGAAAAATGTTGCGCCTCGCTGTGGGGATGACTTCAAGCCTTTTGAAAACCGCAAAAGTCTTGAAGATCACCCTTGTTCTAGCGGGACTTGGGCTTGGGGGATAACTGAATTATTGCGCAACTTATCTGAGAAGATTTAATAAATTATTTGGTCCCGCAAGAACAACTTCACTGCGAGTCGCAACTTTTTTCTTCCGCGTTCTGACTCATCTCGGCGGTTTTTTAGTGGTTACTGAAGTTAACGGCTAGTCCTGTGCGACTGATTTGTACCGCAACATAATTTTGTTGAGGACGAAAGGCGGACTTGATTATCGTTCCGACTTTTTAGAAGAACTATTCGAAGTAAAGGCCACAGTGTTAATCACATTTGCGGAACCCTGTTATTCAGATCCTAGCCTAACCGAAATACGTTTAGGCAGAAGTTGCGGAAGAAAATAGTGGGATTGCAGTGGTATTTCTGTTAATGAGCGTACTGTGCGAATTTACAGAAAGGGAAAATATGAGATCCTGTGGTTTTCAGGAGCTCACATTTTAGGCGGAAGAATTTCCGTACTTTGGAAATCCTGCAGCCGTCCCCACAGCAACCTCCCACTATTTTCTGGAGCAACTGCTGCCGCAAGTAGACATAATTCCTCCCTTTCCGCATTAAACTATCGCGCAACAAAAAAACGAACCCGCCATGAATCGCCAGTTTTCCAACTGACATCCATGACCAAGGTTCGTTTTTAATTTTGTCTAAATTAGCGATGATCAATTTTTCGAGCCCAGAGATCACCGATACCCTGAATAATAAACACGATCACCAAAATCAGCAAAGTCGCCACGATCGTGATATCGTTTTGATAGCGCTGATAGCCCTTGCTGACGGCGATGTAGCCTAAACCACCACCGCCGACTGCACCGGCCATCGCGGTCAAGCCGATAATCGAAATGATCGTCAACACCGACGTGCGGATCAAATCGGGTAGGCCTTCGCGCAAATAAACTTGCGTGATAATCGTCCACGGCCCATAACCGAGCGCTTCGGCAGACTCGATCACACCCGGATCAATTTGCACCAGTGTATTTTGAACTTGGCGCGCATAAAATGGTGCCGCACCAATGATCAATGGAACCAAAGCACCCTTTGGTCCAATCGTGGTTCCCACTAACAATTGCGTGATCGGAAAAACAACCGACAATAAAATAATAAATGGAATCGATCGAAAAACGTTGACGATTTTATCGAGGATACTGTAAACCACACGATTGCTTAAAATTCCGTTCTCATCATAAACAACGAGCGCAATTCCCAACGCCAAGCCAATGGCACCACCAATTAGCGTTGTCCAAAACGTCATGTATAACGTCTGCCAAATTCCTTGGACCATCCCGTTGTCGCCGGTCCAATTCGCAACCACATTGGGCATAAATTGATTAAAAAAATCAGTCATTTGATTGCACCTCTTTGTCTCCAGACTTCAGAACCGTAACAGAAACGGAATTATCTTGCATGAACACTAGCGCCTGCTCGGTTTTTTTAGGCTCGCCAGAAAGAACAACCAATAAATTACCGACTGGTGTGCCTTGCAAGATTTCCAAGTTGCCAAATAAAATATTGGCGCTGACTTTATATTTATCATACAAAGCCGTGATCAACGGTTGGTCGGTTGTATCGCCGACATAACCCAATTTAACCAGCACTTCGCCTGGCTTCAGGTGTTGGACGATGTCTTGTTTTTCAACGACTGCCAACGAGGATTCGATGTGCGTTGTCGTGTCGATGAAATCCTTCGTCAATTCGGCGCGCGGTTGGCTGAATACTTGCAGCAATTCGCCTTCTTCGATCAAACGACCATCATCCATCACCGCCACACGATTACAAATCTGTTTGACCGCATCCATTTCATGCGTGATCAAAATGATCGTTAGATTTAACTTGCGATTCAAATCCGCCAATAAATCCAAAATCGATTCGGTGGTTTTAGGATCTAAGGCGCTGGTTGCTTCATCGGAAATCAAAATATCCGGGCGATTAGCCAAAGCACGCGCAATTCCGACCCGCTGTTTTTGACCACCAGATAATTGAGTGGGGTAATCATGACTCTTGTCGGATAAACCAACTAAGTCCAATAACTCGGCGACGCGTTTTGTGTGTTCCACTTTGCTCAGACCAGATTTTTTCAAGGCAAAGTTAACGTTGTCGGCAATCGTCAATGAATTCATCAAGTTAAAGTGTTGGAAAATCATGCCAATGTTGCGACGCTTCTCGCGCAATTGACGCGCTGGCAAAGTCAACATTTCGTCACCATTAACTTTGACGACCGCCTCTTTATTAGTTGGGCGTTGCAACAAGTTGATCACGCGCACCAAAGTTGATTTCCCGGCGCCGGAATAACCGACAATCCCGAAAATATCCCCTTTGTCGACCGTCAGATCCACTTGGTCAACCGCGTGTACTTCACGATCGGCTTCTTTAAACGTGACGTTAATATTTTTCAGTTCAATAATAGGTTCGTATGCCAAGAGCCGCACTTCCTTTTGCACTTATTCAAATAAAAACTAAAACAAGGGTCTTTGATTCAACAAAATTAAAGCAAGGGTCTTTCATCACGCTGAACTAAATCTGCAGAGCGAATGAGACGTTAACCCCAGTTCTCCACCATCCAACAAACAAACTGCACGGGTCTTTCATCACGCAGAACTAAATCTACAAAACGAATGAGACGTTACTGCCAGTTCTCCACCATCCAACAAACAGACTGCACGGGTCTTTCATCACGCAGAACTAAATCTACAAAACGAATGAGACGTTACTGCCAGTTCTCCGCGACCCAACAAACAAGCTACAAAAAAAGAGTTCGAATCTATTTCTAGAAACGAACTCGTCGTGATTACCATTCTAATTTGAGTTAACTTTACAGTCAGCTCCTCAGCAACGCACAGGAATAAAATAATTCCGATGCGTGTGCACGATAATGTGTGCCACTCCATCATCGCTTTGCTAACGTTTAGCGATGCCAATCTTCGAGCCATTTTCAACCGATCCTAACTACCTTACTCTCAGCAAATGTAAGTTTTCTGTACAGTCTTGATCGATTTACTTACTCGTTCAATTTGTTTGTTGAATGAATTTTTATATTGTTTCCACAATACATTAGCGTTTCAGAACTGTCAAGCACTTTGACACTTATTTCAGTGAATCGGCGAAAAGTTTTATTTTTTTCGACGAATTTTCTGCAACCAATCGACTTTTTTCGCTTTTCCATGAACAATGGCAATTAAATCGCGTCTGAAACTAATAATCGACAATAATGTCAACACGGCGAACCCAATACCGGTCTCTGTGCCAAACTTTAAAAAACTCACGATCGTAAAACTGAGCAGGATCACAATTCCCGGTAAGGTTAAATTCTGCGTGATCAACATGACGGCCAAGGCGATCAGTAAACAAATCAAACCCCATTGCCAGTTATACATCACCAGCAAGATGGCCGAAACTGCGACGCCCTTGCCACCGTGAAATTTTTGCCAGACTGGATAGTTGTGCCCTAATGTGGTGCCAATGCCAGCGTATAAACTTGCCAATTTACCGAGCTCAGGAAATAAAAGTTGGCAAATATAAACGGCGATGATCGTTTTCAATAAATCGCCGCACAATGTCAGAATTCCGAACTTTTTTCCTAAGACGGCGCCAATATTTGCGGTGCCAGGATTACCGGAGCCGAGATTCCGCGGGCTTTTGCCAGTGCGCCACTGGCTGACCACGTATGCCGTTACGAAGTTGCCGAATCCGTAACCGATCAATAAACAGTATAACTTGGGGATCCACATGCACATCCACCCCTTTGATAAAATTAATTATATTATAGCAGAATATGTGTGGATCTATCGCGGTATGAAAAATATTAAAAATTCTGGCGCTACCTCCGGCAGAAGTTGCTCCAGAAAATAGACCGATTGGTTGTGAGGGATAGCTCTCAGCCAATTAAAAAACAAATTGTCTTCGAGCACGATTTGGGCCTTTTCCGAAACCCACGAAAAAGTCTCAAATGCGCCCCCTAGTCTAATTTTTCTGTGAATCCTTTCGAGAAGATACCTCAGTTAAAAAGTATCACCGGAAATAAGCGCCTGAATGATAATAAAAATCATAACAACCGTATAGATAACACCAAGCACCATCATCCAACCAAGTACGCCATTAACATTGCCAAAAATCAAATCGAACCGGTTATTTCTTGTGACTTTATCTGTGAGCTTGATACCTTGCATGCTTGGAATCGTGAGCAAGTTTTTCTTGAAGAGCTGACCATTTTCTTGGGTGAGAAATTCTGTAAAAATATGTTTGTTGTCTGTTTCAAAATCCAATCCATACCAAACGTCTTCTGGTTCAACGCCATTTTCTGGTAATGGCACTTTTTGCTTGTGTTCACGTAATTTAACGTTATGCAATTCAGAATATTGATATGAAAAATATTGAGTTGGATCGTCGATAAACTCAATCAAAATGAAAAAAATAATGCGTCGATCTGTGAAGATCATCAGCCGATTGCCGCGTAAACTGTCTTGTGCTTTCATGTAGTCTTTACCAGCTAGCGTTTTGATATTATACATGCCCATCACACCACCAGTTGCCATTTGCGAGTTATTCTCATCCGTCATCGGCATGAAATTAATAATTTTCTCATCCGGTGCCAGAAGATCATTGACTTGTGCAAGTACCTGTTGCATGGTGATGAATAATTTAGCCTCACGTTCCTTATACTTACGCCGCAAATAATCGGTTGCTGGCTGAATATACACTTTTGTCGGCAAGCCATTCATGCCGTTGATCACTTCTACAAATGGATTACTAAAGATCATGACGTTCAACCTCCTGTTGTAACTTCTTGCGTCCTCGGGATAACTGCTTATAAACGGATAAGCGATGAATATGAAGTTCCTTTGCAATCTCGGGAACGGTCAAATCGGCGACGTAAAACATTTCAAAAATTTGTCTCTGACTATCAGTTAATGGGGCAAATATTTGTTGATAGTCAACTGGCTCCTCAACTTCTGTGGCAAGATTTACATTTTCATCAAGATGACTATCATCGACGCTCAAAATATTATATGTTGCTCTCAATCCGCGCTTATAATCGGTCGTCTGATTCTTGACCACAGTTCCTAACCATGCTTCAAAATTCCCCTTGCTTGGATCAAACATCCTGATTTTCGTCCAAACTTGGAAATAACAACGATTTTCAATATCAGCCACAAATGTACGCTCATAATCATTGGGCAGATAATGCAAGATCACACGATGAATGAACTCACCATAAGCCGCAATCAGTTGCTCCAATGCAGCGTCATCACGCTTTTGCAAAGCAGTAATCAAATCATTATCCTTCATACGCTTCACCAACTTTCCCTTACACTAGATACTACGCTTGAAGTTGCCAAAAGTTGACCGGTGAGCAAAATAATTATTCCAAAATAGCAAAAAAATTCCGAGCGTCAGTAACTCACGCTCGGAAAATTTTCAATAACGATTTAGTTCGTAGTTGAAGAAAGCTCTTCAGCAATTTTAACAGCTTCATCTTCAGCGTTCGTTTGAACCTGGTTCTCTGGTAATTCGAGCAAGTGTTGGCGCGCAATGATCAAGCGAATGATCAACGTTTGGCTCAGCAACACCACGCCTGTGATCACGAAGATCGGAAAGGCGGTCATGTGATCAAACATGGCACCATAGAGAATCGTTCCCAGCGGCATCATCATCATTCCGATTGTGCTCGATAATGAAAAGACACGTCCTTGCATGTGATGTGGAATTAATTGCTGCATGAACGTCATGATCGGCGTGTTAATAAAGACTAGGATGATGCCATTGAAGGCATTTAGCACCACGTAATAAACGGTATTGACACTATTTGTCCAACCCACTAATTCGGGAATCCCCAGAATAAACAGGAGTCCAGACAACACCGCTAAGCAAGTGTAGGAAATATTCACAGGATGCTGTTTCAGATTAATAGCGCCTAATAATAAGCCACCCAGAAACATGCCCACTGCAAAAGCCGAATCCGTAATCCCATATTGTGTATTGGAAAGCTTTAAGGTATTGACCAACAAATAAGGTTCCCCGACGTTCAGCGCGGCGAAGAAAAAGTTGATGCCCGCACTAGAAATCATCATGATCAACATTAATTTTTGGTGGCGAAGATAGTGAAAACCGGCTTGAAAATTTTGCCAGATCGATTCTTTTGGTGCATCTGCTTCAGCGGTCGGATTTTGCGAACCGCTGGCGCTGTCAGCAGCGGCGAGCTGAACGGTTTGATTTTTCTCAGTGGCCTTCACTAAGTTGAAGTTTAAGAACACGATTCCGATCAGCGCGGTGACTTCAAATAAAATTTCGAGGTAAGCGAAGGTGTCAATGGCAACGAGGGTGTATACGAGCGCGCCGATAATCGGTGCCAGGAAAGCCGCCAGCGAGGTGATCGATTGATTCAGCGAATTGACCCGCTGCAATTCGGCGCCTTTGAATAATTGGACGAGGCTAGCAGTCAAGGATGTGCTGAGGAAATTATCAGTCACTTGCAACAGAATGATCAGCCCGATCAATTCAGGAAAATATTGTGCCGGCCAGTTGTGAAAGACTAGTCCGAAAACCAGTAAACCTAAACTCGTGGTGATTTGCGCGGTGATCATAATTTTGCGGTGATTCATAGTATCGACGATGTAGCCGACAAACGGCGTCAGGATCAGCGAGACAATTGGACCGGTGATCATGGAAACACCCATGCCCAGCGCAGAACCGGTTCGATGAAGGATGTAAAGGCCAATGGCGAAATTTAACATGCCACTGCCGAAAGTGCCGGCAAATTTGATGACCAGCATTTTTAACATTTGCGTGGATATTTTTGATTTGTTCATAATGGTTCTCTCCTAAATGATGGTGGCTGAATCGTACAAAAGCAAACCAACCCATGGCTACTCACAACTTAATTGTGTTCGCCATCACTGAAATCACTGTCTAAGTGCAAATAACTTAAATCTTAAGACCAAGATTTTAGTTATTCGCGACTTAGCCATTGATTTCAACCCGTGATGGCTCACAACTCAACTTAAATATAATGTATGGTCAACTCTCCTACCTTCAAATTGCCGACTAGATATACTTTGGGTCCAGTTTTGGATGAGTGGCCATTTTCACTGATGTCGACAATAAACGAATCTAGTTGTTCCTGAATATCCCAGGCTTCGGGAATATAAAGATCAATCTGACCAACATTGCCATTGACTTCAATTGCGGCGTGATCGCCAACAATTTTAGCACCGTCGAAATAAACTTTGACTTCACCGACGGTCATGTTAATAACGGCCTGCTGGAAATTTTCTGATTGAATATAGCGAACGGCGCTACCCATTCTGACATTAACTTCGACGGTCGATTCGTGATCGGTCGTCGTGTTTTCACTGGAATCATCCGCGTCATCGTCTCGACCAATAATGATATTGTGGTGGCCAGGGCCTTTATCGCTGTTATAAATAATATGTGCGTGGTGACGATGATGCTTGCGTTTCAACGGTTGAAAAACCAACGATAGGCCGATGCTCAATAACAACGCCACGCCTAAGACTGTCCAAGGAACCAAGCTGGTAATCCCCAACGGTTTGGCATACAACATGCTCATAAATGCCAGGCTGAAAATCGCGCCGGTGAAACTCCACTCGGCTAAACTTTTGACTGCCGCCGCAGCTAATACAAAGGTGAAAACTAGCGTCCAAAAGCTCAAGTGATAACTGAACCAGCCCATTTTACTAGCGACTAAGATCACCGCACAGGCTAAGAAAAATAATCCCCAGAACCAGTGTCCCCATTTTGTTTTCGTATTCATTTTAATAACCTCATTTCATTTAAACGCTCTTGTAATTGCTTGTAATAACGACGCGATGCATAAACTTCCTTATGCGAATCGTAGAAAGAAATCAAACAGTTAGAAATCGATTTGTTCAACGCATTGATCTGATTTAAATTCACGATCGTCGATTTGGCCACCTGCATAAAATAAGCCGGTAATTTCGTGGCGATTTCGTAAAGTCGCTCTTTACTAGTATAAATATCGTCAGCCGTATGAATTTGTAACTGCCGATTCTCTGTCTCAATGAACAGGATCGACTCCGGCTTGAGAAAATACTCGGTCGAATTTTTGAAGCCAGACAAAGTTTCATTACTCAGAGGCGTGTTGGCTAAAAGTTGTTTGATTTTTTCGATGTTGGGATCATCGCCGGCCGTGCGAATGACCACTTCTGGTTGCTGCAAGTGTTCATCGATTTCAACCCGAACTTTCATTTGCCATCGCTCCTTTCCTGAATAATATCCACCGCATGAATCGATTTAGCACGTCGAGACATGCACTGTTCCTGTGGCTTGTCATTATTACACTACATTTACTCGAAGAGCGCTATGCTTTTCGCATAAGCGGTTAAAATTGGCGCGCAAGTGGTTAACCAAAGATACTTTAGGATCAGTGACAACAAAAAACTCAGCCCCTTAGCAAGTGTGTAGCCTGCTAAGGAGCTGAGTTTGAGTTTACTTATTTTTCTAACGCGAATTCATGATGAGCCAATCGATATGAATGATCACATACCGCGGCAACATCTGGTTCGTGAGTAACGATAATCACGCAGCGATCTTGTTCGTGAGCAATTTTTTGGAAGAGTTGGATCACTTCTTGCGTGTTGTCTTCATCCAAGTTACCAGTCGGTTCGTCGGCAACAACGAGTTTCGCATCACAACACATGGTGCGGGCGATGGCGACACGCTGTTGCTGGCCACCAGATAAACGCTGAACGTTTTTGGTCATTTGCTCATCTGTCAGTCCGAGTTTTTGCAACATGCCTCGCGCGTAATTCTTATCACCTTCATGGCTGGATTTGGTCACTGCCATGGCCGTCAGGAGATTATTCAGTGGCGACATATAAGTGAGTAGGTTATACGATTGGAAGACGATAGAGACGTGTTTTTGGCGATATTTGGTCAAGCCAATGTGACTGAGCGACTGACCGTCAAGAATGATCTCGCCGGCTTTCGGTTTGTCCAATCCAGAAATCAATGATAAAAGTGTTGTTTTCCCAGAACCGCTTTGACCAACGATCGCATAAGACTGACCGGTTTCAAATTTTAAATTGACGTCTTCGAAGAGGCTATTGTCCTGGATGTCATACCAATAACCGATATTTTTAAGTTCGAGCATATTTAATGACCTCCTTAGTCAATGAGTACTTTTCTAGGTGATAGGCGTAGAATTCCGACCGAAGCTAGTGTGATGGACACAAAGATGATTGCTAATCCAAAGCCACCTAATTCAGCGAGATTCGTCGGCGTGACTTGAACATCGAGCTCGGTCTTGTCCGTGCTACTATCCATGAAGCTAGCGCCACCGCGACCAGTTGAACCGCTCGGAGCGTTGCCACTTGGTGCTTGGCCACCGCCACCCATCTGACCACTAGGGCCATTGCTCGTCGATTGAACTGTCGTTGCCGTTGAAGACGTTTGTTGAGAAACAAGCTGTTCACCTAACTTATTACCAACGAATGTACCGCCAGCACCAGCAATTCCCATCGCGACGATCAGAACTAAGAACATCTCAACGAAGAATTGGGCGATAATTTTAGCACGAGATTCACCTAATGAAAGTAAAACACCAATTTCGTAGCGGCGTTCGCGGATCATTAAGATGATAATCAAGGCCAGGATGATTGTCCCAGCAATCGCCACTAACCAAACAATTTTATCGGCGAATGATTTAATATTCGTCATTGAAGCTTTAACACTCTGATAACTCGCATCGTTAGCAGAAAGTGAATATTTCGACGTGCTGATCAATTTCGTTCCGGCTTTTTTAACCGAATTAACTTTCGCAGGATCACTCACGTTAAAAGTGACAGAGTCAGCCGTGTTCTTATATTTGGTACCTTTGATCGTATTTGCGAGTGTATAAGAACTGTAAACTGTATTCGATGGATCCGTTGCGCCAGGACCCATTTGTGTTGAGCCACTTGTTGAAGGCGCCTTGTAAATACCGACGATCTTCAACTTGTAAGACTTGCTGCCAGAAACAGATTTAACGGTAACCGTATCGCCAACACTGAGGCTTTCTTGCTTCGCCAATTCAGATTCGACGATAATATTATTAGAGTTTGCATCCGACGCTTTGATCCCACGACCCTTAGTGATTTTGTAACCACCAGAAGTAAAATTAGTTGTCAAGGCCGTCGTCGAAACACCGGTAACGGCAATATCGCCTTGGCTAGATGTCATCTTACTGTCACTGCCGCCAGGTCCACCCTGATCTGCAGAAACAGAAGATGAAGTCGACGTGGAAATGGCGTCGAAGCTAGACGCATTGACAGATGTGGAAGCCGTCAAATTGTAATTTTTAACATTTGATAAACTAGCAATTTGCTTAACATCCGCCAACTTGACCGGTGTCAATGATAATGAAGGCTTCGTTGGTTTGCTCGTCGAATCGCTTCTTGAAGATTTACGCATACTTTTGAAAGCCGCATCGCGATTAGCCGACAACGTCAAAGTCGCCCCGACACTCTTCTTAGCGTTACTAGTCGCCGCATCCGCCGCATTGCGGATCAACAACCCCGCTAATACAAATAAAAGAATGGCAGAAGTCACCAAGATCAACAAAATTGTACGACCTTTCTTGGCAATTAAATTAAGCCAAGCACGTTTGAAAAAATTCATAGAATACCTCCTAATAAAATAAGTTGTGAGCCATCACGGGTTGAAATCAATGGCTAAGTCGACAATAACTAAAATCTTGGTCTTAAGATTTAAGTTATTGTCACTTAGACAGTGATTTCAGTGATGCGAACACGTTTATGTTGTGAGAGCTGACGGTTGGCTGCGTAGAATAAGTTCAGAAACAACTTAATTCGGTTTTTGAATTCAGTTGTTTCTAACTTATTCATAGCAGACAGTCAGATCGAGCACGATTATGTTGTGTTAAAAAGCCAACGCCATATTTAAGTCTGTCCATTTCGTTTGAGTGTCAATATTTTCTGCCACCACCTATGCGTCATTTGTTAACGTTACTAACGATAAACAAAAAAAGCGACAAATTGATGTCTCACATTTGTGCTTTTCAGGTAATTAAAATGAATTTTTTGTGTCTTCATCGCGTTTTGCCGGGATTAACCGATAATCATCCACACAAATGCAGCTGATCAATTCGAAAAATCACCCAAATCAGTAAATACTCAAAAAGTTGTAACGTTATATCGGTCGTTGGTCTGATTTTGATTTGCTTAAGGCTTTCGTCAAACTTTCTTCACATTTATCAGTTATATTGTACTCATAGCCAAAAAGGAATTACCCCTCCTTGGCGGCTAGCCCATAGTAATGACCCCAACTTTTTCATTTTCATTCTTACTCCTCCAAAGACAAGAATGATGTAGAGACCTCCTCTACAAAACCCTATATATACTGAAAACCCACCAGTTGCCCGCTGGTGGGTTTTTGCGTTGTAAATATTGTCTGGACTAAAAAATCCACCACCTAAGTTAAATATGCATTAGGCGGTGGATTTTTATGATGTGCATTCTAATTAAACTTCAAATACCGAGCGTTGTTGATCAACACTTCTGTTCTGATAGATATAGGCTTTCGTTTCATAAGGGCGGATCGTCGTCCCTTGATCATCCTTATAATTCGAAATTAACGTATCATGGATCTTGCCCAATTCAGGTAAGTCACAAGTTACGGTGTCGGCGCTAAAATTGCTGACTACTAACAATGTCTGCTTAGTATCACTACGCTTGTACGCCCAAATACGTTCATCATTTGGCAGTAACAATGAATAATTACCATAAACGATCACTGGGAATTGATGACGCAACCCATTAATACGTTGATAGAAATAATAAATTGAATTGACATCTTCCAAAGATTTCTCTGCATTAACAGTCTGATAATTCGAATTAACCGCGATCCATGGATCAACACCCTCATCAGTAAAACCAGCATTGATCGAATCATCCCACTGCATCGGTGTCCGTGCATTATCACGAGACATCTTATGAGCGGCTTCGATAAATTCCTGATTACTTAATACGTGCTTCTCCTCAACCAGTTCGCGATAAGCATTGACTGCTTCAATATCGCGATAATCAGAAATAGAATTGAAATCATAATCATTGGTCATTCCGAGTTCTTCACCTTGATAAATATAAGGTGTGCCTTGCATGAAGTGCAGTGTTGCAGCTAACATCTTTGCAGACAAGACGCGATATTCTTCAGTCGTATCATTCCCAAAACGAGAAACAACACGTGGTTGATCGTGATTATTCCAATAAAGTGAATTCCAAGCCTTACCATGTAATTCAACTTGCCACTTACTCATGATTTTCTTCAATTCAGAAAGTTTAAAGGCTTTTGGCCGCCACTTACCTAATTCAGGATCTTGATCGACACCCATATGTTCGAATTGAAAAACCATATCGAGTTCTTTACGATCAAATCCGGCATAGTTGACAGCATCATAAGGTTGGACATCTGGTGTTTCACCAACCGTTATAACGTCGCTATATTTTGCCATGACTTCGCGGTTCATTTCTTGCAGATACTGATGAACATATGGGCCATTGGGAACCTGACCACCTGCTTCAAGATCGATCGGCTTAGAAATCATGTTGATGACATCCATGCGGAAACCATCGACACCCTTGTCTAACCACCAAGTCATCATTTTATAAATCGAAGTACGCATATCTGGATTCGTCCAGTTTAAGTCAGGCTGTTTCTTAGAAAATAGATGCAAATAATATTGTCCAGTTGCCTCATCTAGCTGCCAAGCTGGGCCACTGAAAGAAGACTGCCAGTCATTTGGTTCGTGTCCGTCAACCGGATCATGCCAAATATAGTAGTCTCGATATTTATTATCCCGACTCTTCCGACTCTCAGCAAACCAACGGTGCTCATCAGATGTATGATTGACCACTAAGTCCATCATGATCTTCAAGCCACGATGATGCGCCTTGTCCAATAACTCTTCGAAATCAGCCATCGTTCCAAAGTCGCCCATAATCTTCTGATAGTCCGAAATGTCGTAACCATTATCATCATTTGGTGATTGATAGATTGGATTTAACCAGATCACATCAACGCCTAACGTTTTAATATAATCAAGATGCTTGATCACACCTTGCAAGTCGCCGATCCCATCACGATTCGTATCTTGAAAACTCCGGGGGTAGACTTGATAGACAACAGCCTCTTGCCACCAATGCTTTTTCATCATGATACCTCCAACTATTAATTAACTTAAGATTAGTTGAATTTCACGCGGTTTGCAAGCAAGAGATGCATTTTTTTGATAATAAAATTAATCGCTCTCATTTTTTTGCCATTTTTCGTCTACTGAAATGACTTGTTGCGCTTACAAGTTACTAATTACTTCATCAAAACCCAAGCTATCGTGGATTACCTGCGCCACTTTCATGAAATCCGCCGCACTCGCTTGTTCGATATATTGGATTTCACGCTGTGCGGATATAAAATCGATCGTCCGAAACTGGAGCGCCACAATTTGGCCTGATAACTGATGTGCGTGCAGATCAATAAAACCCGGTGAATTTCGTATTGTACTTGTGATCGGACAAATCGCCACATATCCGGTTTGTGCATTGAATGTTGTCGCACTAATGACTAACGCCGGCCGTCTCTTCCGAATCTCACGACCAACGGATGGGTCAAAATTAACAGACACCAAATCACGTTGATGCGGTGTATAGCCGTGAAAATGATATGGATTCATTAAACGTCCTCTCTATCCGTAGAACTGCCGGATAAATAATCTGTTTCAGGACGTAAATCTTTGTTACCACCCTTGAAGATATTTTTTCTTTTTGGCGTAAATACCAAGCTGCCATCAGACTCTTTCATCACCATGTACTCTGTCCCTTCCACCACATTTAATTTCGTTGGGATACTTAACACTAAGGTATTACCCTGTTTTCTCGCTTTCATATTCGATCAACCCTTTCGATAATCAAAGAGTAACACCGAGTAATTACTTGTGCAATTTTTTAAGCTTCAGATCCAAGTACCTCACGATTAATTTTCGCAATAAAATCTGTTATGATAAACACGTCATTAATTACACTTGGGGGTTCAATCTTGCCAAAACTTAAAAAAAGACTCGATGCATTTAGCGATGCGATCATTGCCATTATTATTACGATCATCGTCCTAGAATTACCGATCAAAGTTGTGAATGGAACTGTTAACTTTCGACAATTATTTCTGTCTATTGGTATTTATGCCGTCAGTTTTTGTTTCGTTGCCAACATGTGGTATCAACACGCTTTAGTGTTCGATGAAGTCGACACGATCACCAATCAAGATGTGGTGCGCGATTTGATTTTCCTGATGCTATTATCATTGATGCCAACCTTTACGCGCTTGATGAGTACCGATCCAATTCGGCCAACCGTCATGTTGTATGGTTTACTCTACTTAATTCTAATCGGCTATTTCCAATTCTTGGCTCATGGTATCTTACGGCAAAAATATCAATCGGATGAAGATTTTAGCCGAATTTATAAATCGATCTATGGGCGCAAGAGTAGTCGTTATCTTTACGTCATTATTATCGGATTGATCGTGCTAGGTTACTTCATTCCTAAAGTCGCCATGATCTTATACATCGCTATTCCAATTTGTTCTTTCCTGCTTAACAGCCAAGAACGCGAAGAGATCAATGACATGAACGCCCTACCCGCAGATGGGCGCCAACGTTTCCTAGCAATGCCGGACAGTGACAAGATCCGCTTTGGAAAAATGATTCGTAGTTATCTTGTCAAAAATCGTAATCGTTCTGCCTTAAATACACCTGATCAGCAACAGGCCTGGCAACAACTGGTTCAGCAAGCGCAGACAGAATTTAATATTTCGGAAGAAGATCTGACCAAATGGTTCGCCGGTCACCGTCAGCGAATCAATCGTCAAGTCCGGTAACTGCTGACCGCTACAAAGTGCCCCTCTCATTTTAAATACACGAAAAAAATGCAAATCCCCTAAAATATTAAGGGATTTGCATTTTTTATCAAGGAAATTCAATTAGAAGGTGAGTCCTAATTGATCGGCTTTGGCAAAAGCTGCCTCTTGAATCTTCGTTGCATTCTGGGGCTCGTGATCCATTCCTTCAACGAATAACGCTTGATAATCAGTCACGCCCATCGTCGCCAGAATCGTTTTAAGATAAGTATCCCCAATATTTAATTGGCGTAGATCTGGTTGGCCGGGTTCGTTGGCATAAAAGCCACCCGCCGACTGCAAATGCAGTGCTTTTTTATCTTTAAGTAAACCCGTCGGCGCACCAAACTCATTGTAATAGAACGTGATATGAACTTGCATGACAACATCTAGATAAGATTTCAATTCTGCCGGTAAAAATAGATTATACATCGGATTAACAAAGACATATTTGTCGCTGGTCACAAATTCATCGACCCAAACCTGCCGAGCAGTTACAAATTCTTGTTCTTCTGCAGTTAGCTCCGCTTTTCGAATCGCTTTATGATAAATCGATAGCGCAACTTCGTCGAATGGAAACTGCGGGATCACGGCTAAATTTCTTTCGACAATCTCATCATCTGGATTGGCACGACGATATGCGTCTAGAAAATGTTGCTTCAAAGTGAGACTGTTAGAAAATTGAGCACTCTTGGGATGTGCGGTAATAACCAAAACTTTACTCATTAATGGATCCTTTCCGGGAACTACCCCTTTATATATTTTTTCAAATCGATCGGTCAATAGCTGCGAAAAGCTATTGATTTAATTATAACTTGTTGCGGACCGCACACAAACAAGAAACATCGCGCGATATTACCAAGGCAAGGTTCCTTCATTCTCCGTAAACGTCCCTGTTTGGGGATCAGCCAATGGTAAACTGGCCATTTTGACGATCTGCGCAGCACCCATCGCAACATCTTGCATGCCCGCCGGTTTGATCGATTCACTTGAGCGGCCACCGAAGTTAGTCGCCGTCCAACCTGGATTAACCGAGTTGACCGTGATACCCTCAGTGATTAATTCCTTGCTGAGGAGAATCGTGGCAAAATCTACCGAAGCTTTCGAAGCCTGATAACCTAATGAACTGACGTTGTAAAAGCGTGAGTTCGGATCAGTAGCCAAGCCTAATGAACCCATATTGCTAGAAACGTTGATAATTTTGGCGGGCTGACCGGCTTTTAACAAGGGGATCATCGCCTGCGTAACATCAACTAAGCCGAAGAAATTAACGTCGAACTCTTGACGCATGGTCTCGGTGCTCATTTCTGAAGCAGGTTGATGTTGTCCCATCGCGATGCCCGCATTATTGATCAGAATACTTAAGTAGCCATAATCGGCTTTAATTTTTTCGGCAGCTGCGGCAATTTGTGCTTTATTCGTCACATCTAGTTGGATGAATGTCGCTTGTACGCCTGCTGCTTCGAGCTTTTCAACGGCTTTTTCGCCACGCTGTTGATCACGAGCACCCACGAGAATATGTTGTCCTTTTTGATCAAGTTCTTTGGCCGTCTCAAAACCAATACCCTTATCGGCACCAGTAATCAACGTGATCACTTGCTTTGATTCTGTCATAATTTGCCTCCCAGATGATGTGTTAGTCAGCCGCTAGCAATGACTAATCATTTTCATGCAGCCATTTTTCGGAATTCTCATATAATGTGTTTTCATCTTGAGCGCGATCAGTCCCTAATAGGTCCTGACTGATTTCACCGCCTGCATTTAGACGAACGTAGGCCAAGAAGCGATAACTGCGGCGTAGATTGGCCACATCTTCCGGCTTGATCTTAAGATCTTGACCAGAAATCGCCGGCTCCAACTTATCGCTTTCATCGATCGAAGTTAAATCGACAATTTTCCATTCACCATTCCGTTTTTCAGCGCGATAGATCAAACGCATGTATGATTCCAAGACGGCTTCTACGCCATTGACCAATTGCCAGCGATTCGTCGTTGAAGAAAGCTCAACGTAAGCACGTGTTCCGTTTTGATGGACGATCGGTGTGCCGAAGCGACCCACGATCGGCAGACTATTATCAACTTCAACAGATTGTTTACCTAGAAAAGTCGATACCGGGCCATTTTGCCAACTCGTTCTCACAGTCGCATCAGAAAAATAGCAATCGGCCAGTTCCTTAACGTGACGCCCACGATACATTCGTTCCTTTAAGACCAATTGACTAATTTCTTCAAAATCATTCATGATCTTGCGCTTCCATTTCTAAATGTTGATTAATTTTCACCATTAGTTTTAAACCAGCCGTTAATGCCCTGCATGAATTTAGCAACCGTCTCCGATTTATCCGAGCCAGGTAGCTTCAAGCTAGTTTTGACGCTTTTAAAAATGTTTTATATTTGACATAAATCAACTTTATACTCATAATTGATATATATCAACGATTAACAAATCGCAAATTAAAAACGGTTTTTCTAGGAGTGGCTATACTAAATGGCAGGTAAAATTAATCACACGCAATCATTGGGACAGATGTTGATCGTCCTAAGCCAAGCAATCACGCAAAATCGGTCATTGGCTGAGTTCGGACTCACTCGACTACAAGCGATGACACTTAAAAAGGTTTACCAAAATCCCGGCGTCAGCATGAGCCAGTTATCCACCAGCACCGGAATTGCACGCGCTCAATTGACGCGGCTTATTTCTAAACTAGAGGAAAGTGACTTAGTGCAGCGCCAACATAACGATACTAATCGGCGGATGGTCAATGTTTACGGAACCGATAAAGGTCACGTGGTTATGACTGAGCACATGCAATTGATTCAAGATCGCATCCAGACACATGTTCAAACCCTCTCCACCACAGAACAAGTCGAGTTGAACACCCACCTTAGCGAAAGCATCCGCCTGATGCTCAAGGCCGGCATCATTAATCTAGATGCCAATACCGCATTATTTAAAAAGTGAAGGTGTGCGCACTATAAAAATTATTACGGTTGAGGAGCACTACGAATCGGCTAAAACCGCGCAAGCTATCAATTAACTCGTCGGCAAATCCGCCGCGCCAAATTTAAGTGCAGAGATGTTAAATTATATGCGCACCTCACTGCCAACACCAGAAGTCATGCAAGATTTCACGGATCAGCGTTTGGCGTTCATGGACAAATTATGATATCGACCAACAAATTCTTTAAAGGAGTTAAAAACATGTCATTAAATCCACAACAAGTTAAAAATACCATCAATGAATTACACGAGAACTTCATCCGCACCGGCTTAACTAAAGCACAAGTCGCAACCGATCTGCATATCAGCTTGACCAAGTTAGAAAGACTGTTCACGCTGACGCAGAGTTCACTAGATGATCCCTGGATCCTCCGTAATTACCTGATTAAAAAGGTCAAGGAAAACGGTCAGGAACCAGTTGCTTTCACTGCTTTAGTTGGTGACTGGCATCAATATTGGTTCTTAAACAGCCGCGCCATCGATCAACGCGAGCTCACAGCCGGAGATAATTAAATGACGTTTAAAAAAAGATTCCAGCTCTGCAAAAATGCAGGGCTGGAATCTTTTTTTATTTCTGTGGACGACGAAATTTAATAATATTATCCGGATGTGTCGGATCATCTATCGTTTTTTTGGCCGAGGCTAGCTGAGTTGGACTCGACTGATTTGAATAATTCTCAGTCAGAATATCGGTCTGGACCGCAAAATCGAGTAAATTATCAAAAAAGACGCGATTATCATGATATTCATAGACCTGATAACGCGCGCCACGTGCAATCAATTCTTTCTTCGCCTCAGCACGCGAAAGTTCCGTAATTTTATAATCACTCAACGAATTCGACATGAAGAATACGTAGCTGTTCTGGTGGTTCAACTCAACTTTGATCAGGCCGTCAATCGCCGACACTGACACAATTTCATCGGCGTTGAATGTGAATATTGTCTGCTGATTATTGGTCAGATCCTTGGCGCGAAATCTGAACCACAGTGCCGTGTCATCGTCTTCATCAAAGTCTTCTTGACCAGATAAATCGAGTAAAAGTTGGTTAAATAAATGTTCACTCTGTTGTTGCGTCAGTTTCGGTGTTAAATTTTTCAAAATCGCGCCGACAACCGCAACCATTACTTCGGGCGTCGCTGCTGGACTCTGCATCATCTTCAACTCACCGTTTGCGGTTAAGCTTGCTTGAAATATGACTTCATCGATCTTAGACATCAGTTCCCCCACCTCGTTAATATAGAACTATTATAACTGAAAATGATTTGGTTGGGAAACCAGGACTGGTATTTATCACGTTTTCAAGCTAAACTTAATTTAACTTGTGACTCAATTGTGAGGTCTATTTATGTTGCGCGATCCGAATTGTATTTTTTGTCAACCCGAGAATCAGCATTATGTAATTGAAAACGAACACGCGGGCTTGTTATTCGACACGCATCCTGTTTCCAAAGGCCACGTGCTGATTATCTGCAAAGATCACTATCCGACATTTTTTGATGTGCCTAAAAACGTGATGGACGATATGTATCGGCTGATTCTGGACGCAAAGAAATTAGTCGACGACAAGTTTCAGCCCGATGGTTATAATCTCGATGTGAATATCGAACCGGCTGGTGGGCAGGCAATCATGCATTGCCACATCCACTTGATCCCGCGCTATCGCCACCAAGATCCCTTCCGCAATATTCCCACGCACGAATTACTGCCCGGTGATAAAACCGACGAACATTTACGAGCGGCGAAACATTTAGAAGGCTAAATTTAATTTATGAATTGAAACACAAAAAGACCTTTTTCAAGGTCTTTTTTATTTTGGACTGTTTGAATATATCACGCTTGATGAGAACCCTGGGCAAACATTTCAACTGGTTTGTCGACGGGATTTTCTAGCAACCACTGTTTAATTTCCGCGCCAAGTTGGTTGACCATGGTGTAGGCAGCCTTCATTTGTTCGCGAGAAATATTATTTACGTGGACGCCGCCGATGATCGTGCAGTTGCCTTGCAACGCTGGCTGAATCAACTTGCCTAAACGTTCGGTCAGCACATATTCCTCGTGATGATGACCAGGTCGGCTAGCAAAGCGGTATGATTCAGGCGCTTGCGTTGCGGTCAGCACCGTTGTAACGCCGTAATGAGGCACATCACCACCTGTTAAAAATATCGCAACATCCTGACTAGCGCGGTTAAGTTCAGCTGTGATTTGGTACCCAGCTGCGTTGGCAATAAATTGTTTCATGATCATCCCTCCAAATTGAAACGCGCTCAATTTCATTCATGGCTTTTCGGACGCTTATTTTTGATCTCCTTGCCATCTTGGGCTGAGATCATTATTAACACCTAGTGAATCGAGCAACTTCATGGTGTTGTGGTTGACTAAATCTTCAATTGTTTTTGGTTGATTGTAAAAGGCTGGAATTGGTGGGACGATTTGAACGCCCATCTTCGATAATTTCAACAAGTTTTCTAAGTGGATCGTGCTTAGCGGCGATTCGCGGGGAACGATGATCAGTTTGCGTTGTTCTTTCAAGCAAACGTCGGCGGCGCGGCCGATCAAGTTGTCTGCGAAGCCATAGGCGATCCCTGCGACGGTTTTCATGCTGGCGGGGACAATTACCATGCCTGCGTTCAAGAACGAGCCAGACGCGATGGCAGCGCCCTGATCGTTGATATTATAGGTGTAGTCGGCCAATGCTTTGACCTCGGATAATGAGAGCTCGGTTTCCAACTCTAAATTTTTGACGGCCCACTTGCTCATGACCAAATGCGTTTCAACATCGGGTAATTCGTGCAGTGCTTTTAATAACGAAATTGCATAAGTCGTGCCTGACGCGCCAGTGATACCGACAATAATTTTTTTCATAACGGTCCCCTCTACTTGACTGATATTTCCATTATAGCGACGGCTGAATTGAGATACAATTCAATCAGAATGTGTTATTATGCCACTAAGGAATAACAAACAAGAATAGAGGTTACTCATGAACTTCGATCAATTGGCCGCATTTCGACAAGTCGCGGAAGAAAAAAGTTTCTCGCAAGCCGCAGTTTTTCTAAACATCACCCAATCCGCGCTCTCCAAACAAATTATCAATCTCGAAAAAGAACTAGACATTCAGTTGATCGACCGCGAAAACCGGCGCCGAATCAAATTAACACCCGCTGGCGAACAGATTTATCAATACGCGGCCACGATTTTAACTCAGCAACAAATGTTACTACGCATTGTTGGCGAGTTCCAGAATTTAGAGCGCGGCACGCTCAAAATCGCCGCGATCCCCGTTATTTCGCAGTATGAGATCACACCGATTTTGGCAGAATTCATGACCGATTATCCGCAAATCGAACTGCAACTCTATGAAGGTGAAAACGATGTCGTGTTGGATCGACTCAAAAACAATCGGGCCGACATGGCGATCGTTCGTGATGGCGAGGGTCTGGCAACTTTCAAGCAACAAAGTTTGATCACCTCTGACGATCTCGTCGCCGTTGTCCCCGCCGACCGCAAATTTCCCGATCGACCGATTCACCTCGATGAATTACGCGACGCCGAATTTGTCTTGTTGCCCGAAGATTCCGGCGTGCAAAGTTCGGTGCTCCAGCTTTGTCAGCAGGCTGGATTCACGCCCAATATTCGCTTCGTCAGCACTCACATCGAAACCGTCGTCGACATCGTTCGCGAGGCGCAACAAGTTTCCTTGCTCTACCGCAGAACGGTCACACCGTTTTTGAACGAACACATTCGCATTCTCGAACTCGCAGAATCCTATCACAGTGATCTCAAGATTGTTTTACCCAATGGCGTGCCACAACCGGCAGCACAACGTTTGAAACATTATTTACTCACGCATCTTTCCAGCTAATTTAAAAAAGGCGCAAAAAAAGTCGAGGCAAAATTAATTGTCTCGACTTTTCTCTCGTGTTACTTATTGCTAAGTAAGTAGGCTTCGCTCCACAACTAGACCTACACATATCAACTCACAAATCCGGTGAGCTGCGTAAACGCAGAAGATATGCCACTCATCCCCTATTACGGGGTATACGACTCATCGCATGGATTCAGTATAGCACAAAATTTAAATGCATACTAGCCTTACAACGACCGACTTCTTTTCGTACGTAAATATGTGGCGATCTCACTCAATAATGACGTTAACATGAACCCGACCGCAATTGCACCAGCGACGAGCAGCACGCGGAACGTATACATGATGGCCTTGTCGACGCTGCCGAGCACCATTTCATAAACGGCTTGATAGGCAGTCGCTCCAGGAACCAGTGGCACAATTCCGGGAATGTTAAATAAAATTGCCGGCATTTTTTTCGTGCGAGCAAAATAAAGTCCCATGATCCCCAAGACTAATGACCCCGCGACATTGGCAACCATGCGGCCACTGCCGATCTGATATAAGCACCAATAGGCCAGCCAACCAGCCGTTCCGCAAAGTCCGCAAGCATTCAGCGCCCGCCGCGGAATATTAATACAAATGGCAAATGCCATCGTCGCCAAATAACTAAATAAAGTTTGAATCAGTAATTGTAGCCAGATATTCATATCATTTCAGCCCTTCAAACACGATGAAATCGCACGCAAGTTAATTTTTAAAAGAAAAATCGAAAGACAAGTCCGATTCCGGTTCCGATGGCACAGGCGGTCAATACCGCTTCGATTGCCCGCACCGTTCCCGTTAATAAATGTCCGGCAAACATGTCGCGGATCGAATTAGTCAATGGCACGCCGGGAACCAGCGGCATGATCGCGCCGATCAGAATATTATTCATACTTTGCCCTAGATTAATTCTCGTCGCCGCATACGCCAACAAACCAACGGTCAATGACGCCACAAACTCACTCAAAAATTTGACCCGCGTCCATTTATTGACATAATAATTGGCAATATAACCCGCGCCACCAATAATTCCGGTGATCACGAGATCATTCCAGTCGTAAACACCCGAAAACAAAATCATCAGCGTCGCGCTGACCACCATAGCTGAAATAACTTGTAACCAAAATGGAAAGAACGGCGTATCACGGTCGGTTTTTTCTAAGGCATCATGTAATTGTTCGAGGTCGATTTTTTTCTCCGCAAATTGCCGCGACAAGGTATTGACGCGCTGAACTTTTTCGAGATTGATGGTCCGTTGATTGACTTGTCGCAACTCCGACACGGTTTCACCCTTGATCCCAAAAAATAAACCCGTTGGCGTGGTGTAGACAACACTATTCTCAACGCCGGCATTGTGCGCAATGTGAGTGATCGTATCTTCAACCCGATACATTTCAGAACCACTCTCGATCATGATGCGACCGGCCAACAAACAAGCATCAATTACTAAATCGATTCTGAGTGGCAATACTGTAATTTCTTCCGTCATTTTACTCATTGTTCCTATCTGCAAGCTTCAATATACCTCACATCATACGCTAAACAGACAGCCCGCGACAAGCGTTTCTGAACGAATATTTCTGGCCACTGAATTCGCACCGGTTCCGGTTAAAATTAACGTCTGACCAACACGAAATGGCAAGCCAATTATCAGGATCCAGATTTCAGAGATTATGTCATTTGATTCCTTCAATAAAATCGCACTCAAATGCAAAAAGCTCAGTCGAAAAATACGACTGAGCTTTTTGCATTCATTTTTAAACACCGCCGTTGCGAATCACGCCTTGATACCAATAGAAACTATCTTTAGGATATCGTTTCAGATCGCGCAATTCCGTGTCCGTCCGGTTGACGTAGATCAGTCCGTAACGTTTGCGCATCCCTTCGTGCGTCGAAACCACATCAAGTGCGCTCCACGAACAATAGCCGATCACATCAACGCCCTCATGAATTGCCTGGGTCATTTCTTGAATGTGTGCAGACAGATATTGAATACGATAATCGTCATGAATTTTACCATCAGCTGCCAATTCATCGCGACCACCAATGCCATTTTCAGTGATCAATAACGGTTTGTGGTACCGATTATATAATTCATGCAATGTGATGCGGAAGCCAATTGGATCGATCTCCCAACCAAATTCGGTTTTAGCCAGGTGCGGATTGCTAACTGACTTGAAAAAATAGGGCACTGAAAAATCTGCGGTCGGCGTTTGCGCCTGTCCTTTTTCCGGCATATTCGCCGCAACCGTATTCGAATTATAGTAGTTGAACGCAATAATGTCACAAATACCGGCGGCTAAAATTTCAGCATCGCCACTCGCAAACTCTGGCGCAACCTGCATGGCTTGCAGCAGACTCATTGCTTGAGGATCGTAGCGCCCATAGACAGGCACGTCCAAAAACAGCCAGTTACGAATACTATTGAACCATTGCGCCGCCAAAATATCCTCCGGCGCACTAGATGCTGGATAAGCATAAGCAATATTCGGTGCCGGGCCAATTTTACCAGCATAATCTAGCTCATGATATAACTTGATCACCTTAGCCTGCGCCAGTAACATGTGATGGTTCTCCTGGAAACTTTGCTGCACACTCTTGCGGCCAGACAGAACCGATTCATTCGCCAGCACCATCATATTCTGCTCATTGATCGTCAACCAATACTGCACGCGATCACCGAAATGATCGAACAGAATTTGACAATAGGCCACAAACGCATCGATCGTTGCGCGATTGGCCCAACCACCAGCCTGCTCCAAAGCATCCGGCAGATCGAAATGATACATCGTGACGATCGGTTCGATCCCCGCCTGGATACAGGCGTTGATCAGCTCATCATAAAACGCCAACCCCGCAGGATTCACCTCACCCTGTCCAGTGGGTAGAATGCGACTCCACGCAATCGAAAATCGATACGCCTTCAATCCCAATTCTTGAAATAAGGCGATATCTTCCTTGAAATGATGATAGTGATCACTAGCAACTTTGAAATCAGTCGTGTTTGCGGGCAACTTTTTCGTATCCTGCACGGAAGGCCCCTTGCCATCGGTTAAACTAGCCCCCTCAACTTGATAGGCACTAGTTGCACTACCCCATAAAAAATCACTCGGCACTTTTCCCAAAACGATTCCTCCCTTAGATCAGAAATCAGCTGAATCCATCCCACTGACCTCTGGATATTTCTCAAGAATGCGCAACAGACTTTCAATAATAAACATCGTCGGAATTTGCGTACTATTATCGTAGAAGCCATATTTCCGCGGCTTGGTATATTGATGCGACAATACTAAGTGACTCATTTTGGCCAGCGACGATTCGCCATTACCGGTGATCGTCACCATTTGGAAATCTTGGAGCGGTTGATAATAGGCCATCATTTCCAATAAGTCCGGCGTTTGCCCAGAATTAGAAATCGTGATCAATAAATTATCGGTCGTATTGTGCAAGCGTAACGCCAAAGGATAATAAGGATCGGTGACTGCGAAGCTATTGATTCCTAGCGTCGCCAATCGTCTCGCCGCATATTCACACATGATTCCCGAAATCCCGATACCGATAAAAACGATTTGATCGGAATTGATAATTTTATCCGCCAAGACCATCAAATTTTCTTGCAAATTCATTGAGAACTGATCAGCCTGCAAGGATTCAACAACTTGTTCACGAAAATCCAGTTCATTTTCAGCGGGTGGTTGATGAATAGATTGCTTTAAAAAGCCAATAAATTCTGGATAACTATTAAAGCCAAGCTTGCGAATGAACCGCATGACTGAAGAAGCCGACGTATGAGAAGCCGTGGCGATTTCTCTGACTCTCATTGACGCCGCATTCGCATAATTACTCATCAAGTAATGATAAATCGCCGAATCCGTACTAGAAAAATCATCGGTATTTAAATTCTCAAAATTCATGCTTTAGCCCTCCTCGGTGAAAATGCAGTTAATTCTATCGATTTAATAATCGATGACCACCATCTCGTGACCATTCATTTGATCAATTTGGACATTCAGCTGACCATTTTTGTAATCAAATGGGATTTCCTGTTGTGTTGAGGCACGATAAACTTTTTTAGGTGTTTGTTCTAATTTAAACTGCAGCGTCGTGTCAGTCAAAGATGAAGCCTCTTCGACAACATCGATTCCCTTGCCAAAGTGGCCGCGATGCTGGGGAATATAATGAAATATGTGAGCGATATAACGCCGTTTTACAGCTTGCTGATTCAAGATCACTTCTGCTGTACTGGGCAAATTAGTCACAACTGTTTTCCGCGGCAAGAGTTGATCGAGTACACTGACCACAAGATCCTTATAGAATTTCGCCGCGACCGCATAGTAAAGACTGAATATTCGGTGCGTGAAATAAACAAAGTGTTCATTTCGAACCACACCAGCTGTCGAACGCGTCCAATCGATCGGAGCCTGCACGTGCCCATAATAATGCTCATAGGTGCGGTTAAACAGTGACCCATATTGCTGAGCCAGCACTTGAGCATCATCAGTGGGTTCGATCTGATTGCCACCTAAGTACATAATATGTTCAAAAGATTCATCGGGTAATTTCAGATAATCCATTTGGAAAATCGGCCCGTGTAACAAGCGTGCCGGAAAGTGATCAAATACAAACTGCTTATTTTGGACCGGCGCTTCACCAGAACATAAAATCCGACCACCAGCCGCGATATAATCATTTAATTTTGCGATCAATTGGTCATCGAGCCGCGCAACATCTGCAAGGATCAGCACCGGATATTTAGAAAAGTCCATCGTGCCATCAATGATATCAAAAAGATAGTGGCTTTCCTTTAAGAGGCTCACTGCACCGTCTAATTCTTCCGTGAAGCGACCTTTGTCATCGGTTGAGGTAAATAGCAACGCAAAGTCTACAACCGCAGTTACGTGCTCACAATACGGTTGTGCGGCTTCCAATTTAGTGAACACTTTTCCAATTAGCTCATAAGTGTGTGGTTGTAATTGACCGTCCGGATAAAGTTGATCGCCAACGGAAACTTGGCCGCCATGTGCCATCGACAATAACGTTTCGTATTCAAGCGCAGGTTCGTTTTTATAACTCCCGAAATCTGACCAACCAATATGAAATTTGGATGTCATGCCTAAGAACTCTTTACCGAGATTTTTAACGTAACGACCAACAACTGGGAAATAACCGTAACCCCACTGACTGCTTGCTAATGCCTCCACCTCAAAATGACTATAGTCGTCGAAATTTTGATGAATATTCGGTCCCATACTGCCATCGTTGTAGAAAATATGACTATCCGCTTTTCTAGCACGAATAAAATCGCTCAGCTCGTGTTTGAACCGGATCGTCACCTGATCCGCAAAGGCTGCAACGGCTTTTTCGTCTTGTAAGTTAATTCCCTGTTGTGTCATATCCCGAACACAATTTTCACAGTAGCAAGGTTCCTGGCGAACAATATCAAAGAACAATCCAGGAATCCGTTCCCCAAAAATCGCCAGCACTTCCGCAACCTGTTCCTGTAAATAATCAACATAAGGCGAGTTCAAACATAGGCGTTTGTAGCCTGGCTCTAGATAACTGGCGGGTACACCGCGACTATAAATCATCCGCCCCGCAACATCGCGCTGTAACCATTCAGGATGTTGCTGACTGATAAAATCATCATAGCCGACCGATAAATAAACCGGTGTTTCAATTCCAACTTTGGTACACGCCGCAATTTGTTGACCTAACAAATCAAAACTCAAGTCAGGATGATGATTACCTAGTTTGGTTTCATAATAGGCAAAACCATGATGACATTTGGCAAACAAAGTAATTGATTGGACCTTAGCAGCCAGCAATGTCTGAGCAAACTCGTCACCGTTGAACTTCTCCCCCAGTGGCCGACCGATTTCTGCAGTATGAAAATCTAAGTGGATCTGTCTATTTGGTAAACTCATAATTTACCCTCCATTTCCATTGAATCCAATTTTTTAAAGAATGGCATCCAGATCAAAACATTTAAAACACATAAGAATATTTGAAACGCCGCCACGCGCCAGCCGCCAGCCATGAATCCATTCCCAACAATTGGCAATGGCGCGCTAACACCATTTAATCGCGGCAAAATATTCATTGCCGTTGCGATATAGGCGAGTAAACTATTGATCGCACCACAGAAGACAACTGGAATAAATAGCACAAAGTTCATCACATAGGGGACACCAAACGCTAATGGCTCGCCAATCCCAAGCAACATTGGAACCAACGCTAATTTGCCTAAAGTCTTATATCGTTTAGCCCGTGCGCGTAGCATCCAAAAAACTAAACCGAACAGAACGGTCGCGCCCGAAGCATATATCCCGATAAAAGCACCACCAATAATATTTGGTAAAGGCGTATTAGCTTGATAAGCGCCCAAATTCTCTAGATCCATCTGCATATAAACCGGCGTCATGACACTTAAAGCAACTAAATGTCCATGAATCCCAAAGAACCACAATAAATTAACAATCAGCATGATCACGACCAGGGCTATCCAACTACCACCCAACTTTCTGATTGGAGCCTGAATGATTTGCGTCACAAAATTTGGAAATGTTTCCATGCCGGTGGCACCAAATATAATTTTGATCGTCATAAAAACAAAAATAACCACAAACGCCGGAATCAAGGCCGCAAAAGATTTCACGATCATGTCAGGGACACCATCTGGCATCTTAATGATCAGTTGATGTTTGTTCAGGAAAAAGACGATCCGTTCAACCAAGATTGCGACGATAATTGCCGTAAACATACCCTCTGCACCCAAATAGTGCAAAGGAATCATGTCAATACCCTTCGCAGTCGTTGTCAACGGAAATAGCAAGACAAAAGCCATCACCGAAATAATTCCCGTTGAAAAACCGTCGATTTTATGCTCTTTTGCCAGAACATAACTGATAGAAAAACTAGCATAGATGGATAATAATCCATTTGTAACCAAGTTAGGATATCTTAGATATGGTTTGATGCCCACGTTGACTAGAAACTCCTGATATACAGGAATACCCAAAGCATCAATAATTGTGAACATAGCACCGGCGATAATCAACGGCATTAATGCAGCCAACCCACTGGATATTCCTTTAATGTAAGTATTTTGCTGGATTTTACCAGCAAATTTTAAGGCACGATCAACAGAAAATATCTTCATTCTTCTCCACTCCCCCATCGTTAGCAAAAAGATTGGTATACTAATTGTTCCAATAATAAAAACCTTTCACACAAAATATACTATAACACGCATTGTTCAGCAAATGAATGCCCTTACATTATTTTGGAAAAATGGTGTAGTTCTTGGTGGATGTTCCAGATTTGGTACAGTTTGTTTCGTCTCACTTTTGTAAAACAAAAACCAGTATCCTCGCGAATCGATAGGAATGCTGGTTGAACAAGCACACATCAGATAAAGACCCCACAACTGAATGAGCTAAATCCGTATGCAACAAGATTGGCAACAATTTTCTGCCAGAATTGCGCGTTTTTTCTCTCAAAAGGGTTGCAGGAGCGCAAATCCTATGCTAAACTATTTAAGTCGTCAGAATTATATGGGTGGCTAGCTCAGCTGGCAGAGCAACGGACTCTTAATCCGTGGGTCCAGGGTTCGATCCCCTGGCCACCCACTAACTGATATTAACCAGTGACCATGCAGCGTTAAAACGCCGTGGTTGCTGGTTTTTTGTTTGTTTTTGATTTAATTTCAATTATCGTTATCATTAGTCATAATTTATTTAAATTACCCAAAAAATAGCTTTTTTTACGTACTTGTCGCCTAAAAATCGCCTACTTACTAACAATAAGCAAAGCGCTTGTGATAAAATCAATTCGTTTTCACATTGGTTTCTCCTATATTTTTGTTATGTATTTACGGATTTTCTAAAGTTGAACGCAAAAAAGCCAAGGCTGATATTCGCAACTTACTTGAATATCAGCCTTGGCGTTTGAGCATTGATGTAATTTCTTCATAAATCATTTAGTTGCAGTAGTTACTCTTTTCAATTCAAACAAATTCACCAATTCAGTGTAAGAAACTGGCATTGTGCAGAATTCTCTAATTTCTTGCAAAAATATTTGCCGGTAAATTTTATCAAGTGACCTAATGTGGCATAAAACAGTAGCCTGATTAACTGATTTTAATTCATCTTTTGAGCATAGCATGACTGTGCTTACCGAATTATAATTATCTTGCAGAATAACGATCTTGTATGACGTGTTTCCCATCTGCACAATCAACTTTTCATAGCAATCTCTGAATATCTTTGTTTCTTTCAACATTCATATCCCTCCAGCCACATATGTGAGTGGGTCCTGGCCATTACCATCGATAAAATATTGCTTTGATGCTTAAATAATTAATCAGCCTGTTCTATAGCCACTCAGTTTCCATTGCCTAATAAGTTTGTTGCTTCCACCATTTTTCAGCGTCGATCATTTCTGCATTGCGTAAATCATCAACGATTATCGTCATAATTTTTCCAGTATTATGTTGTAGATATAATTGACCCATCGAAAAACCAACAATGGCACCAGAAATGCAGTTCTCATACTGATCATTGTATTCGGTATTTTCCTGTACTTCGACAACTTGCGATTTGACGTACGCTTGCTCTAGAACCTGATTGATCTCATCTTTAGTCATTTCAGGTTTCGGTCGCTTCGGTTGTCGTCGCTTGTCTTCTGACTCCAAGAATTCTGAATGGTCAGCTAAGATCCAACCTTGCCACTTCTCCATACATCGATCATCGTATAACCATTGGTCGCGCGGGACGTTTCGTTCCATGAAATTCACCAGCTTTTATTAAGTTAATTCTGTTATACGAACATGTGTTCTTAATTTCAATGATGAATTTTATTTTTGTTTGACGAAATAATAACTTGATCAATTTTCCTCAAATCAACACCTGCATAACGCAATTTTGTTTTCGTATTGATCACCGTCGGGACCTTCTTCAATTTATATTCTTTAATGTACTGATGATTTTTCTTAGCGTCCATATTAACAAATTGTGCCACCTTCAAACGGCTCAAAGACTTGATATAAATTTTAGGATACATTTTTTGACAGGTCGGACAAGTATCTTTATAAAAAACAATCACTTCCGGATCTCGAACGGACAGATCCACATAATTACGCTGATTAACTTGATTTTTCATGAAGAAACATGAGATTCCAAACACCACACCCAACACACCGATAACACTCAGAGTTCTTCTAATCATTTAAATTCCTCACGATCAATTTCTGAATTTTCCCCGATTGATCCAGCGTCACGTCGTAAATCAACGTCTGTTTAGTTGCTTGGTCTCGATAGGTGAAATCATTTGTCACAATCGCCAGAATATCATCAGATCCAATCTCTCGATAATATTGCACACCTGCTAATCTGCTACTCAGCGCTCCCATAGCTTGTTGTAACGCGTCTCCGTCAACTTGAAACACTGACACTGCTTGTCGACTACCAAACGACAGTGCCTTGTTAAAGTGCGATCGAGATGTATTATTGTCATAGTTAAAAACTTCTTCGAAGAACTTAGTTGCCTTGCTTACATCAGTTTGATCTTCACCGGTACTGATCATTTTTTGATACTTCGTATTTAATTGGCTATAACGTTTTTGTAACAAGTTGTATTGCGCCGTCAGTTTTGAGCCTTCGGTTACTTTTATTTGTTTAGACTGACTACTACCTATTTCTGTTCCAATTAACGTTGCAATCACCAAAGCCACGATAAGCATTAATCCTTTGATTACTCTGTTCATTTGATCGCCTCATTTTGACAAAATAAAAAGACCTCAGCATTTTTGCTAGAGGTCTTAAAGTAAATTCTTAAATTACTGTTTCCTATGATATAATCACAGTAGCAGATAAGTTGAAGGCGGTTGGCAAATCCCTCACGAAAGAGTTGATGCCTATGAAAATAGGACAAAATCTTAGTGAAAGGAGGCGTCGTGTTGTCCGTATCAGATTCCCTACAATTGATGATTAGCTTTGGACTATTTATTTTAGCCCTAATCACCGTTGTCTTGGAACTGATTAAGAGCAATAAAAAATAGCCGCCCAGTAAACTTTTTGACCAAAGTTGGGTAGCTACATCATCTAATTATGCCAACCGTCTTAAACGGATCTGCACGGAAGTCCTATTCACGTAGGGCTTCTTTTTATACATTCATTATAACACGAATACTAATTGTTTCAAGATAACTGCCACGTATCTATTTAACTCGTCCAAACGCATAAAAATGTTGTTGCCAATAACCTTTGGTGAAGTCCGCAATACCCACACCACTTCCATTGGCGCCAATAAACTGTGTTTTAGAAACGACCATGCCAACATGCGTCACTACCTCGCTACGGCCAGTATCATAGGTCTTTTGAAAGAATATTAAATCGCCGGCCTTGGCTTCTTTCGGGTGGGTCGTCTTGTTGTATTGATCTTGTGCAATTCGGTTGAATTTAACGCTTATTCCTTGTTTTTGGAACAGCCATAACGTAAATGACCCACAATCGAAGAACGCAGGGTGATCAGACATTGTCTGTGCTGCTCCAAGCGAATATGGTGTCCCAATCACTGATTTACCACGCTCAAACATTTCATCAAAGTAATTCATCTTCTCGCCGGTCACTTGAACATCACTCTCGCAACCGCCACCAGTAAAAATCTTATCTACATTGCCACCAAGTTGTTCCATGATTTTTGAAACGGTTGGCACCCAATTGTTATTAAGATGTTGTGAGTCGTTAGACGCGCCAACCGGAGCGTAGGCACTACCTAGTTTTGCAATCGTATCTAATTTTCGTTCGACCACTAAATTTCTTAATGTTTTCCCGGTCGCTTCAATGCCCTTATCTAGGGTTTCGTAGTGAATGACACCTTGACTATTCATTTGACCAGAAGGATTATTGTCATATTTGATCGCGTCGGAAACACCCCAACCAGTCTCACTAGCCATAATTGCCGCCATTAAGGCCGGATTAACGCCCGCTTTATTTGCAACTTCAATAATCTTATCTACTTTGTCTTTATAGGCGTGACCTTTTGCCTGAATTTCCTTTTTAAACTTGGCCACGTCAAACTCTTTTGTGGTTAGTTTAGTATCGCCACTTACAACTGAACAGGCCACATCTTCACTTTCCGAATCCGTTTCATCGCTGTTGGCAAACATGTTGATCATCATCAGCGGGATAAAGATAATCAACAACATAAAAATAGCAAAACTAATTAAAATTTTCTTCATTAGCCTTGCCTCACGTCTTCTAACTCTTTATAAAATTCTTCGCTTGATTGAGCTGGCGGCATACTTGCTTCGCCCACATTACGTCTTGGCCGTGCTTTTAAATAGCTTAAAAGACTATGTGACTTAGTCAGGTTAGTATCCGTTAATTTCTCATCCACCTTATTATCTTGTGGATCATCATGCTCCACCTTACTGATATCGGGCTGTTTATGAATCGGATCATCAGTTGACAAATCTTTCAGCTGTTTCGTCTTTTGGACTTTGTCTGTCGCGACTCGTTCGAGATCCCCTTCCTTTGATGTTTCAGGTTCCGTTGGCTTCTCAAGTGGTAATTTAGAATCCTTTAGATCCTCTTTTTCTTTCGAGTCTTCTTTAAGTGGTGGAATATCTGTTGTTTCTGGTTTCTCAACATCAGGCTTTACTTCTGGTTCTTCAACACCATCATTTTTCAGGTTCGCTTCACGAATCGATTTAGCGTGTAGCAGTCCACGAGCGAAGTCTTTAACCGGCGTTTTTTTATCCGGATCTTTCGCACCAAATAAAGCTGTCTTAGCTGTCTCTAGCTCACTGCCACCGGCGTTGTAAACATCTAAAGCAGATTTTGCATGACTACCAGCAGTCCTTGCTCCAACCAAAGCTCCTGCTCCTGCACCAATAACAGCCGCTTTGGTTAAGCTACCGGCTTTCTTGACACCGTCTTTAGCAAACTTACTCTCAGTTTTTGCCGTTCCCAACGATGAAGAAATCGGCTTAGAAACAAGGTTAACGATCGTCTTCCGAAACTTCCACATCACATAAATGACGATGATCGTAAACAATGAGTTAGCTTCATACGTGCCGACGTTACTTACCGGAATCAACTTATCACTCAAAAATGAGACGAACTGAATCACCATCATCACACCACCGAAAAGTGCCTGAGCCAGAATCATCGTCGCCATACTCTTAATCGTACTAACCAGCATGTTCGAATATTTAGGCAATATTGAGATAACCGCAATGACCGGCATAAATAAATCTAGCAAGATCACTATCAGTTGCAACATCACCACAATTAACGCAATGATCGTAAACAGAATTCCATAGAAAAGCGCTGGCACCATCGAAAATAGCGCAATACCTATTTTCTGAGTTAAAAATCCTTCCTGTACAGCATAATTAGTCACTTTATCTGGTAGTAAGTCTTTGTACTTGTTAAACTTGTCAGCTTGTTCTTGACCATTTTTTTGTGCCACACTTGGCGACGGATCTTTAGATAATAACGCTGTTGCTTGTCGCTTTCCATCATCAGTGATCACCTTTTGATCCAGCGAGTCATAATTCATCAGGTAGAAAGGACGCTCGATCGTGTTGTCAAAATACGTTTTGCGAACTTGTGCCTTGAAATCCGTTTTAGTGTTTGCTTCTTTATCGTTCTTGGCTAGTGTCACATTACCATCAGCCGATTTTGTTACCGAAATTGTTGCATAGTCTTGTAAATCTGTAATTGCATTGTTGGCTGCTTTCAGATAAAAGCCCGATTGCTTGAACCAAACCAACGACAAAATAATCACTAAAGCTACTTTGAAAAACTGCTTAAACGCTTGTTCAGGTGATTTAAACATCAAAAAGGCAATACTGATCACGACGCCGACAAACAACATCATTCCGATTGAATTAAACAAGTTCTGATAGAGCGTGTTTGCGATTGTGCCAACCGTTCCAGCAAAATCAGATAAGATATTGACTGTCAATAATTTATCGATCATCGTATCGAAGGCAGAATAAATGACCCGCGTTACCGAAAACAAAAAGACGCCAATTGCTTTCATCACCGCACTTATTGCGTCGAAATGCTTACCAAAGTCAAACACACTAGAATTGTTGCCGGTGTATGGCATATAACTGTCAAGATTATATCCAGTAATCGTTGTTGCGGCATGGATCACCTGACCAACGCTACTAAATGAAATCATGACCACCAGTGATAAAACTAGCGCTTCTATTTTTCTTTTTGTCAAACGCACGTTTCTCACCTCCTAGCTTGAAGAACTTTTATGATGATCCGCTCCAACTCCAAGCATTTTTAACATAAAATCACGTTCTGCCTGCGGATCAAATTTAAAAACCTGACCAAATTGACCACCTTCATCTATTTTTAAAAATAGATCGTCATTTTTACTTCGACCGACTCTTTTTGTATACATAAATTGTCCTCCTACCTGAACTGTTCCTCAGCACGACTTGAACTGTTAGCGGTCACCGTTTGATTAGTGATCATCAATTCAGCGAAGGTTGCGTCGACCGTCATCATATCCACGTGACCATAAATATCACGGTAGAAACACTGGCCTTGAACCGCGCTCGCAAGTCGTTTAATGTTCATTTCGCTGTCTTCAATATCCAGTAGCTTCAAGATCAAGTGGCGTTCCTCTCGACTGTCAAAGGCAAAAACTTGTCCGAATTGACCGCCTTCATCGGCGCTAATGTCATTGACAGATTGTGTCGTGTAAATTAGCGTATTGTTATATGATCGGCCAACCCGCTTCATATCTTCCAGAATTTCTTGACCAGCGATCGATTTAGAAAAAATCCAAGCCTCATCAAAGAACTCAACCGAAAATTCATCCTTGTTATCAGAGCCAAATTTTTCACAGAATTTCCCTAACGGCAACATTAAACAGATACTCTGGCGATTGACCTCAGTCATTTTATCTGATTTACCGTTTGGTAATTTCAAACCCGTGATTTCCAGAATGTTGACCCGATTAGAAAGATTCACACCGTTTGTTTCACCATGGCTAAAGCCTAAACTAAGGATCGTATTCTCGATTTTTGATTGAAACAAGTGACCTAAGTTGGAAATCTCTTTGTTTTTATCCGTTGCTAACAAATCAACAACATCAAGTAAACCGACAATCTCGCCAGCTGCACGACGTTCAATAATCTTATCTACAGCTTTATTGATTGCTAATTCGGTTTCAACCGTATACTCACGTTCGATGATTTCGCGTAACATGGCCGTTGCCGTAGTTTTAGCAGTCGATCCAGTCAAAAATACAATTGGATCTAGTGCACCATGATTTTTGGGATCGTCTGCGTCCAGTGTAATATAGTGATACGTATTCAATAATTTTGCGTAATCAGGGTATTGCTCAACCAGCTTTGGATTATCAAGAAACGTTGACACCCATTTACGGAATTCTTTCTTGGGATCAATATACAGAGCTTTTGCATTCATCAAGGTCATATAAAAGAATAAGACCTTGGATAAGAAAGATTTACCTTTACCAGTCTCACCGGTGATGGCGATATGGGGGCTTGCAGTTGCCGATCCTTTTAGGTTTTTATTGGCTGCTAATTGATTCCACAATACTAATTTCTTACTCGATCTAATGGCTTCATTCGCGTCAATTGAAGATGACAACATATTGATCCGACCGATCACCCAGCCGGTGTTATTTCCGAGCACGTTGGTGACCGCGAATAGATTTTCTGAAAAGCCTTCAACCGTGGAATTCTGATACCATTTGTTGTAGTCCAAAATACTGGCCGATGGCAACATCTTATAAAATAAATCTAGCTGATTATAAAGCGGACGAAACGAAGTGATCTTGCGTGAATTCAAATAGCTGATTACCATATCACCACGGACTTTACACCCTTCTTCTGTTCGGCCCGCAACCGTAAATACCGCGATCCAATCGAGAAATTCAGATCCAGCCTCTAATTCATCACGTGCGCTTTTAGTCAGGAAGCGATCAACTTTCGATCGATTACCTTCATCATCCGTAATCTCAAGTGACTCTTGCGCACGAATCTTAAATCGTTTACGCAAGCCTTCTACTTTTGACTCTAGGCCAAGTGCACCTTTCTTTTCTGCGAACTTTGCTTTAATATTCAACTCAACCGGAAATTTAAATTTATCCGCAATTTTAAACAAGTGAGAATATTCCATGTCTGGCTGAAATAGATCAACTGCAATCATAGAAACGACACTGCTATCACTGACGTTCTTTAACCCTAAAAAACCGGTCTTTTGCGGATCAACCTTAGTGTTCGCGATATTGGCAATGTCGTGTAGTGAACTCTCTTGTTGAACATCATGACGAGTCCCGCGAATATAGGGATAGCGATTAATATAAGTTGTCTCATCCTCACTGATCCGCTCAACATCTAGCGGTTTCAATTTGAAGTAAACATCTTCTTCGATTCGATCCACGTTCTCCCATTCTTCGGCCGGAATTTCCACATCATAACCCAACAGATCATAAATTTGACGTAACGTATAATTGACACGCTGCTTTAGCAATTCTTTGGCCGACTCGGCAACATCAACCGACTTCAACTTCACACCAATATAAAAAGAAGGGCGCGTCACCACATCCATCTCATCTTCTAATCCTTCGATCTGCCGGACTGCAAAGTGTTCCGGAATATCATCTAGGTCTTTCGCAAAATCATCACTTAACGCGATAAAGCGTGATCTTAAATCTAAGTTTTCCGGAATCAACATCAAATGAAATTCTTGTTGATTTTTAAGCTCATTGATCACGTGTTCGAATAGCGCCTTTTTCTCGTCTTCATAACGGGTATTTCCATCAGCGATATTTTCTGCATTGACCCGATAATAAGCCCAAAAATCATTTTTGTTCGAAATTAGAATGTTGTTTTTTAAATATCTTAACGGATTCTCTACAAGCAAACGGGTCATCTACTTTCTTTGTTGGATTTGTGCTTTTTTAACCGACGTGAAAATCACTTCGTCATCGATCGAGTCGACTAAAACTCCTTGATAAACTTGTTTATGCTTACGTTTAACTTGCCACCAATAGTTAAACCGACTTGAGAGGTATTGAGACATTTTCAATCCATCAAACTTCAACATACCTAATATTTTAGTGGCACCGTAAGGAATTCCCAAATACACCAAAATGAAAGTCCCTGGGACAACGCCATTGATCAACCAGATCACATCGTTAAACACAAAATATAAAACCGCAGCCGTCAGACCAAACACGATGATCGTTGAAATGGCAATTGGCTTCGGCAACGATAATCGATCAGTCAATTGTTGGATCACGATTGGCTCATTCATGATCTGTCGATAATTATACTTAGCCATTAAGCGCCACCGCCAAGTAAGTTGGCAATAGCCTTGAACCAACCAATAACCGTGTCTGGATTTAACATCACGAAACCAATTGCACCAAAGCCAATCACAACGCCGACTGCTTTGCCAAACTCTTTCTTAAATGCCAGTGAAACCCCAATGATGATCAAGACCATATATAACGCTAATTGGCCTTGTGTTTTCAACCAGTCATAAAGTTGCTGTAACGAAGGTAATGCGGCGATAACCTCATTTTGTTCAAGTAAATTTGCCAGAATATTTGTAAACATTATTTGCCATCTCCTAAGTTGTGTACTAATTTATCAATGAAATACGTACTATCTTTTTTGCTCAAATAAAGCGTCATTTGTTCGTTACGAACAATTTTTGAATTCTGTTCCGTAAACTGCACATCAACTTTTGAAATAAAGCCTTTGCCTGACTTATAATTTTTTGCCGTATAACCAACTAAATCAAGTTGAACCGTCTCTGGATCACTCATCAGAAACTGCATATCTGTATCGCTTGCAGACGTGTATTTCGCAAAGAAAATATCCAAGAAGTTATGGATCTGTTTATCCGTAGCTGTATTAACTAATTTGTCCTCAGTTAACTTTGTCGTCAATGAATTGACTTTCTTCTTAGACGTTGGCTGTGAATAATCCGTAAAATATGGATCAGCGACTACCGCCAGTGTTTTGCCACTTTGTTTAATTGGTACTGCGAGCACATTAGAAGCTGTTGAAACATTGGACTGTTCAAACATTTTTTTAACTTTCTTTTTACCTTCCATGACTTCTCTTTCAACTTGCGAATACGTGGTCAGATCATAGGTCACTTTCACAAAAGCTGTATCCACATCTGCGACTGATTTAAAATCAACAATTTCAGCTGATTTTAACGTTCGCGTTGAATTAGGATCCAACATATCACCCTGTTTTAAGCCACTCGCAAAATAAGTCTCCAAATCCTTCTCACGCGCTTTAAAATCATCATCAGTTCTCGGAACATTAATATAGGTCTTCACGAATTTATTGACAAAATCAGTTACTGCCGGCGTCAACGTGGCGACTTCTTCTTTTTTGACGTTCACCAATTTTTGTACCGCGACCAGTTCTTTTGAAACTCTCGCGGATCGATTAGTCGCCGCAATACTCATCAAAATTGCCATTACGCCAACTAAAATGATCAAAACAAAAGACCCAAGAATTGTAAACTTGAGTCCTCGCATATTAGATTTCTTAAACTTTTTCTCTTTTATGACCGGATCAAAGTTTTTCTTTTCACGCTTCACTTTCTTCAAGATATCACCACCTCTGACTACTAACTATCTTGGTCAATGCAAACCAACACTCGTTTACGAAATTCATATTGATCTGTGTCCTCGTTTAATTCACAATAGTAAATCGCACAATCCCCATCAGTCTCACGGCTCCGTTTACGCGCTAGTTCAGTAACTTCCATCAACGAATCTGCATAGCCAAGCACATCTGTATAATCCTCTAAATCAAAAACTTGATACTTTTGTTTTCTCATGACTGTACCTCTGTTTTCAAGTATTTAAAGCAAGTCGTTGATCACTTGCAACTTACGATTGTAGCGGCCAGTATAGCCATGTTGCAATTTAATGTTTCTAACAGTATCAATCGTCATTGCACGATCCTCGGTCTCAATACAACGCTCCAAGTCATCAACGAATTCTTGATCATGACCCGTTTCGGCTAATGAATTCTGCAACCGATATAATGCGTATAATAGATCTTCACTCATTGATCATCACCTCTAAAATTTTAGATTCACCCACCATCAACCCGCTACTTTCTCCAGCAGCACACCACAACTAAAAAATCATGATCTATAATTACTGATCATGATTTTTTTCGAAACTATTTTGTTTGACGCTTAAAAAATAAAAATGCACCAATCGCAAATACCAAAATGCCAATACCGATCGCAGATAACCAAAGATTCGTTTTCTCACCGGTTTGTGGCAATGTTATTTTCGGCACTTCATTGATATGCACCGTCTGTCCTTGATCATTGATGTCTGCATGTGAACCAAGCTTGACGCCATCACGATACAAGTCTTCGAACGCAACAACATCATGACCACCTAAGTTCGATCCGTCAAAAGCAAATTTGATTTCTACAGAACCATTGGCCGTCTTGGCAACGAAAGTAATTTCTTTCGTTGCGATCACTTTACCCGTTTTCTTGTCGATCAAGCGACCCTTGACCGTGTAAGTTTTACCAACAGTCAAGCCTTTATATTCGACAACATCGGTAACTGTCATTTGTTTAGCAGCAGTAACGATTTTCTTACCATTTCTAGTTGCGGTTGTCTTAACTTCAACTTTTGGAAATTCCACAGTTTGATTTGTATCGTTGATGTCAGCGTGTGTACCGAGTTTGACGCCATCACGATACAAACTCTCGAACGCAACCACAGAATGGCCCTGTAAGCCTGTAGCGTCGAAAACGAACGTGACCACTACTGAACCATTTACACTTTTAGCGACGAACGTTTTTACAGAAGTTACTTGCTTGCCATTAACTAAAACGGGTTTACCAGTTACTTTATCCATCAGTACACCTTTAACTGTGTAAGTCTTACCAACAGTCAAATTCGTATAAGCAACGGTATCGTTAATTGTTACTTTAGATAACGCGTCGTTTTTGTGTTTGTCTTCGCCCACTGCAGTTGTATGAAGATCAACCTTTGGAAACTCGACTGTTTGACCGTCATCGTCAATATCTGCGTGAGTACCAAGCTTTGTGCCGTCACGATATAAACTCTCAAACGCAACCACAGAATGTCCCTGTAAGCCTGTAGCATCGAAAACAAAAGTGATCACTACTGAACCATTTACAGAAGTTGCAGCGAATGTCTTTTCAGCCGTCACTTGCTTGCCATTAACTAAAACAGGTTTGCCAGTCGCTTTATCCATCAATACCCCTTTAACTGTATAAGTCTTACCAACAGTCAAGTTCGTATAAGCAACCGTGTCGTTGATCGTGACATTAGATAACGCATCATTCTTATGGTCAGCCTCACCCATTGCCGTTGTGTGAAACCCAACTTTTGGGAATTCGACAGTTTGACCACCATCATTGATATCTGCATGAGTTGTTAATTGTTTATCCTCACTAGAAACACTCTCGAAAGCGACAACTGAGTGTCCTTGTAAACCGGACGCGTCAAAAGTAAAGGGAATAACGATCGATCCGTTGGCTTGTGTTGCCACAAAAGTTTTACTTGCAATCACTTGCTTGCCATTAACTAAAACGGCTTTGCCAGTCACTTTGTCCATCAACACACCACTAATGGTATAAGTCTTACCAACAACTAAATTCTTATAAGTGACTGTATCGTTGATTGTGACTTTAGATAAGGCGTCGTTTTTGTGCTCAGCCTCGCCTAGAGCAGTCGTCCCGATAGTTACAGGTAAACGTTTGTTAGTTGCTTTTAAAGAAATCGTCTTACCAATATCTTCGTTACCGATCACAAATTCATAAACCTTACTATCGAGTTCATAACCAGCAACCGTTTTGACTTCTTTGTAAGTCCATTTACCAAGCATTTGATCAAAAGACTTCTTGAAGGTAATCTTACCGGTGGCATCAGTTGTATACGCACCAGCGTCTTTGCCATCACGCGTGAATGCAAAAGTCACACCCGAAAGAGCGGCACCAGTTTCAACATCTGTTTTTTGAAGATCAACAGTGGTTTCACTGATGATGTTGACGTTTACTTTATATTCTCCAATTAACGGATCAAGCTTCATGCTTGCCACATCTTGATAACCGGCTTTGGTGTATAACAAAGCCGACCCTTGATAAGCGGCCGCAATGTTTTTCCGAAAGCTGAGCGTACCTGATTTGATTGCAGAGGCCCCAGCCGTTATCGTCAGCGTGTTCCCACTAACTTTGTAGGTTGCTCCGGAAGTATTAGTTGTCGCACTAACATTATAAGTGTTTAAAACGCCATTCGCATCCGTTAGCGTCGTACTTTTACCAGCTTGCAAATCAATCGTCTTACCCGCAAACGAAGGCAACTTATTATAGGCCGCAACTTTAGGGTTGACCATCGCTTTAAAGGCTCTGTAGTTAGCGCGATAACCCGCGTCATCAACTGAATTAAGTTTGTTTCCCAACGTCTCCCAAATCATCCACTGCGTAAACATTGTTTTGTTCGGGTCTGTGGTGGTCGTATTCGAATACCAGCCGTAATAAGCAATGGCCGATAACTTCTGATACAGTTCACTCGTAATGGGTTTCGAAACGTAGCCAGGATTCGTTGGAAAATCTAAGCTACCACCTAAATCCACACAGAATACTTCTCGTCCATCGATTTTCTTGTACATAAACGTACCTTCGTCAATAGTTTTCCCGTTCGTATTGGTCCAGTGCGTGTAGATATTCGATTCATATCCAGCGCCATAACTTAGATCTACAGTTGCCGCTTTCGTCGTAGTTTCTTGACTAACAAAGGCAGCCATTAATACCGATAGGAATGCGATGATAACAAGCAATGGTCGTTTGAAACTATGGGCTTTCATTAATTTCTGATTCATTACCTAACCTCCAGTTTGTTCATTCAAAAAATAACTTCACTAAAAAATAAATCAATAACCAAATTGGTAACGAAATGATCAATCCATTGATACAGCCAACAACGGCATTATGTGGACGTGCTCTTGTCTCTTTCATTTTCCCCTACTCCTTTATTTAAAACGCATACGATAACGATAAACGCTGTATTCATGGTCAAAAAACAACTCAAGCATCAAATCGGTTCGTCTCTGTAATAATGAAAAAGCTCTTAATAGATCACCTTCATCAAGACCGCGAAACGCTTGATCAACCGTAATACTTTCAATACCTTGCTTTCGATAACCATCAACCAGACGTTCGGTTTCCTTTTTCAATTCAAGCCTTGTTTTGACGGGTACACTTGTGTCGATCAACACAACTCTCACTCCTTTCTCTTTATTTTTTAGGGTAAAAAAATAGCCAACCAAGTTGACTGTCAATCTGATGCCATACTCCAATTTGGATCTTCAATGAGCTCGCTATGTTCCGCTAAATAGCCCTTTAACATTTTTTCATGTCGTTTGGACATTTCTGATTTATCGACGATATTATCAATATAGTTTGATCCTGTTGCTCGGTCGAGTCTTTTAACCATGGCAATTGCTGATCCATATTGATGAGACAGGGCATTGATGGTTCGTTCAACGCTAAACTGTTTTGGTTTCATCGTGAGGTGAACATCAGGAACATCATTCAAAAAAATTAACCAGTCCTGCAAAACTTCCCAATCTTTTCGCAACAACGACTCATCTTGAGGCTTCTCGCGAAACATAATGTAATTACTGATCACACCTAAAACTAGATTCGTCGTATCAGCTTCTGACAAATACTGATAGGCAACATCTTCCGCATAATCATCACTGAACCGAACTTCGTAACGATTCTTAATAGGATAGTCTTCAGGAAGCACATCATATTTTTCCGCTTGTTCAAAGTTTTTCTGATAAAATACGATCCTGACATTAGATTTTGCGGCTCCAAAGTAAATGGTGCTGCCGGAAGACTCTCCAAGACGTTCCATTGTAACCGGCGTGTGAACCCCACCATGCCAATTAATCGTTCGAAATTTGGACGTATAGTAGAAGCGATTCAAGCGTTCAATCAGATCTGGTATTTTTAACATTGGAAGATAATCATTGACGGCAATATCGATTCGTTTAAAGACACCCTGGAAATGTAAACAAATTGCAAAAAAGTTCGTCCATGTAAATCCGTCTGTCGCGAACAAATATTCATACTGACGACAACCAGATCCGGTCATTTCAACTAAGACACCCTGTGATTTCTTATCGGGGCTATACAGGACCCGAATATTGCCATACGTAAGCGCAGAACTATAATGCAACATATATCGTTCATCTTCCTGAAAAAAATCTAATTTCAAGTTTAGGATATTAGTCACCACGAACTTAGGGTCAAGATTATTAAAACGTACCCGAACATAATCAAAAATCGATTCCAGCGGATTACCATTATTGACTAGCCAGGGCATATATCCATAGATACGTTCAAGGACTTCTTCTTCAGGGTACCGTGCATCCATTTCATAATTAGAGATCGACTTTTGATCGATTCCTAATAGAAAAGCTAAATCCCCTTGCGTAAGTTTATTGCGTTTTCGATAATCTCTGAGCGCTTTTCCTAGCGAGATATTTGTTAATAGTTCCATTTTTTGTTGTTGATCGCCTCTTTTTTGGTGTTCTATTTTTTGCCCCATTTTAGAACACCCAAGATTGCTGTTATATCAAGGCTAATTCCATCAAATGAGGTCAATATGTTAGGCTTCAACCCCCGTGTTACAGAGGGGGGTTGAAGGTCCGGGGCGCAAGCGCCCCGAACGTGTGGCTAACGCTCCAGCCAATGAAACATTGGCCTCCACTACCCAGACACGTGCCTTAAGCTACCGCCGGCACTGTCCGCAGGATACCTGCTCCCGTCCGGGTCACGCCACACTGTCGATTTCCTAGTCGTCTGTTTCTTTCTTCTCTGCGCTGTTCATGATAAATGGTTTCATCGGTTGAATTTTTCTGAATTCAGTCATAAACTGAAAGTCACTAGGTACCAATGGCGCATAAAACTCAGATGGCACCCCACTGGAATCGTATTTATAGCCCCGCCCACGAATATCTTTGTTGAAAAAAGCTTTGTTTTTATTCTCATCCCCAAACATCATGTCATAACCAACGGGTGCCAATTGTCCTAAGGTCACCTTAAACATCATATTATCGCGAATCCCACCACCAAAATTTTCCGCATCGGCGCGTTGAGTCGCAATAATTAAGAATACACCAGCTTGTCGTGCCTTCAGGATCAATTGCTTAACATCCTTCAGGATCTCATCACTTTCTGAATAATTCAGAGTGGACATAAAAGCCGCCCATTCATCAACGATCACAAAGTGTGGTGGCATCTCATAATACGAGTAGTTCTTGCCGGAAACATAATTCGGCAAGCTCTTCATATATGCATAACGTTGCTCCATATCCTTCACAGCATTTTTAAGACAACGCGCAATAAAGTCATTGGTCGTAAAAACATGCCCTTTAAATGCCGGAATATCGCCTAAATCAGCCAAGTCCGCTTGCTTAGGATCACAAACATCAATAATCCCGATCTGCATTAACTTATAAATTAAAGAAAATAAGAAGTAAGTCTTGCCACCACCGGTCCCGCCCGATATTAGCATATGCGGTGCCTTATCCCAATTCCAACTTGTCCCTTTCATCAGGTTGATTTGTGTCCCTTCAGTTGTGACTTGTTGAAGACTGTACCGATTACCAACAACATCACACAGCAATCTGTAGGTCACGTAGCCAATCTCACGCGAAGTTTCAATTAAATCCGCTACATACATTTCTTCAAACGTTTTCCCCATTTTGAGAAAACGATCGTGGAAACGGCCACCATCAGCTGGCATGGTAATTTCAGTGATCACTTTTTTCTTGCCATAGCGATAGAAAACTTTCGGCATGATAATTTTCTCTCTCGATTTACCGCTATCCTGGCGTTTCTTGATTTCATAATACTTGTTGGAAAGAATCATTCGTGCCAACATTTGTTTCTGCTTAACCTGTGCAAAGACTCCTCGACGCTTGATATTACGGCTCACGACAAATAAAACTAGGCAAATTCCAATCACTACAATTAATGTGGTTGCCACAATATCTAGGATCAACCAATCCCGAAGAAAATAACCACTGATCAATCCACTAACTCCAAACGGCAGAAACAATGACAAAAATCCCAGTGTTAGCCCATATTGATGGTAGCGAAAGATACGTTGACCATGATATTTAAACATCGTCTGAGTTACTAATAAATCCTTGGGATATTAACGTTATACGCCATAATTCACGTTGTTCTTCACTAAATGCATCCCACAACGTCGTTAATGCAGCTTTCATGACCAACACTTTAACGGCGTCATCTGGTTTCGATCGTACCCACTTCGATAAGACAAGATTCATTTCTTTACGCGATTGTTTAACGCTCATCGACAATTTGTTTGAAAGTTTGACTGCGTCGCGAATTTTTTTCGAGTTAGCATCTTCAAGTGCAATCACAAAAGGATCAAGATCTAACACCTCTGAAATCTGATGAATCTGCTTAAACGTCAGGCTGGATTTACCGGTTTCATAATCACTGACCGTCTGTCTAGAAACTCCTAGTTTATCCGCCATCTGTTGCTGGGTTAATTTTCGAAATTCACGCGCGTGCTTCAAAGTCACTGCCAACAATTGATTCTTAATTCCATCTTTCATCTCTTGATCGCTCTCATTTCATCAATATTATTTGTAAGTTCCGTAATCACATTCAGCCTGCGAATATCGTTGTGTTCATCCCAGATTTGTAGCCCTCGATAACAAGACAACTTATGATCGACTATTTGTAAAATCGTTGGATTCGGCGCGTAACACATAAACTCAAACTGGCTACTTTGAATAAGCTGGCAATGACAAAACTCGGCCACTGAAAAAAGTCTTTTTCTGATTTCAAAAAGCTCTGCTTGATTTAGAGCCACACCGTCAGCGTATAGTGGCTTCAATTGCAAATAGAGTAGTCCTGTTCGTTCACCTTGCGGATCCAGCATGAATTTTCGATCATAGTATGATTTGATGCCCTGTTGTAAAATCTGTTTAGCACTCGCCGTTCGATAGTAAATCGTAAATGACGTTTTACTGCTTTCGAATAGGATGCAGCCATTGTTAACCGCTAGTACTCTTAGCCTTCTTAAGGCTTCGCAGTACAGCTGATAAGATTCTGTTTTTAAAGCGATATAATCATATCTAACCCGTAGTTGCACTTGACCAATCAATTTCCTTCTCAAAAACAAATACACTTGATGTTTATCCTCAACATTTTTCGGATAAATCACGACTTCAAACTCCGATTCAAACTCATGCACAATGTTTTGATCATCTAAAAAGCTTTGAAACTCCTTAGTTTGTGCATTCAGCTTAACATCAACCCTTCAGTAAAATAAAAAGGCAACGCTGTCGTTTTTACCAGCATTGCCTCTGTAAAATCATAACTCAACTTATTAACCCGTTGCCTCCGAAGCACTAAGAACGTAGGTGATCCGTAAATAATTAGTGGTTCCGTTATCCCGATACACCTTAACGTTCTCGTAATCCCGAAAACGCATTTTAAGACTCTGACGGATCTTTTCTGTAGGACTTGTTACCACAATTTCGTTAATTGACACAAAAGATATTTCAGAATGATACGATTCAGCGATTGCCGTCAACTTTTTAGTGAAATATTCATACACATCTTCAGATAAAGCCATACCGTCAACATACAGTGCCTTGAAGGTGATGTGTAAAAAATCTGAGGCTGTCGCACTTTCATCCAAAAAGAACTTACGATCATAATATTTCTTAACGAACCGGGCAATGACCCGACGTGTGCCTTCAGTACGATAAAAAATCTTCACTTCATTACCATGATCGATCTCAATAAAGCTATGAAAGTCACGAGCGAATCCTTCTATTTCTTCCAGTGCCATTTTTCGACTTTCGTTACTTTCTATACTCATCTGCGAGTAATCATAGTGAATCTCAAGCTGCCTCTGATCGGCAAACTTATGCATCACATAAAAATAGACATCCCGTTTCTGTTCCTTGCTCTTTGGATAAATTGTGATTTCACGATCTGATTGCATTTCAAATACAATTTCTTGATTCATCATAAAACTCTTGAATTCTTTGACTAAATTCACAGGCATCTGTTTCACCTCCTCATATTGCCATCTACTGATTTATCATATTTCAGCGAGAACTGACATTGATTCCCATTCGTTCGACCCATCCTAAACGAGTGAAGATTCCCTCAGATCGAGTATAGTAATCTTGACCAATTACTTTAAAATCTGTTTCTGGATCGATTTCATTATATTTATCCACCAGAGCCAACTGCCCCAGACTCTCAAAATCAGTCACATCCGGATAAATATTCAGTGAATCCCAGTTGTTGAGAAAATCATCCAGATTCTGAAATAGGCCATAGGCAATCAACTGATCCGCAATTTCCAATACCTCTTCATTAACACGTACCGCGCGACGAAATATTTCATTGATTTCATCAACCATATAGCATGTTTGTAGTGAAAACGGGGCTTCGCTTTCGTACGAATAAACAATTAAGGTGTGAAATCGTCGCTTGACCATTTCAAAATCAATCGGGCAACGAAACCATTCGCCATCTGAACCACCATATTTTTTTAAATACACTCGCATATCTAATCCCATCAAGATCACCTCAATCAATTATTTAAGACGCTCTCCGATTCAGATAATTACGCACGCCTTTCGACATACCCCATGCGGCTGAACGCACCCGATGCATTGATCAAGTAATCGCGCCCCAACTTGTTGAAATCAACATAGTCAGAAATATCATGAGGCAATTGTATTGTATCTGTTTCAAAAATATGACGACCTAAATCCGCATTGCCTTCAATTTCGGGATATATTTTTAATTCAGTCCAGTGATGAACAAAATCATCAAAGTTGGTAAACAAACCTGCCGCAATAACTGCTGGCCCAGATAACATTGCCACCTCCGATATTTCTGTGATCAAACGATATAACCGATTGATTTCTTCAACGCTTTTATCAAAGATATCTAGCTCAAAAGATTCATGGTCAAAATCATAATCTTCCACATGAACATTTAAAGTTCCTAGCCGTTCTTTGATCAGCTCAGGTGACAGTGGACAGTCAAACCAGGCGCCATTATTTTCTGACCCATCCTGATGCTCATTAGAAACAAGGTATATGCCTAACATCTGTTGCATAACTACACCTCACAAAAAATGAAGCACCTACTCAGAATTCAGTAAGTGCTTATTAACTATTATTTTAAAAACTGCCACGCGATCTATTTCTCTGACTTATTATTATTTTGCGATGGGACGCTGGTTCTAGTTGCCGCTTTTGTTACCTTGACCAAGGATTTGATTTTTGTCGAAAAACCTTTGTTAACATTAAAACCACTCGTATCTTGAACGATTGCATATGGGTCAATGGTGATCCCTTCCATTTTCACCTCATCACCATACTTGAAATCTCCCTGCACATCGCCGGTCAACACCACCGCAATCTCACCATGTTGAACTGAAGAATATAGCTCAAGATGACTGGCAGTGACCTGATCAAGGATTTCATTTCCTTCAATATCTCTTTCATAATCTTGATACTTGATGCGTTGGAAAAGAAGCTTTCCAAAAGTTGCTTCAAAATTTGGGTCAATCTTCTCTGCTTGAATATAGGCCATCTTATTTTTCCTCCCCGATCAGTTGAATTGCGCGTGCTGATAAGATCAATTCATAGGTCGCTCTAGCTTGTCGACCTTCGACATTTCGATTACTGACATTAGCTCGTACCGTCAAATAAGGGCCACGTAATTTTACTGGTTCACCATCATGAGTGGTCGAAATTTGCGCAGCTCCTGCTGGAATATAGACTTCAATAGCGCCACCTTGAACTGAAGATGCCAACTCATAACACCGCTCTTGAAGAACTCGCCGACTATTTTCACGAACATAAACATCTTTATCGATAAGTGGCTTGCGGAAAAGCAATTCTCCGAAACTCGTGGTCATATTAGGGATAATTTTATCTAAAGCCATAACCAATACCTCTTTCTATTTGTAGTATGGAACTTAGCGACTCCGCTCATTTCTTCGCGCTTATCATACATTGTTAAGCTACAGAACCGGATTCCTTTTTAGTCTACCCAGATCTTCACTAAATTAACGATGGTAATCCATCGTTAAAATCATCAAAGATCTGAATTTCAGCAATCTGTTCGATACCGCTCAATGTACTAGTAGGTATTCTTAACCAATCAGTGGCTCGGCCACGTAGCACGCAGTTTTTTGTACAGCGCGGCGAGAAAGTGTACTAAGCCCTCTCGACTCTGTGTTTTTTTCAAATTGGTGTGCACAACCCGCAACATTCCAGTTGACGTTTGAGCTCTCACAGTCTACAATTTAAGTGTCAGTTATTATGTAGGTGTTTGAGTCGTCCATCGACTTGAATGCCTTTTTTTATTCAGTTTTCAAAGATCAAGTAGAGGTCCTATGATTTACAACCTCAATCCAACAGTTGAATTGCCGTTCAAGTGCTGGGTGAAGTCATAACTATTATTTGTCGCCGATGCCATATCTGTTTTCGAAGTACGCTGTTGCAATTCGACCTGCCTTAGTGAGAAAGCCTTTTTGATTCAATTCTGCATTTAATTGCCGAATAACCACGTAAGCAGTTGAAATGCTTGTTTCGAGTAGTTCGGCGATATCCTTTGCGGTTAGAAATTCCTTTTCAAGTTCTCGTGGCTCCATTTGATTCACCTCCATAAGTGATGTTGCATATATGCGACTTAATCTTCAAAAAAAATATCCATTGTTTCTTCTGTACTTAACTCAAGAATTGATTTTATTTGACCGACTTCACCAATTGTAAACCCATTAGTTCCTCGTTTAACTTTCCGATATAAGGTGCTTTTATTAATTCCTAATTCCTGTGCAATATAATCTTGAGTGAGATTCTGCTCGACGATTTTGTCTTGTAATCTTTTTAGATTCATCTTGACCCCTCCATTTGAAAGCAATTTCATTTGATGACCTAATAGTACAATGGGAGCAAAACATCGTCAATAGATAAATCGCATATTCGCAAATATGCATATTGCAATATTGCGAATATTTAGGTATACTAAAAGAAACTAGTGGAGGTAAGCCAATGAATATTGGAACTCGCATTAAAACGCAACGCAAGCAACTAAAACTTTCCGTTGATGCATTAGCAGAAAAAGCTAACCTCAACCGCACGACAATCTATCGCTATGAGAATGGTGAAATTTCAGATATCCCCGTTATGAACCTTGAAAAAATTGCCAAGGCGCTGCAAACAACTACTGCATTTTTAATGGGAGCACCGGAGGCAAATGACAATTATCATATTGTCTCGCGTTTTAACGAATTGAATGAACCGAACAAACAACAAACCCTTGACTTCATCAACACAAAAATTGACGAACAGAATCGTTTTGGTTGGATCAGTAAATCCGATAACCTGATTGATTTCTCAAATCACATTAAAGAAACCATGCCCAAACCGCATTTAATTTCTGTCCCTGGAGTCGTTTCCGCTGGTACCGGAGAATTTCTACTTGAGTATGATAATCCTACAGATGTGGTTGTCTATGGCGATTTACCAAATCACTACGATCTCGCCCTACTCGTCAATGGGGACTCCATGCAACCTCGATACGAAAATGGCGACGTCATCTTTGTTAGGAGAACAACCGACATCTTTGATGGACAGATGATCGTTGCCTTCCTGAATGGCGAAAGTTACCTAAAAAAGATCAGTATCAGCAAACGGGGTTATGCCCTAATTTCATTAAACGAAAAGTACAAACCGATCAAAATCTCTGAAGATGATGAATTTCAAATCATTGGTGTCGTTTTATAATTTGAGGCGGTGTAAATATGTCGTTAAGAAAATCCAAAGACCAATATATTGTTGATGTCAGTCTCGGCATCAATCCTGTAACTGGCAAGCAAAAGCGTAAACGTGTCTACAGTATTGACACCAAGAAACAAGCCGAAAAAATTGAAAAGAAAATTAAGTCTTTGTACAGTGATGGCAATATTCGGGTAGAATCTAGTGATGACTTCACCCATTTATCTCAGCGCTATTTTGCAGACTTTACGGAGAACAATAAGCCTTCTTATCTTGCCATGCAGCAACAATATTATCGGAATCATATTTTGCCTTACTTTAAAGATGTGGATATTAAGAAGGTGACCCCTAGTATTATCAAGGAGTACCAACAATCACTCCTAAAAAAAGAGAAGCTACAAAGAACAGGTGAACTCCTAAGCCCAAATACTGTGAATAAGATTATGATTATCCTAAAAAAGATCTTTGATGTGGCGATCTTCGACAACATTATTCTGAGTAACCCTGTCAAAGCCGTTAGAAAAGCACCCTTACAGAAGAATGAACTTAACTTTTGGACGGTGGAAGAATTTTCCAAGTTTTTATCCTACATTGATCCTGTCGAACAAGCGCCGTTCTACCTGTTCTTTAAAGTCGCGTTTTTGACAGGTATGCGTGCCGGCGAAGAAATCGCGCTAACATGGCATGATATTGACTTCGATCGCCAAGAAATTACCGTGAACAAGACGATGTACTTCTTAAAGGGTGAAAGTATTGTCGGCTCACCAAAAACCAAGGCGGGTTACCGTCAAATTGCGATTAATAGTGCTCTAGCTCAGGAGTTAAAAAATTGGCAAAAGGCACAACGCAAATATCTGCGCGCACATTTTGCCAACCAACCCGATAAGTTGTTTGTTTTTAGTTATAGCGAAGTGATTCCGCATCGAGACCACTTCTATCGCATACTGAAGGAAATTATTCGAGAACACGATTTAAAGGAAATTCGACTACATGATTTGCGCCATTCACATGTTGCACTTTTGATCAAAAATGGTGAGTCACCTGAGAAAATCAAAGTGCGCATGGGACATGCTTCAATAACAACTACCATTGATACTTATGGACATTTATACCCTAATACGCAGAAGTCGATGGCGGATAAACTGGATGATTTGGAATTTTAAAGCTTCAAATTCCCGTGAATTTACTCATGCCCAAAGGATACTAATACACATCCTTTGTGTATTTCGTTGTTCTCCAATCAGTAATACGACCCGAAAAATTCAATCCGTATCCGAAATCGTATGAATTACCTTCCTCATCCATAAACGTCATCATATCAAAAGGGGTATCTTCATTTTGAGTCTCAACAGTGTCCATATTCTTTGGCATTTGGAATGGTAAAAGTCCAGAAGGCTCTGATGCTCCAGTAATCAACGAATAGATGACTTGGCTATCAACACCAAAATCAAGTAAAATTGCATCAACGTACGGTTCAATCTCCGAGATTACGAACGGATTTGACGTATCAATTGACAGAATCACCGGTTTGTTGCCCATTCGATTTCGAACAGCTCTTACCTGCTCTAAATCACTTTGATTAATTGTATCAATTGATTTTCCAAAGTAACTTCTGTTAAGAACCTGACCATCACGTCTATCACCTGCAATTGAAACCTTACGTGCCAATTTTGCCTCATATGGTAAATATTGCAATGAAATCGGCAAGTATCCATTATCCGTGTCACTGACACGATTTGGGTCGTAACCATTATATTTGACATAACCTCGCTCAGGACTATTAATTCTCACTAATGCAATGTCTGCATCATCTGGATCTGTAACTATTTGAAAAAACTTAGAAGTGTTTTCTACATCAAGTGAGTATGCAGTATGACTAGGAATTTTATTGAGATACCACCCCAATTGTTCCGGATAATAGCGTTTAGGAATATATACTTTCACTCGACCAGTCAACGGTAGTACTTTATTTTTATTTTTAACCACTAAAGGTTGAAAGTACACAAATAGCCCTCGGGCCTTGTACCAGCACAGTTTCCTCATAAAAATTA
>NZ_RHOW01000020.1 GCF_003946215.1 Lapidilactobacillus mulanensis
ATTTAATCATACGGGGAAGGTCTTCCCTTTTCAATTACTATTTACACAAAATATTGTACACTCCCTTTTTCAGGGCGATAACGTTTCATTTATTTTAATTTTTATTTATGAATTATGAATTTCTGATTGTTTTTCGTCGACTTCGGCGATTTTTTCCATGTCACCCACATATTCGACGGTTTCTGGATTGTTCAAATAAGCCACATCGAAGTGGAAACAGGTGTCTCGTTGCCAACATTCAGTCACGACCAAGCGTGCTTTTAAACCCGGTGCTTCATTGAGGATCACGCTTAATTGTGCCGCCGTCGCCACGATCGGCGTGTTATCAGACAACTGCACAGAATATTCGTAGATCAAAACATCGCGATGCCAGATCGACACCGGGATTGCGCTCTTCAACGAATCCGGCAACAAATGCGGAATCACGCGCACCAACGCAGGCATGATCAACTCAACCTGCTGATCAAGATACTTCTGATAAGAAATCTGCCGTTGACGCAACCAAAGATGATGGCCGACGAAATAAACCACAACCGCCGCAACGATCACTAATAAAATTTGCCACCACATCTCAACCACCTCACTTATATTCTCAGTATAAATGCCCAGTGAAAGAAACACTATTAAAAACGATCATCCGAACTATTTTTAATGAATCATTGCAAACTAAACTAGAGCATTTAAGATAAACAATATTTTTTGATTACCTACTGATATGATAGTATAATATCAGTAAAGAAAGAGATGATGAGGATGACAAATCTTGCCCCGAACAAAAAACGTATTCAAGTTAACGTTGATGCAAAAGCCGCGACAGAAGCCGAAGCCGTTTTTGAAGCATTAGGTATCTCGCCAACGACGGTGCTCAATATGTTATATAAAAAAGTAGCTGCCGAAGGAAAAATCCCATTTGATTTATCGCTAACAGAAGATCAACTCGCAAATTTACGCCTTAATAAAGCAATCGAGCCATTAAATAAGCAACCAAAAATTATCGATAATGATGCCGATGCGGAAAGGTTCTTGTTCTCAGATGACTGATCACCTCAAGCCAAACGCCATCGTTTCGGTTGCAACGGCTAATATTTATGCTAAAGATGGAAAAATACGCCCGGTTTTAATATTGACTCACGACGATGAATCGACCACGATCCTCAAAATTACCAGCCAATATGACCACAAATCCGAATATATCAAAGCACAACTATTTCCGGTATGGAACTGGCGCAAAATCGGCTTAGATAAACAATCCTATATTGATATTAGAAGCGCCGCAATTATACGGAATTGGCACAACTTCAGCGTGAAATACATTGGCAAGCTAAGTACACAAGATAAAAACAGTTTGGCTGCTTTCATTGAAAGCTATTCTGATCGGATCAAGGATTTAAGTGAACGCAATTAAATTAAGAATAGTCGCCCACTTTCAAAAGTGAACGGCTATTTTTAATGAGTTACGTTTCAAGAAAATCGGTCACATCTGACCGATTTCGGGGTAAATGTTTTGTTTAAGTGGTCAAAATTCAAGATCAATGAACAAATATAATCGATTAAAAAAAGTCTGATAGCTTACAGAGGTTAATAAATCAACCTTTTTAATTATTCCTTCCAATAATTTGCTAAATCACTACAAAAAGCATCCACAAACTCATCCCCCACACTTCTGCAGTATATAGGTCTGCGCGACTGGGTGGCTGGCAGTCGCAGTGAAACTGGTGTTAGCGAGCGATTTTTGCTCGGTTACAGCAGGGGGCGTATTTGAGACTTTTGCGTGGGCTTCGGAAAAGGCTCAAATCGTGCTCGAAGACAATTTGGTTTGTAATTTGCTGAGAGCTATCCCCCACAGCGAACTGCCAGCCACCCAGTCGTGCAGACCGAAGGTAGACAAAATGGGTTTTTATTCAAACGTGTCAAAACGCGCTCACTTTCAACCCATGGCTGTTCACACTCCAACTAAAACGCGCTCAGCAGCACTGAAATCTAGCGTCTAAGAAACAAAAACCAAAAATTTAAGTACAAATTTTCAGTTTTTGTTATCTTAGTCGTAGATTTCAAACCGTGTTGCTTCGCGCTCTGAATAGTGTACAATCACAAAAATATATGATAATATCAACATAACTGTTGCTTTACGCAACCAATCGAGCGGATAAACTTTAATAAACAAGGGAGTTTTTATATTGATTTTCAAAGTCTTATATCAACCTGACCAAGTTCGCAATCCTCAACGCGAACTCACTCAGGCCATTTATCTGGAAGCAAATTCTTCAATCGAGGCTCGTGCACTCGTTGAGAAAAATACGGACTATAACATCGAATTGATCCAAGAATTAACCGGTAATTTCTTGGATTACGAGCAAAAAAGTCCCGACTTTAAGCTGACGGAGTTCAATTAATGAACAACAAAAAGCCTAAAATTCAAAATAACGAAGTCGGCGTTTTTGCCATTGGTGGACTCGGCGAAATTGGTAAGAACATGTATGGTGTCCAATTTCAAGACGAGATCATCATCATTGATGCGGGGATCAAATTCCCAGAAGACGAATTACTTGGCATTGATTATGTCATCTCCGATTATAGTTATATTGCCGAAAATATCGACAAAGTTAAAGCATTGGTTATCACCCATGGGCACGAGGATCACATTGGTGGTATTCCATTCTTATTGAAACAAATTCCTAATATTCCTGTCTACGCTGGCCCACTGGCTTTGGCATTGATCAAAGGCAAGTTGGAAGAGCATGGTTTATTAGCCACGACGGAACTTCACGAAATCGGTGAAGATACTGTTTTGAAATATCGTAAAGTTAGTGTCAGTTTCTTCAGAACGACCCACTCGATTCCAGATACGTTAGGTGTTGCTGTACACACACCTCAAGGTACCATTGTTGAAACTGGTGACTTTAAGTTCGATCTCACGCCTGTTGGCGACCAACCTGCCCCTAATTTGCAGCGTATGGCGCGTTTAGGTGAAGATGGTGTCCTTCTATTAATGTCGGACTCAACGAACGCAGAGGTGCCTAATTTTACCAAATCAGAACGATTTGTTGGTAATTCCATCCGTCATATTTTTGAAGGTGTCGAAGGTCGGATTATCTTTGCATCCTTCGCTTCAAATATTTCGCGTGTTGCCCAAGCTATTACTGCTGCAATCGAGCACGATCGCAAGGTCGCTGTTTTTGGGCGTAGTATGGAAACGGCCATTGTTAATGGCCAAGAGCTCGGTTATTTGAAGATTCCAGACGGCGTGCTCGTTGACGCTCACGAAATCAATTCATTGCCTGCTAACAAAGTCATGATTTTATGTACAGGTTCGCAAGGTGAACCGATGGCCGCTTTAAGCCGGATCGCCAACGGGACTCACCGTCAAATCACGATCAATCCTGGCGACACAGTTATTTTCTCAAGTAATCCGATTCCTGGTAACACGATCAGCGTCAATCATTTGATCAACCAACTTTCCGAAGCTGGTGCTGACGTGATTCATGGTAAAGTCAACAACATTCATACTTCTGGTCATGGTGGCCAAGAAGAACAGAAATTAATGTTGCGCTTAATGAAGCCTAAGTTCTTCATGCCAATTCATGGTGAGTACCGGATGTTGAAAATTCACACCGAACTCGCCGAACTCTGTGGCGTGCCATTGGATCACAGCTACATCTTGGAAAATGGCGACATGCTCGCCTTGACCAAGAATCGCGCGCGCGTTGCGGGTCACTTCCCTGCTGACGATGTTTACGTCGATGGCAGTGGCATTGGTGATATCGGCAACGTCGTTCTCCACGATCGTCGCATTCTTTCCGAAGAAGGTTTAGTCGTCGTGGTTGCCACGATCGATTACAAGAAGAAACTAGTTTTGGCAGGACCCGATATTTTATCGCGTGGTTTTGTCTACATGCGCGAATCTGGTCCACTGATCGAAAGCGCCCAGAAACGCATTTACAGCATGATGCGCAAGTTATTCGCCGAAGAAGAAAAAGTGACGGAATCGGCTTTACGCGACGCCATCATCGATTCACTTCAAGATTTCTTGTTCGATCGCACAGAACGCCATCCATTAATTTTACCAATGCTAATTTCAGCCAATTAAAAATCAAAAGAGCATGGCAGCTGAACGAATTTGTCTGCCTGCTCTTTTATTTTGTTCAAAAATGTTATAATATTTATTATTTACTGCGCTCAACGCCAACTATCCTAGTACATTCAAAATTTTCGGGGGGAATTTCTTTGCCCAATTTCATCGTTATTGTTAATCTTAAAGCCGGCAGTGGTGAAGCTGCCGAAGTTTGGCCACAATTACAACAAGAACTTAAACAAGCTCAGATCCATTACACCGCGCACATCAGCGAATATGCCGGTCACGCCATTGCCCTCGCCGAAAAAATTTCGACCGAAGCGACCGCTCCAACTGTTTTGATCGTTGTCGGCGGCGATGGCACTGTCAACCAAGTTTTAAACGGCGTGCGTCGTTCAGAAAATCCAAACACACCAATTGCTTATTTTCCAGCTGGTTCAGGCAACGACTTTGCACGCAGCTTGAATCTAACTAAAAACGCCGGCGAATTTGTCAAACAACTCAAGGAAACCACACAAGCAACGCCCTTAAATATTTTCGACGTCAACATTACCGATTCCGAAAATCCAATTTACCGCCAACAAAAGTTTCTGATCAATAATTTCGGGATCGGATTCGACGCGCATGTGGTTCATCTGACTGAAAATTCGACTACCAAAACTAATTTGAATCGTTGGCATATTGGTAATCTCGCCTACATCGCCAATATTTTAACCGTATTTAAACGGCAGCAACCTTTTAAGCTAACCGTTTTCGGCGAAAAGACCGAATATTTCGAGCACGCTTATCTGACCACGATGACCAATATCGCCTACTTTGGTGGTGGTGTCAAAATTGTGCCGACTGCAGATCCACGTGAACGCGAAATCGACTTGATCGTGATCGAGAAACCAAGTACGCCCCGCTTTCTCAAACTGTTCGGCCAGATTTTAACGAATGGTCATCATTTGCAGAGTCCGTATGTTCATCTTTTCAAGGCCGATCAGATCCGTTACGAGATCGAACCTGCGCAATATGGACAGATGGACGGCGAAGATATGGGTAAGCACCGTTTCCAGATTTCGGCGGTTAATGCGCAGCATCCTTTTTGGATTTAGTAAAATTGAAATATGATGAAAGCTACTGCGCTGATTTTATGCGCGGTGGCTTTTTTTCTTGTCGGATAATTAATCTACCTTCGGCCGAAGTTGCTCCAGAAAATAGTGGGAAGTTGCTGTGGGGACGGCTGCAGGATTTCCAAAGACCGGAAATTCTTCCGCCTAAAATGTGAGCTCCGGAAAAGCGCCGGATCTCACATTTTCCCTTTCTGTAAACTCACAAGGACCGTTCATTAACAGAAATACCACTGCAATCCCACTATTTTCTTCCGCAACTTCTGCCTAAACTTATTTTGTTTAGAATAGGATCTGAATAACAGGGTTCCGCAAATGTGATTAACACGTAGCCTTTACCCTGAATAGTTCTTCTAAAAAGTCGGAACGATAATCCAGTCCGCCTTTCGTCCTCTACAAAATTATGTTGCGGTACAAACCAGTCGCACAGGACTAGACGTTAACTAGAGTAACCACTACAAAACCGCCAGGATGAGTCAGAACGCGGAAGAAAAAGTTGCGACTCGCAGTGAAATTGTTCTTGCGGGACCAAATTATTTCCTAAATGATCTCTGATATGTTGCGCAATAATTCAGTTCTGCACTTAAACCCAAGTCCCGCTAGAACAAGGGTGATCTTCAAGACTTTTGTGGGCTTCAAAAGGCTTGAAGTCATCCCCACAGCGAGGCGCAACTATTTTCTGGAGCGTTCTGACGGAACCAAACTAACTATCACCACACGCAAACAAAGCCTTCATAAATCAGTCCCACGTTTCACGGCGTCGCATTCACTTTTCCGCTTGATTGATTGCGATCAATTTTCTCTAACAGATCCGTTTGAATCAGTTGCACGATCTGCTGATTATCTGGCAGATCAGAATGCTGGGCGTCACCGCCGGTCACGGTGATCTCCGTATAATGTTTCACTTGCTCCTGATAAATATACTTACCAGCCTCCACACTTCCCAATGGTACCAAACCATCCGAGTCATAATTTTCGGTCCCAGCAATTGAATAGACCGTCAGATCCGTGGGCAATTTTTTCCGTTGATCAATGAAATCCGCCAACATTTGCGTCTTGTGATTCAAGGTAGCTTCGTTGAAATTGTAGGGCGATCCAATCGTCATCAATCGCTTCATCGTCACGTCATACTGATCATAATATTTCTCGAGAAATGCCGTATAAATCAAACCGCCGTTTGAATAACCAAACGCCTTAAAATTATTGAAATTATAGCGAGCTTGTAGTTGCGCAAACACCTTATCAAACATTTTCGCTTGTAACTTAATGTTGTCATAGCCATCTTGATTATTTTGAAAGCCGACCACAATAATCGGCTCATCATCCCTCGCGCGAATATGGCCGCTATAAATGATCTGACCGCTGTTATAAACTTTAACTTTCAATAAGCTGTGTTGCACAGGCGCGGTTTCGTTTAATTTTGCGACTAAACTATCGAACCGATTTTCTGTGGCCGAACTTCCAGGAATCATGATCACTGGCGATAATCTAGAATTTCGCCATTTTGCCAGCTGATCGACATTCTCGCGGGTCCAATAATAGGCCGACCCCGTCAAAAACATTAGGAAAACTAATGCCAGCAACAATAGTCCGTGATTTTTCCAGCGCCAAGATTTAATTTTCAACATTGGCTTCCCCGGCTTTCTTCTGTGACTCGACGATAATCTCTGACCAACGAACGAACGGTAAATAAACGAACACATCGATCACTAAACAAATCAAGCCAACCATTAGCGCTGAGAATTGCCCGCCCGTGCCAATAAAAGCAACCAACATGCCTGGCGTTCCTAAAGGCACTGGATATGCGACTGGCGGCATCCATCGCAAATAAATTGCCACCGCTGCGACCAACATGTTAATGATCGGTGTCACCACAAACGGGATTAAATATAGCGGATTGAGTAACAACGGAATCCCGAGTAACATTGACGCATTATTGTTAAAAATCACCGGCACCAACGACCACCGTGCCACGCGTAAGACATGCTGATGTTGCGCTACGATTAAAATCGCGATCAATAAAGCTAGCGTCGATCCTAACCCGCCAAAACTACCGAAACTATGAAAAAGCGTGGTCACGGTATATTTATTTGGTAAATCCCAAACGGAATGTTTCGTTAATGCCTGATTTAAATTAGCAATCGCACTGGGATCCGCGTTAAAGTCAAAGTTTGCATACGGCCCACTGATTCCCAACCAACCCATCAAAGTCGTTAAAGTACCGATCATGATTGTTGAAACGACGGCATGTTGTTGCACGCCAAAATTGGACACGCGCGTAATAATTTCTGCCAGCACACTATAACGATTCAAAATCGTTAACGCATAATTAAGCAGTAGTCCGATCACAATGACAATTCCGATCGCGGGCAATGCATTAAAGGCACGATCGAAAATATCGGCGGTTTTTTCAGCTGATTGTGCATTTGAACCACCCACTCGTCGAAATATTTGACCAATCAAATAACCAAACAGCAAGCCTAGCAATAGACCTTGAATCCCCAACAACTGCCAGTCAAACCCAATTCCTCGTTGACTAGTTGATCGATAACAGACTAACAAATAGCCCACAAGTGCGGTCAAACCGGCCATCTGACTATCATGTTGATAAAGTTTCGTCGTATAACGAGCAGCTTGAAAAGCGGCCAGTACAGAAATAAATCCCAGCGTAATCTGACTTAAATCTAGACAAGCGGTTCTTATTTTAGTTGCGAATGGCAACCACTCGTTAATCGCAAACACCCGATTGGCAAATCCAATGGGTGCCAAAACCGAAGTCGCCATCACCGCTGCCAAGCTTCCGAGAAGTGCAAAAGGAAATAGCATCACGACTGTGCGGCGCAAAACGCGCATGAATGAGCGTTCATATAATTTAGTGATCGCATTCATTAATTTGTCTGCCATATCGAGCCTCTTCTGAGTACGTATTCTTCCCACATAGAATAGCACTAAGTCCGCAGAAAAGCCCGTTTAACTACGCCCTGTTTAGCTACCCAGATTTATTTTATTTTTACTGCGGTAGTCATCAAAAAAGCCGTGCAAAATTCGCACGGCCTTACTCAGTTAAGCTAATTTCACGTTAGCCATTCCGATCATCGGATCAATATTTCCCGACGCGATCAAACTTGCGGTCAATCGGAATTCTTGTGGATCTTGAATGGTTGACGATTCTGGATCGTTTTCAGCAGTGACGGCCGTTATTGCCGTCACTTTTTTATTTGCATCACCTGACGGTTCATTTTTTTCTTGCACACCGTCCACTTTTTCAGGTTGCAGCATTTTACGAATGCGCATGGCCAACGTCGTGCGTCTTTCGGTGCCTTCCGCCAAAATTGCCTGCACAAACGCTTCTTTTTGGCCGACCATGACTAATTTATCTTTAGCTCGAGTGATCGCCGTGTACAACAATTTACGTTGCAACATGCGATGACTTTGCATGGTCAATGGTAAAATCACGAGTTGATACTCGCTACCCTGCGATTTATGGATCGACACGCAATACGCCAGGCTCAGATTACGCCAATCAGCGGGACCAAGTTCAATCTCCTGACCAGAAAAATCGACGATCAATTTTGCCTGCTGATCATTTTTTTTCGAGGCCACTTCGATCCCGGTTATTCGGCCAATATCGCCGTTATAAATGCCGCGTTGACCATCATTCTGCAGCTGGATCACTTTGTCACCAATACGATATTTGACCGGACCGAATTCAATTTCTTTCGTCTCAGTGGTTTTTCGCGGATTGACTAGCGCTTGCACGCCATTATTTAGTGCATCGATCCCAGCAACACCGCGATACATTGGTGCCAGAATTTGCGTTTCTTCTAATGGAAAATTACGCGACATCGATTTTTGCATGACTTGCTCAACAATATGTTCCACTTGACCAGGTAGACAAGCGATGAACGAACGGTCAGGTAAATTCGCCGTTAAATTATCGGGAATATTGCCTTGATTGATTTCGCGCGCCAACGAAACGATCGTTGAATCGGCAGACTGGCGATAAATCTTCGTCAATTTCGTCGTCGGTAGACACTCGCTGGCAATTAAATCGGCGAACACACGCCCTGGACCGACGGATGGCAACTGATCTTGATCACCGACCAATAAAACTTGCATGCCTTCAGGAATCGACTGTAACAACGTTCGGAATAATTGTTGATCGACCATCGACATTTCATCGATGATCAACAACCGCCCACTAATTTCTTGTGCTTGCTCCAAATATTGATGATCATCAACGGCGGTTAATCCTAACAAACGATGAATAGTTTGCGCAGGTAATCCGATCGTTTCGCCTAAACGCTTCGCTGCGCGTCCGGTCGGTGCCGCCAATTGAATCGGAAATGCTTCGTCTTCATAATCTTTCGGTTCCAAACTCAGATGATGTTCCTTGGCAAACAAGGTCACCACTGCAGACAAAATCGTCGTCTTCCCAGTTCCTGGTCCACCCGTCAGAATGCTTAAGGGATGATCCAGCGCCATTTTAATGGCGTCAATTTGTTGCTGATCATAGACAACCTTTAACCAACGGGATAAAGATTTGAGTTCGCGATTAAATTCGCGTTCATTCCACGGTTTTTCTTCGACTGCAATTAATTTTTGAATGCGATCGGTGATTTCAAACTCGCTTTGAAAACTCGAATGTAAATAAATCCGTCGTTCTTCAACAATAATGCCACCAGAAGCTGCCAACGAAACCAATTCATCGGCAATCTTTTGATCGCTAGGAATTTCGGCTCGACTCCCCGCCAATAATTCCAGGGCACCTTCTAAGACCGACTTGGGGTCAGAATAAGTATTCCCATTCGTCGCCAAATCATTTCGTAAAAATTGAATCAATGCGGCTTCGATACGAATTTGCGCATCGGCGGCAATTCCTAATTTTGCGGCCACTTGATCTGCGCGTTTAAAACCAATTCCCTGAATGTCATAAACTAATTGATAAGGATTTTTATGAATGACCGCCAACGCATCGGATTTATACTTCGAAATAATTTGATCGACCAGCCGCGGCCCAAACCCATATTCTGCCAAGCTGATCATCGCTTGCTCGGTGCCGTGAGATTGCGCCAGCTGATCACGGATCGTATCTTGTTGTGCCGACTTGATCCCGACAGCTTTCAACACCGATGGATCTGCCAAAATTTTGTCAATGGCACCCATACCTAATGTGTCGACAATCTTTTGCGCGGTGGCTTTACCGATACCTTTAAATTGAGAACTAGCAAAATAGTTGACTAAACTACTCTCAGAATCTGGGCGCACCAAATGATAGCTGTCAGCTTGAAACTGGCGGCCATATTTAGGATGAGCGACCAACTCACCGGTAAATTCATAGCGCTCGTCGAGACTTAACTCGCCGATACTCCCGGTCACAATAATCGTCGAATCATCCCAGTCGAAATTTTTCTTGGTAACTTTGACCGAAATGATTTTGAATAAACTCGAAGGATTTTCGTACAGAACGCCATCGATCAAACCTTCTAATTCAACATTCATTTGAATAGTTTTCATTTTTTACTCCGTTAAAATCAATTGCACAGCTGATTCATATTTCTTCGGCGCCAGTTGACGCGCCTGCTCCAAGAGTTGCTTGCCGCGAATCTCCTCATGATGATTCAAAAGTGCCGCACCATATACGAACGCTGCGTCTGCATTATCGCTTTGCAAGTCGTACGCTTTTTTAGCATAACTCAAAGATTGTGCCCAAGCTTGCTGCTTCGCCAAAATTTGCGCCAATAATAAATTCGTCCCCAACTCATCCGGTGATTGTTCAACTGCCGTCAACGCGAAAGCCGTTGCCAATTGGTTTTTATTTTGTTCGAAATAAATCACCGCCATTAAGTAGTTGGCATCTGCCGCCAATTTAGTTTGGCCGAGTTGTTGCAAAACCGCGATGGCCTGATCATCCTGCTTTAATTGGTGCATGACCACTGCCTGATTATATAAAATCTCCGGCTGCTTCGGCGCAATTGCCGCGGCGCGCTGTAAAACTTGCCGAGCTTGCGTGAGGTCGGTCACTTCGATCAACATCGTCGCCAGCTGCAGTAGCAGGCTGACGTTATTTGGATCTTGATCTAGCAATTTTGTGAGCGCAATGATGGCCTTTTCGTGCGCACCGGATTTAAATAAGTCGAGAATTTCTTGATTCATAGATAACCTCTTTGTTAAAAATATGGGATCACGTAATCATAAAAGATTTAAACCTTGTCTACCTTCGGCAGAAGTTGCTCCAGAAAATAGTGGGAGGTTGCTGTGGGGACGGCTGCAGGATTTCCAAAGACCGGAAATTCTTCCGCCTAAAATGTGAGCTCCGGAAAACCGTCGGATCTCACATTTTCCCTTTCTGTAAACTCACGAAGACCGTTCGTTAACAGAAATACCACTGCAATCCCACTATTTTCTTCCGCAACTTCTGCCTAAACTTATTTCGTTTCGACTAGGATTGGAATAACAGGGTTCCGCAAACTTGATTAACACTGTTGCCTTTACTTTGAATCGTTTTTCAAAAAAATCTGAACGATTATCACATCCGCCTTTCGTCTTCTACAAAAACCAGTTGCGGTACAAGTCAGTCGCACAGGAATAGACGTTAACTAGAGTAACCACTAAAAAACTGCCGAGATGAGTCAGAACGCGGAAGAAAAAATTACTGATCACTGTGAAATCGTTCTTGTGGGACTTAATTTAATTTTTAAAAGTAAATCAGAAAAGTTGATCACCATAATAGTTATCCGCAAATCTAAAGTCCCACTAGAACGAGGGTGATCTTCAAGACTTTTACGGTTTTCAAAAGGCTTGAAGTCATCCCCAGAGTGAGCAGTGATTTTTTCTGGAGCGTTCTGACGGAACCGAACAAAATCCTACCGCACGCAAGCAAAGCCTTCAAGTTCTCGCACGTTAAATCGAATCCGTTTTATCCAATTTCTTCCCCAAAAATGCCGTCTCATTCCACAAAATCTTCCGGAAATGCGCACCCAAATCTTGCGTCTCCAAAACCGTCAAGCTGGTATTCGTCAGCCCACCATTTTTACGCAGATCTGCAAGCGGCGTGCCAATCAAAGACTGCATCAACGCAGTCAGTGCCGCACCATGACTGACAATCAAAATATTATCGCTGTCCGCGGGATACTGCTTGGCAATCATCAGGATCACTTCCCGCATCCGCAAAATCAATTCACTAAACGTTTCTGCCTGTACGCGATTCTTCTCAAATAAATCTGGATGATTGCGAAAGGCATCGACTGCCTCTGGGTATTTAGATTCGACTTCTTTGAAAGTTTTGCCTTCCATGATGCCGAGATTAAATTCGCGCAAGCCTGGATTGATTTTGATCGGCAGATTTTGATTTAAATTTTCACTTAAAAAAACCGCCGTCGTTTCTGCTCGCAATAAAGGACTCGTATAAATCGCCCGAAATTTAATTCTTTTCGATGATAAATAAGTCGCCAAGCTATGGACATCATGATAACTGCCAGGTAGTAGTGGTGAATCGCCGCCTGCGCCTTGGTAACGTCCCTCAAGATTCCATTGTGTTTTCCCATGTCGTACGAAAAAAAGTTTAGTCATTGACCCATCCTCGAAATTTATGTAATGAAAAAGGCTGGACAGAATTGTCAGCAGCCTAATTGTAACATGTTAACAATTGTCATTTTGAAACAGTTGCCAACACGCTATTATGCTTATACATATTGTAAGACATTTGCATGGTCATACGCAACATCGATCACGCCGCCACCTAAACACTCGCTGCCGTCGTAGAAAACAACGGACTGGCCAGGCGTGATTGCGCGAACAGGCTCGTCAAAAACAACCGTTGCAGAAGTGCCATCATCATTCATCTCGACTGTCACACCGACATCGGCTTGGCGATAACGGAATTTAGCAGTCACGTGAAACGTTTGTGCAGGCGCAGCACCGGTTACGAAAGAAATATTCGATGCAGCCAAACTTGTCGCGAATAAAAGTGGATTATTAAAGCCCTGATCAACGATCAACGTATTATTCTCCATATTTTTACCAACAACGAACCAAGGCTCGCTCGAATCACTGCTACCACCGATACCTAAGCCGGAGCGCTGACCGATCGTGTAATACATCAAGCCATCATGCTGACCTTTAACTTCGCCGTCAGGTGTGACCATTTGACCAGGTTGTGCAGGCAAGAACTCCTTCAAAAACTTCTTGAAATCGCGCTCGCCAATAAAACAAACCCCAGTCGAATCCTTTTTCTTAGCCGTTACTAATCCAGCCTTTGCAGCAATTGCTCGTACCTCAGGCTTACGCATACCGCCAATTGGAAACATCACTTTTTGTAATTGATCCTGTGATAAGGCGTTCAAGAAATATGTCTGATCTTTATTGTCATCGGCGCCACGAATCAAGTGAACCGTACCATCGACATCGCGCTCTAATTGCGCGTAATGACCCATGGCAATATAATCGGCATCCATTTCCAATGCATAATCTAAAAACGACTTGAATTTAATTTCTTTGTTACACATCACATCAGGATTAGGTGTGCGGTTATGGCGATACTCATCTAAGAAATACTCGAAAACACGATTCCAGTATTCTTTTTCGAAGTCGATCGAATAATAAGGAATGCCAATTTGGTCGGCAACTCGCGCCACATCCTCATAATCCTCCGTTGCCGTACAAAAACCGGCGTCTGTCGTGTCGTCCCAATTTTTCATGAAGACACCAATGACGTCGTAACCTTGCTGCTTTAATAATAGTGCGGTGACAGACGAATCAACGCCGCCACTCATCCCGACGATCACGCGGGTCTTAGAATTATCCATGAATCAATTTGCTCCTTTACTATGCGGGAGCAACAACAATAATATCGCGCTCCATTAAGTTTTCGATTTGAAAATTAAATTGTTCAACAACACTGACATTTTTTTCATCTTTAAAAATATTAACGGCTTTTAAGCCACTTGGATCAGTGACTGCCATTTTGATCGTATCTAAGTCTTCACCGATCGTTACTTTGAGTTTATAGCTGGCACCATAAGGCGTTTCGCCATTCAAAGGGCGTTCCAATTGGAAACGGCCACGATTCGATTTGATAAACCCAACATCTAATAGTGCATATTTTTTGATTTTAGGACTGATTTTGAAAACCCGTTCGTCGCCTAAAACTTTAACTTCATCTTTTGCCATCTTGAATCCCTCTTTATTCATCATTTGAGTAAACATTCCAGATTCATTATAACATCCAAAAGTAAACTGGCAAAATTGTATGAGCGGGTTTCAGGACTAACCAGATTCAATTCTTGATCTACCTCCGGTCGTGGCTGCGTGGGGCAAGTGACTGACTACTGTGGGGACGGTTCCAGGCTTTCCCCTAAATTCTGGGGAAAGTCTTCCACCTCGATTTCGAGCTTTTTCTCCGTCGCAAGTGCGGCTCCTGAGAAAAATCTCGAAATACGCCCCTGCTGTAAGCGACGATGGCCCTGTCGCAACAGCAGTTTCACAGTGTCGTCACTTGCCCCACGCAGTCACGACCTAAACTGGAATTGGTTTAGTGGAGAACTCAGAATAACTGGGTTTGGGCGGAATGATTTAATTTCAGCGTCAAATACTTTGTCGCATGAAATATAATCCTGTTTGATATTTTGCCACCAAGAAAATTAAGTTGCTCATAAAAGCTTGGTACGGTAGAAAGTCCAGTTCTGAATCCAAATTTGTTTGCTAGAATGGACCACAGAATTTGCGGAAGAGAATGAACAGCACACTGTGATAATGCTCTTAGCGACATGGTCCACCGTCGCTTAGAGCATGGGAAATTTGGAGATCTTGCCGGTTTTGCAAGAGCTCCAAATTTAGGCGGAAGAATTTCCGGTCTCTGGAAATCCTGGAGCCGTCCCCACGAGTGAGCTGTTCATTCTCTGGAGCAAATTCATACTGCCATTACCACAAACAAACCTTTCAAACTATCCAAATTTTGGTGGTCATCCAAAATTCTGCAGCTGTCCCCACAAGTGAGCTGTTCATTCTCTGGAGCAAATTCATACTGCCATTACCACAAACAAGCTTTTCAGTCTATCCAAATTCAAACTGCCCTTACCCACAATCCCTATCTATTTCGAACGTTGCAAATAATCACGAGTCACTTCCGCAATCGCATCTGCCAACAAGTGAACACTTTCGATCGTATTCTGGTCACCAAACGAAATCCGTAGCGACTCGCCAATTTGGGGCGCATCTTCCGAACCCGTCAACGCGATCAAAACATGTGACGGCTCCAAACTACCCGCCGTACAAGCTGACCCGCCAGAAACCGCGAAGCCTTTCAAATCTAGCTTCATCAACATCAGATTAGTGGGCACACCACGCAACCACAAATTAAGCACGTGTGGTAACGCCAATTCTGGTTTGGGTCCGTTAATTTCAAAATCCACATTTTTAGCCGTCAAATCAGCTAACAATGTTTGTTTCAACAATTGCAATTGCGCACGCTTCTCTTGCTTACGTTGTGGCGTTAAATCTGCCACTGCTCGGGCAAGACCGACGATACTAGGAATATTCTCAGTGCCCGCGCGCCGCAGATGTTCCTGCTCGCCGCCGTGCATGAAGGGTTCTAATTCCAAACGCTCGTTGATATACAGAAATCCGATGCCTTTAGGACCATGTAATTTATGCCCCGAGATCGACAACAAGTCAACGCCCAACGTCTGCACATCAATATCCAAGATTCCATACGCCTGAACGGCATCGGTATGAAAAACAGCCTGGTAATTTTTTAACAGCACACCGATTTCAGCAATCGGTTGAATGGTGCCGACTTCATTGTTACCCAGCATCACCGACACTAAAATCGTATCCGGACGCAGGGCATCATGTACCTGTGCTGCTGTCACGTGGCCGTTTGAATCTACCGGTAAATAAGTGATCTCATAACCTAATTTTTCCAAAAAATGCATCGTATTCAAAACAGCCGGGTGTTCAATGGCCGTCGTAATAATATGTTTCCCGTTTTGATGATAGGAAGCAGCTGTACTCAGAATCGCCGTGTTATCACTTTCAGTCCCGCCACTGGTAAACACAATTTCATCTGTCTTGGCATGAATACTGCGCGCGATCGTTTGCCGACTCTGATCTAACAAGTGATGACTTTGCCGACCAAAATAATGCGTACTCGACGCATTACCGAAATCTGCAGCCAACGCCTCACTCATGGCTTGAACGACATCTGGATTGATCGGAGTTGTGGCCGCATTATCAAAATAATAGTGGGTCAACTTAATCGTCTCCTTTTAATGTTTGTAAAGCTGGTAAAGCAGTTAATAATAAATGGGCGGCATTTTTGCCTGCTTGCACAACAAATTCGTCAAAATTAACCGTGGCAGAATCATCACCGTTGTCACTAATTGCGCGAATAATTAAGAAAGGTTTGCCAAAACTTGCGGCAACTTGCGCAACCGCAGCGCCTTCCATTTCCACAGCAGCCACACCAGAAAATTCCTGCTTGATGGCCGCCACACGATTAGGATCAGCAACGAATTGATCACCCGTCGCAATTAAGCCGTTAATTGTTTTCAAACCTAATTTTTCAGCAGTAGCACTCACGATTTTTAACACATTTTGATCGGCTTTAAAATATAATCCATGACCTGGAATTTGGCCTAATTCGTAATTGCCGCCGCGCGTCACGTCAACGTCATGATAAACCAAGCGATCACTCAAGACTAATTCACCGATGGCCAAATTTGGTGCGACACCGGCAGCTGAGCCTGAATTGATGATCATATCCACGTCGAAATGATCAAACAACATCGTTGCCGTGATTGCAGCTTGAACCTTACCAATTCCGGATTGAGCCAAAACCAGTTCTGCACCCTGATATAAACCGATCGTAAATTCAATTTGAGCGATTGTTTCGGTGCTCACAGCACTCAATTCTGCTTGATAAAGACCGATTTCTTCGGCCATGGGGACTAAAATACCAATTTTCAACTCAATATCCTCCAATAATGACTCCGTTAAACTTTTTACACGAAAAATAAAACTAAATAAACGACCACGATCAGCAATACCACCGCAGCAATCGCCCAATTCAAACGTCGACGCATCAGAGGATGGCGAACTGACTTCGGATCCTCACTTTCGGTGCGTTGTGCTTGTTTACGGGCGACACGTGATAAATGTGGTTCATTTTCTGGTTGCTGCGGCTCGTTCGGTTCGGCCGCCAGTCCCCCAGATTTGCGCGTCTCAATAATCGTATCAGGTTCGCGATTATCCTTCATGATCCACCTCGCTACTTTCTAACTGCTCCCAATATTTCACGGCTAAAAGTGTTTTGGCATCAATAAAATCCGAGCGCCGCAAAATCGATTGAATTTCTGAAAGGCTCAAAACTTGCACTTCCAAAAATTCATCAGCGTCTAAAGGCCGTTTATGAGCCAACTCACTCAAGTCTGTCGCCAAATATAAATGCATCTTCTCAGTCGCGAAACCGGGCGAACTATAAAACGCACTCAATAAACGCCATGATTTTGCCTGAAAGCCAATTTCTTCATTCAATTCACGTTTGGCAACCGCGAGCGGATCCGTTTCGTTGGGGTCAATTTTGCCAGCAGGGATTTCCCAAGTATCATGTTGCAAAGGGGCACGCCACTGACGCACAAAAAAGCCGTGATCCCGATCCAATAAAGCAAGGATTGCAACAGCACCATGATGCTGGACAATGTCGCGTTGCGCAGACTTGCCATTAGGTAACTCCACCGTCTGATGATGCACGTCTATAATATGGCCATGATAAACTAACTCATCGCCTGTAACTTTCTCGGTAAATTCACTCATCGTTTTCACACTTTCCACAATGTTACTATCATACCTTATCAAATCAGGGCTGTAAATCATTTTCTCTTACTTTTAGTTCGCTTAATATTTCAAATCCATTCTGATCTCGCTGAATTAAGTATACTTCTCTGTTTAAAATTGTAAATTCAAACGAACGTGGTTTCAGTTTTGATCTACCTGCGGTCGAAAGTGCTGGGGCAGGCAGACTGCGGCGGTGGGACCGCCACGACTACCTGCCCCAGCACTTTCGCCCTAAACTTAATTTAGTTCAGTGTAGGAAATGAATAGCTGGGTTCCTGGAAGTTGATTTACAATGTAGCCTTTACTCTGAATAACAAAATAAAAAATGTGATGAATTTCAAATCCGGTCATATTAACACACGACAAATTTTCAAATAGACGCTGATTAGTCCAAAAACCCGATAACAACGCGTTTTAAGCAGAAGATTGCGCCTATTTTTAAATTGGTCGTGTGTCTAGTTTGCCAACTTTCATTTTACACGTTTAAAAAATATTGTTTGAATTAGAAATGTAAATTAAATCTACAACGTTAAATATTATCGCTCTCGTTCGAATAGACGAGGCGAAATTTGTGGTGGGAACTGGGACTGCAGTGGTATTTCTGTTAACGAGCGGTCTTTGCGAGTTTACAGAAAGGGGAAGTGTGAGATCCGGCGGTTTTCCGGAGCTCACATTTCAGGCGGAAAACTTTTGGCGCCCTTCCAAAAGCTTGGAGCCGTCCCCACAGCAGTTTCCCAGTTCCCACCACAAATTTCGCCGGAACCAAACAAAATATCCACAAACAATCCAGCGTTTACCGTAAGCATGAGACCAAAATCAACCCTTAGCCTTATTTAGATTTTCTCAAATTATGCTAGAATTTGGTTAGAAAGTTGTGATGGAGGTCTATCATGAATAAAAAATCAAATATCCGCCGAATCTTATATCTAATTGCAATCATCGTCGCTGGATTTATACTGTTCGATGGAATCAACGCTGGTCCGCGCGGATTCTTTGGCAGGCTAGCTAGTTTAGCCTTGCTCGCAGTATCAACAGCGCTGATTATACGCTCGATCCAACACCAAAGCGACAAAAATTTGTTCCGTAAATTTTCTGCGTGGACCTTTTACTCTCTGGCTGGTTGTACCGGATTAGGAACGCTTTTGTCGATGTCTGACAATGTCGACGGTGATGTCTTTAACTTAGCCATCTGCACATTTTTCTTTTCATTCATCGCCTTTCTCTTTGTTGGCATGAAATCAAATCAGAAACCCGTCACGGAAACATTCGAAACACCCGTCAGCAACAAGATGTTGAACCATTATCACCAAACTGGTTTAAGCGATACTGACATCAACGTTTTCCGCGACACAATGTCAGATGCGAAGAAACAGATCGTTGAATTAGAAACAACCATGACTGCAGTGCCTAAGTTGCGTGCAATCAATCTGAATCATGATACACTTGAAGTAGCCAAGGCAATGTTTGCGGCGCTTGTTAAAGAACCACAACGTTTACAAGAAGCGGCCGATTTTCTTTATAAGCACTTACCAAACAGCGTTCAAATTGCCAAGAAATATCAAGAGATCAACACCCACGAAGTTAAAACTGCTGATACTTATGCTGTTTTAGACCGTAGTGTTGAGGTTTTAGCTACTTTAAGCGAACAAATGAAACATGACTACACAGATTTTGTGGCCGAAGATATTTCCGATCTTTCTTCAACGTTGGACTCGGTCAACAAACCTGCCCAACACGCCGATTTTAATATCAAGAATGAACAATCGGTCTCACAAATGCAGGATCAATTAAGTCAAATTCAAAAAGACTACCTTGCTAATCAAACGAAGACTGATCAAGAAAAAGATGGTGATGATACAAATGAGTGAAACAGACAAACAATCAAATAATCTTTACGACGATTTATTAGCAACGCCTTTCAGTGGCAATCCGGCTGACACAAAGCCGCAAAAAGTAGACGCAAAATCAAGCTTAGCAAAGCTTTCGCCCGAACAAAGAACTCAGGCAGAAGCTTTGGCTAAACAAATCGATGTGACGAATCAAACGGCAGTCCTCAATTATGGTGCCAATGCTCAGAAAAAGTTATCCGAATTTTCCCAACAGATGCTCAATCAGGTTCAGAGTCAGCAAACTGGTGAGATCGGCAATTCATTGACAGATTTAATGTATCGTTTGAATGAAGCCAATCCTTCCGAACTCGAAGCAGAGAATAATAATGTCTTCCGCAAGATTTTTGGCAAGGTCAAACGTTCCATTTACGAGATCACAGCCAAGTATCAGAAAATTGGTGCTCAAATCGACACCATTGGTACCAAATTGGACCACCAGAAGAATTCCCTACTAGTAGACAACAAAATGTTAGACGGCCTCTACGATCAAAATAAGGACTATTTCGACGCACTCAATGTTTACATCGCAGCCGGAAAAGTTAAGCTGGATGATTTGGAACAGAACCAAATCCCTCAATTATTAGCTGCCGCTGAAGAAAGTGGCGAACAAATGAAAGTTCAAGAAGCAAATGACTTGAAGCAGTTTGCGGATCGTTTAGAGAAACGCACTCATGATTTACAACTGGCACGCGAAATTACCATTCAGCAAGCGCCGCAAATTCGTCTGATCCAAGGAACGAATCAAGCCTTGGCCGAAAAGATTCAAGCTTCGATCAACACGGCAATTCCATTGTGGAAGAACCAAGTTGCGATCGCCCTCACCTTGTTACGACAAAAAGATGCGGTCACTGCGCAACGTCAAGTGTCGCAGACAACAAATGATTTATTGATGAAGAATTCAGAAATGTTGAAGATTTCTGCGATCGAAACCGCCAAAGAGAATGAACGTGGCGTGGTCGATATCGAAACGCTCCAAAAAACTCAGAATGATTTAATCGAAACCTTGCAAGAAACATTGAAGATTCAGCAAGATGGACGCCAGAAACGTCAACACGCCGAAATTGAATTGCAAAAGATGGAATCAGAACTCAAAGATCATCTACTGGCATATAGCCGCGGCGAAGTCGACGATACCGCCACTCCAAGAAAAGATGTTACCGAATATTAAAGCATCCAAAAAAGAACCACTAGCCTGTCTACCACCGAACATTTCAGTGGCAACAAGCAAGTGGTTCTTTTATTTTGTCATAAATGATTTTACCTAAGCTTTTTTAACGTCAAAGCCTTCAGTTAAGACTTGCGGAAATTCTGCGCGGACAATCTTAGCACAATTTGCGCATAAGTTTGGTAAATCAGCGTCTGAACCAACATCCGTCAACGTTTTACGACAACGATCGCAAACTTCACCAGGCGCGTGTTCTACCGTGATTGCAAAGTCGCCGAAACTCGTTGCATCTTTCGGAGCTTCATCGGTACTGATCGTTAATTTAGAAACGATCAACAACTGTGCGAGGTCAGCATTTAACATCGACAACAAGTTATGCAACTGCTCGTTTGGATAAACGGTGATTGCTGCTTCTAATGACTTGCCGATTACTTTGTCATTCCGGGCGACTTCTAAAGCACGATGAACGTCGTCGCGGAAGGCCATGAATTGTGACCATTGTGCCAGCAAGGTATCTTGACTGACATATTTTTGAACTTCAGGCATCTCTGCCAATTGAACATAATCTTCTGGTTCGGATAAATATTGCCAAACTTCTTCGGCCGTATGTGGCAAAACCGGCGTGAGCAACTTAGTCACAGCAACCAAACATTGATAGATGACAGTCTGCATTGCCCGACGTTCTGGGTCGTTTTCTGCATCAATGTAGACGACATCCTTCGCAAAATCTAAATAGAATGCAGATAAATCATTGACTAAGAAACTATTCACTAATTTAAGCGCAGTCGTGAAATCAAACTGATCATATGCAGCTAATGACTTGCTGACGACTTCATTCAGACGTACTAAGACATACTGATCCACTTCACGTAACTGATCGAATTCTAAGCTATCGTTTTTTACGTCAAAGTCAGTTACATTCGCCAACATGAAGCGCATTGTATTACGAATTTTCCGATATGATTCAGAAACTTGCTTCAAAATATCCATCGAAACCGCAACGTCAGAACTCGTATCTGTCGAAGCGACCCACAAGCGGATAATTTCGGCACCGAGTTGACGGAAGATATCGTTAGGGTCAATTACATTTCCGAGTGACTTGCTCATCTTATGACCCTTGTTGTCCAAAACAAAACCTTGAGAAACGATTTGACGATAAGGTGCTTGTCCTGTCACAGCCATACTCGTGATCAAACTCGAATTAAACCAGCCACGATATTGATCGGAACCTTCAAGATATAAGTCTGCTGGGAAACTTAATTCTGGGCGTTGTGCCATAACGGCTTGATGTGACGATCCAGAATCGAACCAAACATCAAGAATATCTTTTTCTTTGGTAAATTCACCATTAGGGCTACCAGGATGTGTGAATCCTTCAGGTAATAACTCTTTAGCAGAGCGTTCATACCAAACGATCGAGCCGTATTTTTCGAAGAGATCCGCCACGTGGTTCGTCGTTTCCGGTGTGATAATGGCATCACCATTTTCCGCGTAGAAAATTGGCAATGGTAATCCCCATGCTCGTTGACGAGAAATGACCCAATCGCCACGATCACGAATCATATTATACAGACGTGTTTGACCCCACTCTGGCGTAAATTTAACTTGCTTGATCTGAGCCAAAATTTGATCACGGAACGTATCGATCGATGCAAACCATTGTGTGGTTGCTCGGAAAATAACCGGCTTCTTCGTCCGCCAATCATGAGGATAGCTATGCGTGAAGAAGCTTAATTTCAACAACGCACCGCTTTTTTCAAGTGCGGTTGTCACTAATTTATTGGCATCATCGTAGAAAACGCCTTCGAATCCAGGTGCGTTCTCATTCATGTTACCTTGTGCATCAACTACTGAATAAATTGGTAGATGATATTTTTGACCAACATTAAAGTCATCAGCACCATGTCCAGGTGCCGTATGAACTAATCCAGTACCATCGTCTAACGTGACATGGCCACCTAAGATGACAACAGATTCGCGGTCATAAAGTGGGTGTTTAGTTGTGATATATTCCAGATCTTTGCCTGCAACATGTTTCAAAGTTTCATAATTTTCGAAGCCAAGTGCCGCCGTTGCTTCAGCAAGACGTTCTGTAGCAATGACGTATTTTTTCCCATCGACTACAATCACGCTATAATCGAAACGTGGATTGACAGAAATAGCTAAGTTGGCGGGGATCGTCCAAGGTGTCGTTGTCCAGATGATCAATGATGTGTCGGTATCCAATACACCTTTACCATCAATCACTTTGAAGGCAACATAAATCGAAGGTGATTTGATATCATGATATTCAATTTCAGCTTCAGCCAAAGTTGATTCAGAAGAGGGTGACCAATAAACGGGCTTCTTACCTTTATAGATATAGCCTTTTTCGGCCATTTTACCGAACACTCGAACTTCTTCAGCTTCAAATTCTGGTTGCAAGGTAATATAAGGATGATCCCAATCTCCAGCAACACCTAAACGCTTGAAGCCAGTCTTTTGTTTCTCAACTTCGTTCATGGCAAAATCGTAGCAAAGTTTCCGATATTCAATGGGGTCCATCGTCTTACGGTCAACACCTTGTTTGGCTAGTTGTTGTTCGATTGGCAAGCCATGTGTATCCCAGCCAGGAACGTAAGGCGCACGAAAACCATGCATCGATTTATAACGCACAATAATATCCTTGCTGACCTTATTCAAGGCGTGTCCTAAATGAATATTACCATTTGCAAATGGCGGGCCATCATGCAACATAAATGTTGGTTTAGCTTCGTTTAACTTTTGACGTCGTTCGTAAACATGATTTTCTTCCCATTGTGCTTGCCATTCAGGCTCACGCTTGGGCAGATTCCCCCGCATAGGAAATTCCGTCTTACCTAAATGCAATGTATCTTTAACTCGCATATTATTAAACCTCCATCATCTTTTTGAATATAAAAAAACGCCCTATAAAATAGGACGAGATTCCCGTGGTACCACCTAAATTGAAAAGCAAATTGCTTTCCCACTTCATTCAAATTATCCAAATGTATCTCAAGCTGATGCATTATGATCTGGGAAATACCGGACTCACACCAACACCGGCTCGCTTTAATTGCAAATCACAATTTAATCTTGAAATGATAGCTTTATTCTACTTGTTTTCTTCTGGAAAAACAACCGTTATGCCATCTTGGCTTTGATCTGAGAATTCTTCAGGTGCAGCCGTTGCTTCATCACTATGACTACGATACTGGAATACAGGTTCACTGTCATCCACCGTATCTGTTTGTTCAGAAGTAGACTCAACAGTTGCTTCGCTGTCCGCGTTGTCAGCTTCACTTGGTGTCTGTTCAAATTCAGTTGGGTCTTGTGTCTCAGAATTAATTGCGTTTAATTGGGCAACAGGTTCAGCGTCTGAAGAAGATGTTGCTTGATTATTAGCGACTGAACCGATACTTTGATTTAACAATTCATCCCATTCAGGCGCATTAACCATTGCAACCTGTGACTGTAACAACACTTGCAACTTCTGGTGGAAGACGCGTGTGCTATCACGCAAATCGGCGGTCTCAACGGTTAATTGACGTGAACGATCAGTTGCTTCCGTTAAGATCTGATTAGAACGATCAGTTGCTTCTTTAATCAACTCATTAGCCTGTTTCTGAGCGTCTTGCTTAGTCGTCTCTGCTTCATGTTGTGCATTCTCACGCACTCTTTCAGCAGCGTCCTGAGCAACAATGATCGATTGATTCAACGCATCTTTTAAATCTGTAAAGTAGCTAACGCGTTCTTGGCTTTCCTTCAAAGATTGTTCCAATTGTTGATTCTGTAAAAGGACTTCATTGTATTCGGCAGCAGCTTGATCAAGAAAATCTTGAACTGCATCTGGATCAAAGCCACGGAAACGAGTCTCAAATTTTTGATTCTGAATATCATTTGGTGTTAATGCCATTCTAAGATCTCCTTATTCATTAATGACTCAAGGGTTGACGGCGCAAAGTCGCAATTTTTAGCTTGTAACGTTCCTTGCGTGTTCGTCCGAGCACATCGAGCAATTGCACTCGACCAAATTTTCGAACGCTAAGCATATCTAACAGATCAACTTGAAAGTCGGGATGCTGATTAATACTCCAATTCACCTGGACACGTTGATCCTCAACTAACTCTTTCGCGCGTTGACGGGAAATGTTGAAAGTTTCAGAGATGATCGTATCTAATCGCATAGATGTGGTTACAATGGATTCTTCTTGCCAATCAACAACGGGTATGACTGCATCAAGAATAGGCACAAGTTCCACACGTACATTGATCGAACCGATTTTGGTGATTTGTTCCACGAAAAATGAGGTCATTGCTTCGACTCCGAAGAATTGCCAAGTCTCGCCATCGGTGATAATATCGCCGAATTGACTACGATCCACACCAGAATTAATTAACGTTCCAAGAATTCGACCGTGGGACAAAGTGGCAAATTTAATGGGGTATTTAATTTCAAAGAGTTGAATGTGATAATCACTACTTTGTGGCGTGAAATAATCGGGGGCGAAAATGACGCGCTTCCGCTCCGATTGATTGTATCCCCCATCTTGCGAATATTTAAATGAATCATCGGTTTTCCCGATTACTGTTTCGATTAGAAAAATCTGACGTGGATCCAAAAAATCAGTCAGTATTGGTCGATACTCATTGACCGCCTGATTACGCCAATCGTTGATCCGCTCAATAAATGGGCGTTCTTCAGGACGGAAATGTTGAAATACGGCACTATCCAATTGATTTCCCTCCCTTTCCGTTCACTAGACGATTAGAAAACGCCGAAAAATATCAGTGACAACAATCTTTGTAATAAATAAACCAGTCCTAACGCAATCAGTGGCGAAAAACTGATCCCACCAAACGAGGGAATGATACGGTCGATGACACTGAATAACGGCTCAACAATACGAGCAATGATTTGCCCAAAACGCGAAAAACGCGCCCGTGGGACCCACGACATGATTGCATAGATCACAATGGCAATATTATATGCCTGTAAGACATAAGATAAGAGTTCATAGAGTCCAGATAGAAAAGTCATTAGTTAAAGTCCTTATCACTTTGTAAAACGTCTGAAATTGAGCCTTCAATTTCAAACTTTGCAGGAGTGCACAAGAAAATCTTATCCCCAACACGTTGGATCTCGCCCTTGATGGCAAATACAGTCCCGGTCAAGAAATCGATCACTCTTCGAGATTGTTGATCATCCATTTGGCTGAAATTAACGATCGTTGCTTGATTGTTTAACAAGTTAGTTGCAATTTCTTTTGCATCAGCATAGATTCTGGGTTCAGAAATGACGATTTTTCTCGCCAATGAGCGATTACTATTGTTCATTGGCACAACATTACCGACATTATTTGTTGCTTGATCAGCAGCACCAGAAGTTATGGTTGATTGCTCATCTTGTTGGTTTTCTGTTTCGTAGTCTTCATCTTCATCGTCTTCTGTCATTCCGAAAAAACGACTGAGCTTTTCAAAAGCCATAATTGATCACCTCGTTGATCTATGCCTATTTTTGACGACGTTTCAAGAATGGTGGGACATCATCATCATTTTTTTTGTTGGTATCTTCACTGTCTTCGTTTAATTGACGCGTTTGAAAAGTATCGAAATTCTGTTTCTCGATATTCTCAAATTCGCGGTCTAAATTTTCTGGGCGATTAGAAGCCTTTGATGCTTCGGTTTCTGTCTGGAGAATATTCCAAGGATCATCATCTTTGGCAGCAGGCTTCTTATCTTCAGTCGTAGACGTTGTTGATGCAGTCTTATTGGTGTTACGGTTAGGAACTGCTTTACGCTTCTTAGCAGCATCGATATCGCCGATACCAGTTGCGATAACAGTGACACGTACTTCATCGCCTAAACTTTCATCGATTGAAGTCCCCCAAATGATATTAACATTTGATGAGGCAGCCTCTGAAACGATTTGTGAGGCAGCTTCCATTTCGTACAAGGTCAAATCAAGACCACCAGTGATATTCAACAAGACTTTTTCGGCACCTTGAATTGAAACTTCAAGCATTGGTGAAGAAATAGCTTTCTTCGTGGCTTCAGTAATCCGGTTCTCACCGTTTGCAGAACCAACGCCCATCAATGCAGAACCTTGATCCTTCATAACATTAGTCACATCGGCAAAGTCCAAGTTAATATAACCAGGTGATGTGATCAAGTCAGAAATACCTTGAACACCCTGACGCAAAACATTATCAGCTTCATGGAAGGCTTCATTCAAAGGTGTCTTCTTGTCGATCATTTCCAATAAACGGTTATTGGAAATAACGATCAATGTGTCGACCTGTTGTTTCATTTGTGAGATACCTTCAGCGGCAAAACGTGCACGATCTGGACCTTCAAATGTAAACGGACGAGTAACGACACCGACAGTTAAAGCACCTAAGTCTTTGGCAATTTTAGCGACAACAGGTGCTGCACCAGTACCGGTACCACCGCCCATACCTGCAGTGACGAAAACCATGTCGGCACCTTGCAGAGCGTTCGTTAAGGCTTCTTCACTCTCATCGGCAGCTTTTTCGCCGACTTCTGGCTTAGAACCTGCACCTAGACCACGAGTCAATTTAGGCCCGAGTTGAATTTTAATATCAGCTTTTGATTTATCTAAAACTTGTAAGTCAGTATTAGTCGCAATAAATTGTACGCCTTGAATACTTTCTTCGATCATGCGTTCAAGCGCATTACCGCCGGCTCCACCAACACCGATTACTTTAATAACGGCGCCGGAAGATTGATTTTGATCTTTTGATTTTGATGCATCCATGTGCTATTTCCTCCTAAGGTTTCACAGACTTCTAATCGAAGAATTTATTGAAGAAACTACGCAGTTTACTTTGCGGTTCTTGCTGCTTCGTATTCTTGGTCTCGTTACTCTGCGATTTAGTATTATTATTTGAACTGCTTGAATTTCCACGATTACCAAAACCAAACGTCCCAAAACGAGATTCCGCTGGTTGTATTGGTTCAGTTTCGGGTTTAACTGCTGGCTTACTGGCAGTGCTATTTAGTGCATTCTTATTGATCACACTAGTCACGAGCAAATCAATTTCACTGAGATTGGCCGCGTAGGTAACTAAACCTAAAACGGTAGCGAAAGAGGCATTGCGCAAGCCCATTTCTCTTGGTGCATAGATTCGAACTTTTGTATCAAGCAATTCGGTTGCTAGTGAAGTCAAACTCATTGTTTCGGCAACACCACCGGTAATTACAACGCCACCGGGTAAATCAAAAGCATGAACCTGATCTAACTTATCCGCTAATCGCCCAAAAATTTGTTCAAATCTAGCTTCAAGGATATCAGAAAGATAAGTTTCATCAACCATCACCGGATCATCTTTGCCGACAATTTCAACTGGGAACTTCTCACTGTCAGAAGTGGAACGCGGATTAGCAACACCATAATTCCGTTTAATCGTCTCGGCGTTACTCATCGACGTATTCAACACAACGGAAACATCCTTAGTTAAGTTGCCACCACCCTCGTCATCAGCGGCAATAAACTTCAGCTGATGATCATGGATCACATAAGCAGTCGATTGTGCACCACCCATATCGATCAAGACGGTTCCAAAATCCTGTTCACCATCATTGAGTGCCACAGTTGATAAAGCGGACGGGTTCAAAACGAAATGCTTCAAACGTAATCCAGTTCGCTCCAAGACCTTGCGGATATTATTGACTACAAGACTAGGAACAGAATAAATGAGGCCTTCCATTTCGATCCGAACAGCCGACATACCGCGTGGATCAACGATATGCGCCTGGCCATCAACAATAAATTGTTGAGGCATAATTGCTACGATTTCTCGCTCAGGTGGTAAGTTGCGCGAAAGGGCTGCGCTAGCAACACTGCGAACTTCCTGATCGGTAATTTCTTTAGGCTGATCAGCAACGATCGTCATGCCCTTAACGGGTTCGATCAACATATCTTTTGCGGGAATACCAACGATCACTTGATCAAATTTAATATTTGCTTTTGTTTGAGCCTGATGAACTGCCTTTCGAGTTGCGGCGACAACTTTATCGATATCGACGATCACACCATCTTTAAGACCTTGCGAACGTTCACTACCAACGCCAATAATATTCAAATGGTCGTTAATTGACTCACCGACGATAACTCTGATTGCAGTTGTCCCAATATCGAGGCCCACATATATCTGAGCTTTATCCATTAAAATAAAGCCTCCTCGATTATTTTATTTATATTCATTAATAGTCAAAAAACTAGTACTACTTAAAGTTTAACACATCAAGGATGTGTTAATAAACTGTTATTTCCGATTAGCAAAAATAAGTTTATTTTTCTTCATCAAAAGGTACGAAATAGGCACCAACTTCTAAATCAACGATCCCTTTTTTGCTCGTCTGAGCAACAATGCTACCATAATATTTCAGGCGACTGATCACCGTTCGAGAATCCGCCACAACTTCATTACCATCATTCATGTATAAATGGATTCGATATGGATTTGTTTTGCTGGGATCTGCCTTAACTTCAGAAATTGCATTCTGAATTTGTGCTGGCATCTTGCCATAAAGCTTGATGATTCTATTTAAAGCTGTTTCCTGCTTAAAGCCAGAATAAATCGGAAAATTTCCGATCGGTTTCTTGAGAACTTCATCATCCACGAAACCATTACTTAACACACGACGATAATTAGAATTATTAACCACAAAGCCGACTGTTGTATATTCTTGCACCGCAATATTGATCTGTTGCCAGTTTGTAAATTTGAGGGTCACTTTTTTAAGTGCTGGTACTTTTTTGATAATTTGTTCTGACAACTGATTACGCGTCAACCACGTCGTACTCACGTAGTTTTCTGAAGATAATTTACTCGCGTCGATCACATCCTGTGCCGCCGTTAATTTTTCACCGGACACTGAGATGTTGCCAACATGTGCTAACGGTGAAACGTGATAGGTTAAGGCACCGAGTAATGATCCAAAAATTAAAATGATAACGACTAATCGCCAGGTCAATTGCCAGCGTTGTTGTCGACGAAAATGTGGTAATTCATCTGAAACCGGACGTGCTAACTTTTTTTCTTGACGCCGTTGAGATTTCTCACGGAATTTTTCCCAGTTTTGAATCGTCGCGTTGGGGTCAAGCTTAGCGATTTTATCTGAATGATCGTCTTTCACCAAGATGCCCCCCACCTTTCATTAATTAGTGATGGTACTGACGAATCAAAGACAACATTTCGCTGATCATCTTATCACTGGCATCTGGTGTAGCTAAGGATAAAGCGGCCATATGCATCCGTTGCCAGACCTCAGAATCTAACAAGATATGATCGGCAGCGGCCACGAGTGATCGACCGTTCAATTCGACCTCTGGTAATAATACCGCAGCCGAACTTTTAACAAGATAATCAGCATTTTTATTTTGGTGATCATGAGTCACATATGGACTCGGAATCAGAATCGACGGAATTCCGAGCGCCGTAATTTCCGCTAATGTCGTCGCACCACTGCGGCCACAAAGTACCGATATCTCAGGTAACAGTTGGCTTAAATTATCTAAGTAAGGCAATACTTTAATATTTGGCTTCTCTGCTAGTGACCCAATGTTTTCTCTAACGTTGTCATATAAGGCGCGGCCGGTAATAAACAGCACTTGGTATGATTTCTCTGAAAGTTCTGGCAATGCAGCAATGACCGCTTTATTCAGCGGTTCAGCGCCTCGACTTCCGCCAACAATCAACAAGGTTCTCAAATCAGAATTCATACCAAGTGTGCTCAAAATTCCTTGAGGTTTTAGTGTGGAAACTTCTTGAGCACGCGGGTTACCAGTTTGAACTAATTTTTTCTGTTCAGAGAATTGATGGGCAACTTCAGGAAAGACATAAGCGACCCGATCCACAAAATGAGCAAGAAATTTATTTGATAGTCCGGCAACCGAGTTTTGCTCGTGAATCATTGTGGGGATGTGCAAGCGGCTCGCTTCATAACAAACCGGCGCGCAAACATACCCTCCCGTACCAATCACAATATCGGGTTGAAACTCTTGGATCAATGTTTTGGCTCGGCCTAAACTCTTACGGAATTTATTGATCGTTGTGATATTTTCCGTCGTTAACTTACGACGAAAACCTTGAATTTCAATTGTTTCAAATGGGATTCCAGCTTTGGTTACAATATCCGCTTCGAGCCCTTTTTTAGTGCCAACATACAGCACTGCATCTAACTGATGACGTTCTTTTAGACGCTTGATCAAGGCCAAGGCCGGATAAATATGACCGCCAGTACCACCACCAGAAATTAATAATCTCATTTTTCTGACTCCTCAACTTGATTCGTAATTTCTTCTACAGTTTTAATAAATAAATCGCCACGCTCTTCGAAGGTATTAAATTGATCCCAACTTGCAGCAGCAGGCGAAAGTAGAATAACCTCATTTGCTCGCGATAGCTTAACAGCTTGCTTGGTTGCGTCGACTAAGTTTTCAACCTTGACGATTTTTTCGAGGCCGGCTTTTTTGCCTGCATCAATCATTAAATTGGCTGTTTCACCATAGACCACCATCGTGCGGACATGCAACTTCATCAAGGATACCAATTCATCGAAGACAAAGCCACGATCTAGCCCACCCGCGATCAAATCGATTGGTTGGTCAAAGCTCTGCAGTGCCACTGTCGTTGCCTCAATATTGGTCGCCTTAGAATCATTGTAGAAACGGCGTTGATGCCATTCCTCGACGAATTGGATGCGATGGCGGACGCCGGCAAACGTACTAAGCACATCAATAATAGCTTGGTTACTAACACCTTTTATCTTGGCAACCGCAATGGCAGCCAAGGCGTTCTCCACATTGTGCTGTCCAGGGATTTTAATAATATTTGCCGGACAAATCTTTTCATCTTTGAAATAGATAAACCCATCTTGTAAGTAGCTACCTTCGTGGCTCAAGTTTTTGCGAGAAAATGGAACAACTTGCCCCTTAGTTCGTTGACTTAAGCCTTGCCATTCTTCACTATCCCAGTTGACCACGAAATAATCTTCCGCGGTTTGATTCTTGATAATATTCATCTTGGCTTCGACATAATTATGGCGATTACCATGATAATCCAAATGAGCTTCATAAATATTCGTAAGTACCGCAATATGCGGATTCAATTGCGTTGTTCCCAATAACTGAAAGCTCGACAATTCTGTCACCATGGTTTGGTCAGGCTTAATTTTTTGTGCTACTTCTGATGCAGGTACACCAATATTGCCTGCCACAAAAGCCCGCGGTGTTGATAAACCATCGTTTAACATTAGGTTGATTAACGTCGTCGTGGTCGTCTTACCATTGGACCCTGTGATACCAATAAATTCGCCTTCCAAGACCTCATAGGCCAATTCCGGCTCGGTGATAATCGGTAATTTTAATTCTTGAGCGCGTTGTACCATTGGATTATTATACGGGATTCCCGGGTTTTTAACCATCAGGCTAAAGTCTTCATCCAACAACGCCAGCGGATGACTACCCGCAATGACGCGAATGCCTTCCTCGACCAATTGTTGCGCTTCAGGATTTTCGGAGAGTGGTTTTTTGTCGTTAACGGTCACCAGCGCCCCTAGTTTATGTAAGAGCAGTGCAGCGTGCACACCACTTTTTGCCAAGCCTAATACGATCACTTTTTTATTCTGATAATCTGTAACTTTCTTCATGCTACCCTTGCACCTCTATAGAAAAATTAATAAATAAATTGCTGCACCAACTAATCCAGCTGCCCAAAACGTTAAAACAACTTTCTTCTCGGAACCTTTGCCCCAAACAATTTCAAAATGATGATGGATCGGTGACATCTTAAAAATCCGTTTGTGGAAAGTTTTAAATGAAAAGACTTGTAGAATTACTGAGGCAGTTTCGATCACATAAACTAAACCAATCAATAATAACGACCATGGCCGCTCCAAAATAATTGAAATAGCCGCCAAGCCACCACCTAACGCTAATGATCCGGTGTCGCCCATGAAAATCTGAGCCGGTAAATGATTGAAAATCAAGAATGCGAGTAACGCGCCAACAACTGCCAAACAAATCATCAAAACAACTTGATTATCTTGTTGCGCGGCAATGATGGCATAGGCGCCATATGAAATAATTCCCAGTCCACCGACCAAGCCATCCAGCCCGTCCGTCAGATTGACCGCGTTAGAAAAACCAACTAACCAGAAGGCTACAAAGACGGCGAAGAAAACGGGTGAGCTGATTTCACCGATGACTGGGAACGGAATCGTTGTCGGCATTTGATCATGGAAATAAATGACCAAAAAGATAATTGCCGTCACGATTTGCGCAATAAATTTCTGACGGGCAGTCAAGCCTAAGTTGCGTTTCATTTTCAACTTGACTGAATCATCAGCAAACCCAATTGCACCGAAGAGCAAAATCACCGATGCAAATAGCCAAACCGGTGTCGTCAAACAGTGACCAACCAAGCTGACAACAAATATCGTGATCAAAATTGCGAGTAAGAAAATCAAACCACCCATAGTTGGCGTGCCTGATTTTTTTTCGTGCCATTTCGGCCCTTCTTCACGTATTTGTTGACCTTCATCATGCCTTCGAAGATAAATAATGAAATATGGCAGACAAAGCGCAGTAAGTACAAATGTGCCAATGACGGCAGCTAAGGAATATTCCATTTTTTTCACTCCCGATTAATTTATCAAACTATATCTATATTTAATTTATATTTATGGTTCCTTTAATTTGATCGTAACCTCATCACTGTTAGGAATTACATCACCGGCTAGCAAACTTTGGCTCGTCGCATAACCCGTCCCTGTAATTTTGAAGTTACGTCCAGTGATCTCAGCCAATTTTAACACATCATTTTTGGACCAGCCAATGACGTCGGGCATCGTCATCGCACCCTCTGTCAATAAGACCACGCGTTGGCCCTTGATCACTTTCTCGTCGGCCGCTGGTAATTGTTGAACGACCTTGCTACCACTGCCAACCTGAGAAACAACTAGCCCTTTATCCTCAGCAGTTTTTGTCGCTGCTTTAGCTGTTTGATCCGTCAGTTTAGGCATCGAGATCGAATTTGTGGCCGTTTTGGTATCGCTGCTCTCATACTTAAGTGCACGTTTCATTAACGGATTGAAAATTCCACTCATTAGCGCTGATTCCGAAGGAGGCGTAATTGTCGGCTGTTGAACAGTGACATAGCAAATATATTCGGGGTCATCTGCTGGCACCATACCTGCCACTGAGAACACGTAATTATTTTCACCGGTTAAATATTGACCATTTGTACCTGCAACCTGAGCAGTACCCGTTTTAGCAGCAACACGATAACCTGGAATTTGATAACTACCGCCTGTCCCATAGTCAGCGTAAACGACTTGCTCCATTAACTTACGAACAGACTTTGCCGTGCTTGCTTTAATTGGATGACCAGCCACTTTCGTTTCGTAGGACGTGCTCTTACCACTGCTGCTAACGGTATGATCAACAATTTGTGGCTCAACCATCTCGCCATTATTTGCAACGGCACTTAGATACTTCATCATCTGCATTACCGTCACATTAACACCCTGGCCAAAAGCTGTGGTTGCTTGCGTGACCGGCGACTTCAGATCTAAACTGCCGGCTACTTCGCCAGGCAAAGTGATACCTGTTTTTTCGCCAACCTGAAATTTCTTTAAATATTTAGCAAATCTTTTTTGGCCTAATTGTTCTTCAATTTTGACCATGCCAACGTTACTAGAACGTGGAAGTGCTTGAGAATATGGAATCCACCCCCACCCGCTACGATCCCAATCGTAAAGTGTTCGATCATCGACTTCGACAGAGCCAGATTTGTAATATTCATTAGGTTTGTATGTGCCTGCATCGATTGCAGCGGACATAGTCAATACTTTAAATACGGAACCAGGCTCATACACATCTTCGACCAAGCTATCCCGCCACATTGAGCCAATCCCATCTTTAGTCGACGCATTAAATGTCGGCCGTTGCGAGGCGGCGATGATCTTGCCGGTTTTGGCGTTCATTAAAACAGCATTGATCTTTTTAGGCTTATATTTATCTTGCACACTCTGCATCAAGGTTTCAAGATAAGCTTGCAGCCGCGAATCGAGTGTGAGATAGATCGAAGAACCATTTTTTGGCTTCTTAGTGACGATCTTTGTATTTGGTAGCTCATATCCGAATGAATCTCGCTTAGAATACTCCGAACCGTCCGTACCAGTTAGCGACTTGTTAAAATACTTTTCGATCCCAAGAATGCCGGTTAACTTTTCTTTCGCATCATCAGTGGTATCTGTGGCTTTTTTACCTTCAGGTGTTTCTAATTGAGCAAGGCCAATAATATGTGAAGCGAATGTGCCATTGGGATAAAGTCGTGACGAGGTATCCGTAAACTGGATACCCGATAGATTCTCAGCTTCGATTTTTTTCTTAGTTGCCAAACTTAGATTCTTACCCGCACTGCCGAATTCAATTTGAAATTGATTCTTTTTATTGAGATAAGTCAGAATTTGCGCGGAAGATAATGGTAAATACTTGCTGAGGACGCGTGCGGTTTTCTCTTTATCCGTCACATGCAATGATTTCCCCGACGTGGAATTATAATTCTGATCGAGAACGGCATAAATCGAATAAACACTCGAATCTTCTGCTAATACATTTCCACTGACATCATAAATGGTCCCGCGTTTTGCCTTGATGACCTGATTTTGACTATATTTTTGTTCCGTTTTATTAGTTAAGTTCACACTACCAACGTGTCCACTGGCGGCAATATAGACGAATCTAGAAATAAAAAGCAGGAGTACCGCACTCATCGCAACGATAAGTATCAGCCCTACCATTACACGATTTCGGCGTGTCCTCCTACTTTTCCTTTTGGTTTCTTGCCCATTCAGTTTCATTGCGTAACATTCCTAACATTAGCGTCGTTAAAAGTCAGACCATTTTCTTTTGCATAAGTAGCCAAACGATCCGAACTTGTTAATTCACCAACTTCTTGCTGTAAGTCAACATTTGTTGTTTCGACTTTGGTAATCTTGCTCTGCACGTCTTGCAACTGTCGTTGACTTGAAGAGACATTGATCGTCGTATGTACAAGCATCATCATCAATGCAACCGTCGCACAAGCAACCACTCCAAACATCAATTTTTCAAATTTGGATAGCGCAACTTTTTCTTTACCTCTAACCGCAACCTTAGGTAATTCGAGTGGTTGGGCTTGAGGGACGATTTCTGGTGTAAGTTCTGGTTGTAAACTTCTAACTGTGCTATCCATGATTTTAGACTCCAATGTTAAAATTCGTTTATTTTGATAGTTTTATTCGTTCGGCAATGCGCAACTTGGCACTATGCGCACGATGGTTATCTTCAAGTTCTGTTTCTGAAGGCGTGATCGGCTTGCGATTGATCATTGCCAATTCCGGTTGCATTTCTGGTGGAATGACGGGCAATCCTTGTGGTAATTCGATCTCGGCATTTTTCTTAATGGTTTGTTTAACGATGCGATCTTCTAACGATTGAAAAGTGATCACGCTCAAGCGACCGTGTAATCCAAGAATCTCAATGGCTTGATCTAAACTATCTTGCAATGCCCCTAATTCATCATTAACGGCAATTCGAATTGCTTGAAAGGTCCTTTTAGCTGGATGACCGCCTGTACGGCGAGTGGCGGCAGGAATCGCGTTTTTGATAATTTCTGCTAATTCTGTCGTCGTTGCGATCGGTTTGATCGCTCGCTGACGTTCAATCGCTCGTGCAATCGGTTTTGCAAATCGTTCTTCACCGTATCTTTTGATAATTCGCTGTAAATCTTGAAACGACCATTCATTAACAACGATTGCAGCAGTTAAATCTTGTTGCTGATTCATCCGCATATCAAGTGGCGCTTCAAGACGATAACTAAAGCCACGTTGCTGCTCATCTAACTGCGGTGAGGAAACGCCAAGGTCATAAAGCACGCCATCTACAGATTGAATATTTAATTCTGCTAATTTCTGCTTCAATTCGCGGAAGTTAGCTTGAACTAACGTCACCCGTTCAGGATCCACGAAGCTTTCATCGTGTGCCAATAATTCACGACCGTTATCTAGTGCTTTTTGATCTTGATCAAAGGCAATCACGCGTCCACCTTCGAATCGAGTCAACAATTCACGGGTGTGACCGCCACCACCAAAAGTTGCATCCACGTAGATACCACCATCATGTGGTGCTAAACCGGTCACTGTTTCTTTAAGAAGGACAGTTTGATGTTTAAACATTTCGTCCTCCTACAGATTGAAATCCATTAAATTCTCAGAAATATCGTCGAAATTTTCTTCAGCTTGTTGATTAAATTCGTCCCAACGCGTTTCATCCCAAATTTCAATTCGGTCAGAAACACCGACGATGACACAATTCTTTTGTAATTGTGCGTATTTAAAAAGAGGTGTGGCAATGTTAATTCGGCCTTGTTTGTCTACTTCCATTTCAGTCGCGGCTGCATAGAAGAAACGCACAAACGCACGGGCATCTTTCTTGGTCAGTGGTAATTCATCAAGCTTTTGCTCAAGCTGTTGCCATTTCTCCATTGGATAACCGAACAAACAGCCATCCATCCCTCGTGTCAGTACAAAGGTTTCGCCTAAAGCCGCACGAAACTTAGCTGGCATGATCACACGACCTTTTGCATCGATCGTATGATGAAATTCACCCATTAACATTGTCTCACCTCCCGTCTTGATTAGATTTTACCACAATCCCCCACTATTAACCACTTGGTTTCTACATTCCACCACTTATTGAGAACAATAAAAAAGCCCTTGATATCAAGGGCTTTCGCAGAAAACAGTTTTTGTAAAGCAATCGTAACAATAATACAATCAATTTGTTATATAAAGACCAACCATATAACCACAAATAAATACCAGCCGACCGAGATGAGCAGGAAGCTACGCCAGACCACTACAAAAAAATGAGGGAAATGAAGCGCTTGCTGTTCAACCGCGGTATAAATCGCAAATATCAAAGCAAGCGCACAAACATCAATCAAGATATAAGCCCACGTTGAAGCAATCTGATGGCTGGCTGCCAGTAAGGAGGCCGCGCCTGTTATAAAGGGTGCCCAAGCATCATATAAACGCCATTTCGTTGGCATGAATCTGTTGAGATAAGTCATCAACAAAACACTAACGACAACTCCGATGATCAAGACTAAGAAGCTCCAAACAAAATAGTCTGTTTGCATATGCGACGTCCTACTTTCGAAAATTAATCAATACGGATTGAATTATGGCCGTAATTAAAGTAAAATAGAAACAAATTATAAATATAAAACACAAATTACAAATGAGTTATGAGGTGCTGTTTTGAAAAAACAACAAAGTACTTTTAGTAAAATCACCAAAGTTGTCGTTTGGGTCATGATTTTTGTGACAATTGCTGGCGTTGCACTTGGGGCACTGAGCGCATTTTCAATCTTCTAAATTTAATTCTTATTTAATTACTATTTTACCGCATAATCTTCAATATACCAACGAAATTATACGTATTAAAAAAGAGCTCGATCAAACCAAATGTTGGTGGGCTATACTCCTACTTAAGTAGACAAGCAAATAATCAAAGCTTGTACACTTAGGAAGGAGTTTT
>NZ_RHOW01000021.1 GCF_003946215.1 Lapidilactobacillus mulanensis
TAGACGACTAACTATACCAATTTATAAGAATAGATCAGTAGTGTTGCACTTGATTTGACAATTCGGGGACCAAGATTTTAGTTATTATCGCTTAGCCAATCATTTCAAAACGTCTCGCCTCACAGCTAGCCTGTGATGATGTCCCGTAGTTCGTTGATGAGTTCGTGGGGGCGTCTTGTTGCTTCTGCGACGGTTTTAATGTTGAGGAGATCCATGTCGGTTAAGTTGTGGGAGATGGAATTATTGCCGTATGAACCTGTGCCTAGCGTTAATGAGGGGGTGAGTTTGTTGAAGAGTCCGCCAATACCACCTAATGATCCGGGGGTGTTCACTAAAATCCGGCAGGCTGGCATTTGCTCGCCAAATTGTTCGATCACATTTTTATCGGTGCTGTGAATAACCGCGGTGTGACCCAAGCCACCATAGTTGAGCAAGCCGAGGCAGATGTTGAACGCCGCCTTGGTATTGTTGGAAATATACAGCGATAGCACGGGTGAAAGTTTCTCGCCAGAAAGTGGGAAATTAACCCCGATGCCGTTGATTTCCGCAATCAATAATTTAGTGCCCTTCGGAACTTCGATGCCGGCGATTTCTGCGATGCGTTCTGCAGATTGTCCAGCGATCGGACCACGAACCGTGTGACGTTGTGGATCGATCACGGTTGCGCTGAGCTTTTCAACGTCAGCAGGTTTTACAAAATAAGCGCCTTGTTCTTCGAAAGTTGTTTTCACTTGATTGTAAATTTCGCGATCGATAATGATACTGTTTTCAGAAGCACAGATCATGCCATTATCGAAAGTTTTTGACATCATGATATCGTCGACAGCGTTTTTAACGTCCGCGGTTTTTTCGATGTAAGCTGGCGCGTTACCGGGACCAACACCCATGGCTGGTTTGCCGGTCGAGTAGGCTGCTTTGACCATGCTAGGACCGCCGGTTGCCAAAACAAGATTGACTTGTGGGTGGTTCATCAATGCAGAAGTCGCTTCGATACTGGGTTGATGGATCCACTGAATCAGATTCTTGGGCGCACCAACTTTTTCGATGGCGTCTGAAAGTAGGCGACAAGTTGCACTCCCACATTCCTGAGCCTGTGGATGCAAACCGAAGATGATCGCATTGCGTGTTTTCAAAGCTAATAAAATTTTAAAAATAACGGTAGAGGTTGGGTTGGTGACAGGCGTAACGCCGGCGATCACGCCTAAAGGTTCGGCAATTTTTTCGAGGCGATTGATGCGATCGCGCTCGATCACGCCAACCGTTTTGTGATCTTTGATTTCATTCCAAATGTATTGGCTTGCGTAAATATTCTTGATTGCCTTGTCTTCGGAATTACCACGACCAGTTTCTTTGCGTGCCAAAATTGCGAGTTCTTTGGCGTGGCTCGTTGCTGTCCGAACGATCGTCTCACAAATTTGATTGACTTGTTCCTGACTGAAATTTTGATATTGCTTGAAAGCCGCGACCCCGCGACTAACTAAGTCGTTGATTGTCTCAGTTACATCTGCTGTTTCTGTACTTGTCGCTGTTGCCATTGCATCCATCCCATTTCATAAATGTTTTCAATTATACTGTAAGGCTTATGAAAACAGATGTAAAGCAAGCAATACTCATGATAACAGCAATCATGCCAGCTATTTGGGAGAGTTTGTTCAGAATGATAGCGCTAAAAATCGATTAACTATCTAAAAGTTTCAGAAAATATCACAAGCGTAAACTGATACAGAAAATAATTTAGTAGTACAGAAAAGAAACAGGGTGCGGAAAAATATTTCGACTACCTTCGGTCGCGGCTGCGCGGGGCAAGTGACAGACTACTGTGGGGACGGTTCCAGAGTTTTCCCAAGTTCAGGGAAAATTCTTCCACCTCGATTTCGAGCTTTTTCTCCGTCGCCAAACCCAGCTCCTGAGAAAAAGCTCGAAATACGCCCCTGCTGTAAGCGACGATGGCCCTGTCGCAACACCAGTTTCACAGTGTCGTCACTTGCCCCACGCAGCCGCGACCTAAATTGGAATTGGTTTAGCGGTGAACTGGGAAGAACTGGGCTTGTAGGAATAATTTGATTTCAACGCCGATTGCTTTGTTGCGAGAAATATGATCACATTGGATATTTTGCCACCAAATATTTATGTTGCTCATAAAAACTTTGTACGGGAGAAAGTCCAGTTCAGAATTCAAATCTGTTTGCCAGAATAGACCCACAGAATTTGCGGAAGAGAATGAACAGCACACTGTGATAATGCTCTTAGCGACATGATCCACCGTCGCTTAGAGCATGGGAAATTCGGAGATCTTGCGCTTTTTGCAAGAGCTCCAAATTTAGGCGGAAGAATTTCCGGTCTTTGGAAATCCTGCAGCCGTCCCCACAAGTGAGCTGTTCATTCTCTTCCGCAAATTCAAGCTGCAGTTATCAATGTACTGCAGCGTTTTAATCCCGTCTAAGAACAACTTGTTCAGTAGTCACCTTCGAAATAAATTCCTGGTCGTGTTCAACGATCAGCATTGTTGGCTGCACCGACAGAATTAACTTTTCTAATTGTTCCTGGTTGAAAATATCCAGATAATTCAGCGGCTCATCCCAAATATAAAGTTCGGCAGGTTGCGACAACGATTCCGCTAATTCAACTTTTTTACGCTGACCCATGCTCATCTCTTCGATTTTGTTATCGAAAACATTGCGCTCCATTCCTAATTTGTGCAGATTATTCAGAAAATCCTCGCGATTTAGGTGGTTATTTTCTGCAAAATCGGTTAACGTGCCTCGATTATCTTCATAGTTTTGACGAACGTAGCTGATTTTCAAATTTTGTGGTTGATCAACGTTGCCCGTGACAGACCCCGTAAATTGATTCAACAAAACTTGAATGATCGATGATTTTCCCGCGCCATTGGGACCGATGATCGCCAATCGTTGCCCACGTTCGAGCTCAAAAGAAATCGGTTGGAATAACCAATCCTGTTCATAGCCTAGTTGCAAATTTTTGACGGTCAATAATCTTTGGTGATGTGTCGGCTGAAAATCCATGGCTAGGGGATCGATGTATTCAATGTTTTTCAACAAACTTTCTTTGTCGGTGATCTCGTTTTCCATGCGGTGTTCTATATTCTTCGACCGTTTCATCACGCGAGCGGCGCGGGCACCGATTGCACCTTTACCGGCGACTTTACTGCCGGGTTCATTAGGATTACCCCATTTTTCGCCTTCTTTAGAAAACGACCACTTCGATTTTTCTGCGGCGCTTTGTTTCAGACGACCGATATCTTTCTTCAATTTTTCATTCTGATCGCGCTCGAAGTCATCGCTGAGTTTTTTCTCGGCTTCATAAGTGGCGAAGTTTCCCTGATACAGCAGAATTTTATTCTTTTCGATCGACATGATGTGGTCACTGACTTGATCCACGAAATGGCGGTCATGACTGACGACAATGAATCCCTGGTGTTTCTTTTGCAAATATTCCGCGACTTGTTGGCGGCCGTTGATATCTAGATGGTTCGTGGGCTCGTCGATCAGCGGGAAATTATTCTCGTCGATGAACAATAACGCCAACATGACTTTAGTTTGCTCGCCGCCGGAAAGACTGTCGAAGCTGCGCCACAAGATATCGGGATCAACGCCGAGCAAATTGAGTTCGCGTTCGATTTGCCATTGCTCCGCGTCAGAAATTTCTTGCAACGCGTAGAAAGTGAGTTGCGTTTTGTCAGCGATGGTTTGTGGAAAGTAATTGAAATGGAGCTGGTGGATAATTTCGCCACGATATTCTAGTTGATCCTGAAGAATCTTCAGCAATGTTGTTTTTCCACGGCCGTTACGACCAATCAAACCTAGCTTCCAAGTGGCATCGATATTTAAATTCGCGTGGTTGAATAAAAGGGTACCTTGATTGTTGTAGCCAAAAGTTAAATTTTTGATTTCGATATTAGACATAAAAATACCTCGTTTCTATGTGTGACCGAATTCAGAATCAGAGTGTGAACAGGCATGGGTTGAAAACGAGGATTAACTCCGAGACAGACTCAAATCCTTTTTTTGGATTTCAGCTGTCTCAAGTTAACCGCAACTTTCAATGGCTGAGAACACGTTTAAAATGCGCTTAGCCACAGGTTTTAAGACACAAAAAGAGACCCATCCCGCGAGTGGTCTAAACTGATTCTGAAAACGAGTTTTCGCCATAAAAATTGTTGGTCAGCTGGTTGGCTGATCAGACTTGTTTTTATAGCACGACTTGTTTAAAGAATAAATTTAGATTCTCAACGGAAGGATCCCTCGTTTCTGATTTAAGATAGCTTGATTATAGCATCAAAGTTTATTTATGTCAGCAAATATATTCGGCCTAGTTAAGCCGGTTTGTTAGTGGCAGTCGTCAATGGCACCGAAGTTGGGCCACCCATGCCTAATAAAAATGAATAGAATGGTGGCTGGATGCCTAATTCGTCGAGATCATCTGGCGAAATGGCGTAGCGAATGCTGGTTTCATCGTGATGTTCAACTTTTTCGACCCAGTTTGGTTCAGCGATGCTTTCATGACCCAATGCGACCAAATCGAAACTGTCAGCGACTTTTTCTGCCTCGTCAGGCGTCTTAATAGCGCCCACAACGATCATTGGCAGCTTGCCTTGTAAACGAGCCTTGATTTGTTCATTGAGCGGTGTGGTGGCACTATGGTCGTTTAACGAGGTCTGCCAAACGTGACCGAGTGAAATGTGCAAGTAGTCGATGGGTTGGTCTTTTAAAACGTCGATAAATTTCAGCGTATCGTCGAATCTGATCCCAGGTGTTTCGAGCTCTTCTGGTGAAATTCGGTAGCCGAGAATAAATGGGCGTTGCGCATATTGGCTGATGATCCGCTGTGCTTCGGCGATAACCGCCAGCCCGAAACGCATGCGCTTATCGATGTCGCCACCCCAATCGTCGGTACGACGGTTAGAATGCGGTGAGAAAAATTGTTGCATCAAATACGTGTTGGCACCGTGCAATTCGACACCATCAAATCCAGCTTGGATCGCACGTCGAGTGGCCTGACCGAAATCTTTGATCGTTTGTAAAATTTCATCTTTAGTCAAAGCCCGCGGTGTTTCTGAATCAGATCGTAACGCCGCTATGGCGCTCGCACTGACTGGTTGTTGACCGCGTAGAATTTTAGAATTAGACATTCTGCGGCACTGAAAATTTGTAAGACGGCTTTGGTGCCGTCTTTTTTAATTGCGCTAGCCAATCGAGATAAGCCGGGAATAAAGCGGTCGTCGGCGACACTGAGCTCGCCTTCGAATCCCTTGCCAAGGTCGTTGACGTTGGCAACACCGGTAATAAACAGGCCGACGCCACCAGAATGTTTCGCGTAATAAGCAATCTCATCACTAGTCACGCTGCCATCTTCAAAGGCCATCCGTTCAGTCATTGGCGGGATGACAATGCGATTTTTCAACGTGATATTTTTGTGGGCAAAGGTAAATGGTTTTAAAAAATGATAGTCAGTCATGGTAGCTTCTCTTTTCAATTCATAATTTTTAAATCAATTTTGTAAGTTTGCGTTGGAGATTGAAGTGAACCCTCAATTTTGGCATAAAAGCCAAGATTGAGGGTTCATCTAAAATTAATACCAAGCAGGCTTGTCACTGTCTGTGTTCGGCTTGTTGACGCCAACAGAATGGCGGATCTGTTCGTGAGGCGCGTTGATCAAATGAACGATATAAGTGGCAATACTTTTACGGGAAACTTCAGTCCCCTTAAAGTCTTCGCCCTTTTGCGTGATTTCATAATCGACTTCATCCTTATTGTCCAACCAAGCCGGACGAATGATCGTGTAATCCAAATCGGAATCCTCGATCACCTTAGCCGCAGCCGCGTAGGTTGGCAAGTAACCATCATCGAGCATTTGATGATTCCATTCGCCAAATTTGCCAGGAACTTCGTCGTAAATACCCAAAGTTGAAACCCAGATCAGACGTTTGACGCCAGTTTGATCCATGGCTTCAACAACACGCTTAGCTTGTTGTTCAATATTACCGCCAGCTAAATTGGCATAAACGATATCAACGCCCGCGAAAGCCTTGGTTAAATCACTAACCTTGGCAGCATCACCGTCGATAATTTTTGCATCGCCAGTATTGGCCGATTGTAAACGAGTTGCGTGGCGTAAAAATAGACTCAATTGCACATCTTTCTGCGCGACTAATTGTTCTGTGGCGAGGCGGGCAATCTGTCCGTGTGCGCCTAAAATAATAACATTTGTCATGATGATAACCTCCTGGGATTTCTCCCCCTACAGTTACTAATGTAAAGTAAGCTAAAAACAAATGCAAACATAAACCATTACGAATTTAGTGTGGTTCCGGCAAAATTTGTGGTGGGAACTGGGAAACTGCTGTGGGGACGGCTGCAGGATTTTCCAAAGTACGGAAAATTCTTCCACCTGAAATATGAGCTCTTCCAAAATCGGGAAGATCTCACATTTCCCCTTTCTGTAAACTCGTAAAGACCACTCGTTAACAGAAATGCCACTGCATTCCCAGTTCCCACCACAAATTTCGCCTCGTCTATTCGGAAGAGCTCGATAATGGTTAGTGTTGGATATTTAAATTACATTTCTATTCCAAACAATATTTTTTTAAAGCCGTAAAATGAAAATTGGTAATCTGGATACACGACAAATTTAAAAATAGGCGCAAGATACACCTAAAGAGCTTTATTATGGGCTTTTAAGACTAATCAGCGCCCATTTTAAAATTTGTCGTGTGTTATTTTGCGCAGATCTGAAATTCATCGCTTTTATTATTTAGTTATTCAGAACAAAGGCTACCTTGATAATCAAACTTTCAGGAAACCATCTATTCAAATCCTACGCCAAATCAAATACGTTTAGGTCGAAAGTGCTGGGGGAGGCAGTCGTGGCAGTGACAACCATGTTGGCGGGATGTTTTTCCCCGCCTTACATGGTGGATCGATTCGAGATTTTGCGGTCTATGCAAAAGCTCAAATCGAAGCTCGGAGCTTTTCCCGCCCTTGGAAAAGCGGAGAGCGGTCCCACAGCAACAGACCTGCCCGCCCCAGCGCTTTCGACCGGAGGTAGATTAATTTTTACATCAGTCAGAATCAATCGCGTTCCAAAACAAGCTCAGCGAGTCCTTCAACTCATCCGCATTGCGAACTTGATGCTGCAACTGCCAGTGCGGCGGAAATAGCCGTTGATAACGGCGACTCGCAAAACGTTGATCGATCAACAAAATTACGCCACGATCAGCCACGTCGCGAATCAATCGCCCGCCTGCCTGCAACACATTATTGAAACCCGGTAGCTGATAAGCATATTCGAATCCCTGGTGGTTCTTTTCTTGATAGTAGTCGCGCAATAAATTGTTTTCCAAACTCAGTCCTGGTAAACCGACGCTAATGATTGCGACGCCGATCAATCGATCACTTTTTAAATCGATGCCCTCCGCAAACGCGCCCCCTAAGACGGCAAATCCTACCAGCGTCTCTTGCGGGTGCGTTTGAAAATTGGCGAGAAATTCTTGGCGACTTTCCTCATTATTCGTACTTTCTTGCTGAATGATTTTTGTGGTTGGATATTTTTGCGCGAATGCCGTCGCTACTTCGGATAAGTAGGCGTATGAAGGCAGGAAAATCAAGTAATTGCCCATTTTTCCTGTAATCATGGCTTCAAGGGCTTGAACGATTTTCGGGAGGTTATTGGCGCGTTGTGCGTAGGTTGTCTGGATGTAATTGGTGATCAATAAATGCTGATTTTGCGGTGGGAAAGGCGAGGTCATGCGGTAGAGCAATGAATTCTCGTCGTTGGCGGCAAGCGTTTCTTGATAATAAGTGAGTGGCGTCAGCGTTGCCGAAAAAAGCACAGTCGCATCGCCTTTGTGTAAACAGTCTTGCAAAAACTTGCTGGGATCTAAACAACGCAGCGAAATGGTCAGCGTGGGGTTTGTTTTAATGATCGTGCGGTAATTGTCACCATAAAAATCATAAATTTTCAGAAAACTGTTGAATGAGAAGAAGTAATCTAAGACGGCCTCGTGAACCGGCGTGCCATCGTTCTTGGCAATCCAAGTTCCCAAAGCTTCCAGACCGAGATAAAAGCCGGTGATGAAATCTTCGTCGGGTTCTGCGATGACCTGTTCTTCTAAGTTGGGTTCAGGCAACATTTCGGGTAAAATTTTAAAACTATTTTTAATGGGTTTGAGTGCTTTGCGCAATTCGGCAATGGCGGCGGTTTTTTGGCCGCGAATTTGGCGTTCGATTTGTTTCAACGGGGCTTCGGTTAATTCGGCGCTGTACATTTCTCGCGAGCGGCTGACTAAGTTGTGTGCTTCGTCGATCAAGAAAACATTGCCGGGTTGCGGATTGGCGAAAAAGCGTTGTAAATAAACTTGCGGATCGAACAAATAATTGTAATCGCCGATAATGACGTCGGCAAATAAACTGGCGTCCAAACTGAATTCGAACGGATCGATCGTCCATTTTTTGGCGTAAGTTTCAATGGTGGCACGATTCCATTGATCTTCGTGTTCGAACAGGTCTTTGAGCGCGTCTTTATTGCGATCGTAGTAGCCGTCAGTGTAGGGCGAATGTCCCGCGGCGTAGCCTTCTGGAATCGGAAATGAAATTTTATCTTTGGCGGTGATCGTCACACTTTTTAAACGGGCGCCACAATTACGAAGGTCGGTCAATGCAGCTTCGGCGACCATTCGTGTGCTGGTTTTCGCCGTTAAATAGAAGACCCGTTGCACTTGTTGGTCGGCGAAAGCTTTGATGGTTGGAAAAAGTGTGGCGATCGTTTTCCCGGTGCCAGTGGGGGCTTCCGTCAATAAAATTTTGTGGGCAGAAATGGTCTTGTAAACGATCCCGGCGAATTGGCGCTGACCTTCACGAAAATCTGCATAGGGAAAAGTGACTTTTGTGGCCGCCTCGTTGCGTTTTGATTGCCATTCAGAACGCAAATGTAACCAGAATTCATATTCTTTCAAAACTTTCTGAACGAATGCGGACAATTCTTCATGAGTACATAATTGTTGTTTCTGAGTGATGATTTCGGTGGTGGTTTGGAAATAAGTGAGTTGAACAGTGACATGATCGACTTTTTCCTGCTCGGCGAGGATCCAAGCGTAAAATTTAGCCTGTCCCCAATAGCGAGTCAGCGCATCTTGGGTTAAATCGGCGAAGTCGGGTTCGGAAGTTTTAATTTCATCGACGAGAATTTCGTGCGTGTCGGGATCGATGATGACGCCATCCGCACGCCCGTCGATTTTGAAGTCTTGTTCATCCAACTTCGTTTCGTAGGCGAGGTAGATTTCCTTTTGATAATCAGGACCGGCTTTTTTCTGTAAGCGGCGGTGGATGCGCGCGCCTTCTAATGCGGTGTGATTGCTGCTGGTTTGCGAAGTTAGGTCGCCGGATTTCAGCGTGAACTCGATCAATTCGCGAATGCCGATCCGTTGTGGTTTTGTCATCATGTCACCTCCCAATGAAAAAATAAACGTATGTTCTTATTATAGCTTAAAGTGTTATCGAAGGGAAAATGGTACAGGAATAATCAAAGATCCATAGACTGCTTCCGGCCGTTGCTGGTTGGTGGCAGGGACGACTCGGAGTGGGGACGCCTGCAGGCAATTGAAAACCAAATTGTCTTCCGGCTCGCTTTGAAGCTTTTTCCGAAAGGCGTGGAAAAATCTTCAAAGACGCCCGTGTTGTGGGTGGCTAAAAATTTATTATTAATCATAACTTATATTGCAAGTTAGTTCCGGCCGTTGCTGATTGGTGGCAGGGACAACTCGGAGTGGGGACGCCTGCAGGCAATTGAAACCCAAATTGTCTTCCGGCTCGCTTTGAAGCTTTTTCCCAAAAACACGGAAAAATCTTCAAAGACGCCCATGTTGTAAATTCGCGAAAACCGCTCATTAACAACATTAGCACTGTGAGTGTCCCTGCCACCAACCAGCAACGGCCTCAACTTGAATTAGTTTAGAGCCTAACTGGAAATAACTGGGGTTGGTTTTAAATCTTAAATAGATACTCAAAAATAAAAAAAGTAACGTTCAAATTTTCTGGTCTGATTTGCACATTGGCCTTTCGTTACCAAAAAAATAAAGTTTCACTACAAAACCAGTCGCACCACATTAAATTCTACTCAAAGCTGCAGTAGAATAGGCAGAATGCGGAAGAAAACAGCGGCTGTTACTGTGAAAATGCTGTTGGTGACCCGTTTTTGGTCACCTTACAGCATGGGCGATTTCGAGCTTCAAGACAATTTGATTTTCAATTGGCTTGAAACGTCCCCACAGTCTAACAGCCACTGTTTTCTGGAGCATTCCGCCGAAGGTGGATAGGATTTTATCACTTGTAAATACAAGCCGGTTTTCACAGCTTTTAAATTCAATTTTCCCCGAGCTATGTTATGATTAACTCAGCATAATACAAGGAGAGTCTGATCATGGAATTATCAGTCGAACAATATCAAGCTTATCTTAAAGAAAATGAACCAGAACAGCGCGAAGTCACTGGCAAATTCGAGTTGGACGCGGCCGGATTTCAACAATTGGCAACGGCGCTGATCACGTCACTGCAAACATTGCTCGATGAAGGCCGCATCGGTTTTTCTAGCTATGAAATCACCACCGAACCGGCTGCGACTTTCAGCTTGGAAATGAGCCCCGTTAATTTACCGATGGTGGATGCGAAAAAGGTCAATCAATTCTTCACTGACGAAGCGGCGCCGGTCACGCTGAAAATTTATTTGGTGACGCGCTCAGAATTTATTAACGTTTCGAAGTTGCATATCGATTTCCTAGCCAATAGTGATGCGGAAATTTCTGCAGCTCAATTAGCCGAAATGTTAGCTGCGAAATGGGCGTTGATCGAAGAGACGTTTAAGAATCCGCCTGCGCCTAAACCTGTTGCCGCAACAACAGAGATGGCTAAAAAAGTCGCGGCTAAGAAGAAAACAACCAAAAAAACCACAACGCGTAAAAAGACGACGACCAAGAAAGCCGCCACAACCAAGAAAGCCGCCACAACCAAGAAAGCGACGACTAAGAAAACAACCACCAAAAAGACCACTGCTAAAAAGGCAACCACAACTAAAGCTGCTAAGAAACCGACAACCACCGCCGCTAAAAAATCTGCAACGAGTGACAAGCCTAAAACGACTCGTAAGCGCGCGACGACAAAGAAAACGACTAAGACGGAGAAATAATGAATCCGAAACCTTGTTTTGAAGTGACGATGCAATTTTTTGTCTATGGCTTAATTGGCTGGCTGTGGGAAACTAGTCTGGCTGCGTTTAAGCGACATAAATTTGTCGATACCGGCTTTTTAGTCGGACCGATCACGCCGATTTATGGATTTGCGGTTCTAGCCGTTTTATATTTGTTGCGACCGTGGCAAGATAATATTCTTTTACTCTTTATTTCAGCGACGATCGTGGTGACCATCCTCGAGTATTTCACGGGCTTACTTTTGGAAAAATTATTTCATACGAAATGGTGGAACTATGAAAATGTGCCCCTAAATTTGCAGGGACGCGTTGCCTTGCCCATTTCGATTTTTTGGGGGATCTGTTGTGTGTTGATCGTCGAATTTGTCCAACCGAAAGTTTTGGCATGGGTAGATTGGGCGGGGGTGACCTTTGGCTTGTTGCTGCCAGTCATCTTGATCGCCTTAACGGCCTTCGATTTCGGCTTTACGCTAGCCAACCTACAATCATTCCGGCAGCGCATGGAGAAACTCAACCTGGCCATCGAGGAAAGCAAGCAAAATTTGGCGACCGATGCCGACGAGCTCAAGCAAAATTTGCAGCAAAGTTGGGAACAACGTCTGCAGGCCAATCCCAAGTTGGCCGAGCGTTTATCTAACTTGAGTTATGGTCAACGTCGCTTACTGAATAGTTTTCCCAATATGCGGGTGAAAAATGTCACATCCCGTATTGACGAGATCAAGGAATTAGTTAGCGCGCTGAAAGCCGATAGTAAACGCAAGAAATAATTTATAAATAGACGATAAAAATAAACGCCTTCTCGGGTGAACGGACGAAGAAATAAAGTCCGCTTACTCGAAAAGGCGTTTTTTCTAGCTAGTGAATCAGCTCTTTGTTGCACTTAATTTGACAATTAGTGGGGAATAAAAGAAGGGAAGCCTATTCCTTATAATAGTTAGCATCTAAACAAACATCACAGGAGGCTTTCCAATGAATCAATTTACCAAAGAAATTGATATAACACTAGCTTAGAATCAAGATTTAGACCTCATTTTAAATATCACCTAGAAATTGCCGTTAATGAATTACTTCAAAATGAACTTTCCGCTTATTCTCAACTATTAACGATGGATTCTTGATTTAGATCAAAATTGGTCTGGCACTTTGCTAAATAAATATTATAGTTTTTCAGGAATCAAATAAAATCTAATGGTGAGAGCCCATTACATCATAAGACTGCATTACCGAAAAAAGTGTTTGAAGTTTCTTTGATATTCTGGCATCACTTCGACCATTTGCCGTTATATTATCTAGAATTATGATTAAAAGAGATTTATTGAATTGGAAGAGGGTAATTTATTTTATAATGAATTGAAAAAACATTTACAATTCATCGGATAGTGATACAGTGATCATGTAAAGAAAACGCTATCGGAAGAATATTAATGAATGATTTTGAGTTGAATGCCACAGCAGATGGAACTAAGAGTGAAGATTCGGACATGTTGTTTGATGAGTATGGACTTTTAAAAAAGCAATCAAGAATTGTTGTAGAAATTACAGAACGAAAAACAAATAAAATTATTGGAAAGGTTCAGATCTTGTTTTACTGATACAATAGGACAATTGATTTTGAGCGATTTTCATTTAAAAACGGAGATGAAAGCGTGAATGAAAATGAATTTGTAAGTTTTTTTGAAGACGTTAATAAATTATTAGGTGAAGATCCTGATAAAATAAGCGGTGGGTTAAAAGCTGCTGAAAAAGGTGAATCTTCATTGGGATTGCTTAGATTGGTTGTGGCGAAAACAATAGCCCTAAAAAAAGATGAAGAAGCAATTACTTGTTTTATACCGTTAACGAACTCAAAAAACTCTGGTTTTGGTTCAGCGGGCTATACTGGGATGTACATTCCAAAGTCGCAAGAATCAAAAAGATATCTCAATGAATTCTCTGATTTAAGAGGAAACCGATTGTTAGTAATTACTACACATCGAATTATTTATTTGACAGTCATTGAGTTTTTGGATGATGATAGTCAGTACATTTCTTATGATTTCTCTAATGTGAAGGCAATGAATCTTCAGCCTCGTAAAATAGAGAAAAGTATAAAAATAACTAGTGAGAATAATTCTTATTTTGTATTAAACATTGCCACTCTTAATGGGCATGTTTATTCTGATATTTTGGCGCCAATTGATGTGCAAGCATTACTAAACGCAAGCAAAAAGAATTTAAATCTTGCTCACTTTTAATTACAAGATTTTGATACAAAAGGAGATTCATTGAGTTTCCTCAACAAGAATACGAATAGAGGCGTTGTTATAGTAACTTCTATTTTTGGTGTGATTGCGGGAAGTATTGGTATAATAATTATTATTAAGCAATTTATAAATTCGATTATCCAAGTATTTAAATAATCCCATCCACGATTATTCGATTGATATAACTTTCATGATTATTTTCAGTATGGTGACGAGCGATTTGATGTAAAAAATCACAGTACTGTCCCAATTACTCGAAATCATCGTCTTCATTGACTTTAATCGGGGTGTATTTTTTTATTTAGTGAGACTAATTCACAACCGTGTCGGTTGATCCTGATTGTCTTGACAAAGCTTTTTCCACTCAAAGTTGCTACAACCATTTGTCCGTCAAATATATGGTAATACGTTTAACAAAAATGACACTTCCGTCAGGATAACGTGGTTCCATAGAGCCGCCGTTAACTCGTAAAGCAAGATCACAGCTATCTGGAATATCTCCGTAAACGATGACTTCTTGGACCACGATCATTCACTAAAGGTTGGTCATGGTCTTGACCGATTAGAAGTTCCTTTGCAAAGTTAAATGTTGCAATTTGATTTTTTGAGTTCAACTGGTAGATAACAGCAACTGTTTTATTAACGATTTGTTTATTATTTTGGGATTTTTTTGAGAGTTGAATCCTTGATTATCTTGTTCAAAGCCAAGGATGTATTGGGTAGTTGTTCCAAGCGTCTTCACAAAATCCGTAGCGTGATCGAGGTGATTTTATGCGTAAAGTTCAATTCTATGGTGCGATTTCTTTAGATGGTTATTTAGCAACGACTGATCATAATTTACAGTGGTTGCTTGAAACGGCTGGTGGCGAGTCGGCTAATTCGGAGCAATTTTTCCAGCAGGTCGATACGAGTGTCATGGGGCGAAAAACTTACGAGGTGAGTAAGCGCCTCGCCGAAACGGATAGCGCGCTTTTTCCCAGCATGACTAATTATGTGCTCTCGCGCACGCGTCATGGCGGTGAAAAAGATGCGCGATACTACGACGGATCGCCTGTGCAGTTGGTCCGCGAATTGTTGACGCAATCAGGTGGCAATATCTGGATCGTTGGTGGTGGACAAGTCGTGGCCGATTTGGTGGCCGCAGATTTGATCGATGAGTGGTGGATCCAGATTGCACCAGTGCTACTCGGATCTGGCATCCAACTTTTCCCCGAGGGCGACTATGCCACTAGACTGGAATTAGTCGCCGTGTCGAAATATGATCAGCTCGCAGAATTACACCTCCGCAAAAAATAACCCAGTCAGATCTAGCCGGCGTTTAATTCTTGATCAATTTCACGCCGTCTTTTTGTAATTGTTTAAGCAAAATCAAAAAATTCATGGTCAAAAAACCGCCTCTCAAGTCATTAAACTTGAAGAGCGGTTTTTAACATGGGTGTCACTATTTGGCGGGTCGATCGAGAAACAAATTTGGAGTTGGCTTCTCAACTGTAGGGCAATGATTGCCTACACTATCTATTACGAATCAAACGCGTAAAACCTGACAATTATTTTTGAATAAACGTCAACTTCGGAGTAATTTGTTATTGAAAAGTGGCCGTCCATATTCTTTCGCAATGACGTCGAGTCGAAAGAGACGCTTGAAAAACCAGATGAGAATTGGGTTGATTGCGAAAATTAAAATAGCCACAACAGCGAGAAAGCCGATTTGAATGTAATTGGTGAGATGCTGGAGTAAATAGCCGACCTCATAAATGAGTGCCAATAAGAAAATCAGCTTGATCAAATTAAAGAGCAGTTGTAAAAATCGGACACGCCGACTGATTGCACGACGCAATGATGCAAATTCCGGTGTCACCGCGATGAAAACCGGCAATGAAAGTGTTGCGCGATATCCGCCGAGCTCGACTGGTTCTGGCCGTGGATGATAGCCGAATTGATAAAACAACTTCAAGGCAAGCAGATAGCCTAGATAAAACAAACCAAATAAAACCGGCATATAAATAGCTAAACCTGACCAATTCAACGCCATGGTGGTACCCGTGAGGTAATTGGCGAGAAAAAAACACGCAGAGACGCACAGATAGAACAAGAGAGTGGCACTCAGGCGCGTAGGAGACGATTTTTTAGACTTGGATTGTTCGGGAGCGTTGCGGTTATTTTTCTTCATGTAATCGATAATTCGCGCCAGTGACGTCTTCGTTCGGATAGGCGATGTAAACTTGCGGCTGGTGTTGGTCATCACCGACAGCAAAAGTGAATTCAACGTTGGTGGCAATGCCCCATTGACCGGCGTTGTTCATCGCAACGTAAGAAAATTCGCCAGCCTTTCCGAAACGAGCGCGTAATTCCTTGATGAACGGATAAACGACTTGATCACAGGCGGCTTGTGGGGAGAGGCCAGTGCCCATCAAGCGGACGATTTCGTAACTCAGAGGTTGTTTCATCAAGTCTTCGCCTAAACCTGTAGCGGCTGCAGCGCCGATGTGACTATCTGCATAGTAGCCAGCACCAGGCAGTGGAGAATCACCGGTGCGGCCAGGATGCTTCATAAACAAGCCGGAGGTGGAAGTGCCGACGGTCATCTGTCGCTGATCATCTAGGGCAATCATGCCGACAGTATCGTGGCCGGCGTAGGGACTGAGATTTTTCGCCTTCACTTCTGCGACCCGTTCTTCCCAAACCTGTTTCGATTCCGCCGTCAACATATTTTTCGTGGTGAATCCTTGTTCAGCAGCGAATTGACTAGCACCAGCCCCAACGAGAAAATTATTAAAGCGCTCGTCACTCAAACGTCGCGCAATGCTGATCGGATTTGCGAAGCCTTTGAGGCCAGCAACCGCACCGATTGCTAAAGTGTCGCCATCCATGAAGGCTGCGTCAGTTTCGACTTCACCCTCCGCGTTCGGTAGACCACCAAAGCCGACCGATTTAAAATGGGGTTCATTTTCAACGGCCTGAACCGCGACTTCGACCGCATTGCCACTTGTGTCGCCAGTCGCTAATTTCTGTAAGCCTTGCGCCACCCCATCGAGTGCCATTTGCCAAGTACCGATCATTGCGTATGTCATTAGGAAGTCCTCGTTTCGAATTTTAGTATTCAAGAATAATAATAGTTTACAACATTTGCGTCCAGCAAAACAGCGGCCACCAAAATATCTGGTGATCGCTGCGTTTTTAAGTACAATTATTAGGTTAAGTTAGCCGGTTTATTTCCGACCAATGTCATAATCTTGATCATTCATCGCGGAAACGTGGCCGAGTAAATAGCCATTCCCAACTTGCGAGAAGAAATCATGATTGGCAGTTCCTGTCGACAATCCGTTCATGACGATCGGATTCACGTCATCGGCAGTATCAGGGAAGAGTGGATTTTGACCGAGGTTCATCAGTGCCTTGTTGGCGTTATAACGCAAGAAAGTTTTAACGTCCTCTGTCCAACCGATGTCATCGTATAAGTCCTCTGTATAGCGCTCCTCGTTGTCGTAAAGATCGTACAGTAAATTATACATCCAATCCTTGAAACGGTCCTGTTCGGCCTCTGTGAGCTCTTTAAAGCCAAGCTGGAATTTATAACCGATATAAGTTCCGTGAACAGATTCGTCGCGGATGATCAGTTTGATGATTTCGGCAACGTTGGCGAGTTTATTATTGCCTAAGTAATAGAGTGGTGTGTAGAAACCAGAATAGAACAAGAAAGTTTCCAAAAAGACACTGGCAACTTTTTTCTCTAATGGCGTCCCGTTTTGATAGATCTCATTAACTTTTTCAGCTTTTTTCTGTAAGAATTCATTGTGATCGGTCCACTCGAAAATTTCGTCGATCTCATCGGCACTACATAACGTACTAAAAATCGACGAGTAGCTCTTAGCGTGAACGGATTCCATGAACTGGATGTTATTAAAGACGGCAGTTTCCTGAGGCGTGCGAATATCTTTGCGTAGTTGATCGATGCCGTCTTGTGATTGAAGCGTGTCGAGTAAAGTCAACCCACCGAAAACGTGGTCGACGACTTTTTTCTCGGTGTCATTGAGCGTGCGCCAATCATCCAAGTCGTTAGAAAGCGGAATTCGCGTATCCAACCAGAATTGTTCGGTCAACTTTTCCCAAGTTGCCTTGTCGATTGCGTCCTCGACGGAATTCCAGTTGATTGCTTTGTAATAAGTTTTAACCATTGTGTGCTCCTTTGGTGAATAGAGTTTAGTTAACGTGTTCCGGCAGCGGGTGTGACTGCTAGACAGAAGTTGCTGTGGGACCGCTCTAAGCCTTTTGCAAAATCACCAAAAGTCTTAGAGCTTCGATTTGAGCTCTTGTCAAAACCACAAGATCTCAAATACGATCCATGCTGTAAATTCGCAAAACCCGCTCATTAACACCATTGTCACTGCAACTCTGTCTAGCTGTCACACCCGCTGCCTAAATCTAATCTAGTTTAATTCAGAATTTGAATAACAGGGTTTAACTTGACTTGTGTCTCATTGTGCTTTACTTAAAATAGAATCGCAATTTTATAGATGTACTCATTTGAATCAACTTGAATCAACGCTCATGATTGCAGCGTTTAGGCCGAATTTGTGGAGGGAAATAGTGGACACACCGTGAAACTGGTGTTAGCGAGCGATTTTTGCTCGGTTACAGCAGGGGGCGCATTCGAGATTTTTGTGGTCTTCAAAAAGCTCGAATCGCAGGTGGAAGAATTTCCGTACTTTGGAAATCCTGGAACCGTCCCCACGGTGTTCGTCCACTATTTCCCGAAACAAATTCGACCGAAGGCAGATAAAAGGGTCTTTATGCGCGCATATCTAAATCAGAATCAGATAATACAGCTCTCGCAATCATTACTACCAATTTCCTGCGAGTTATCCGTAAACGTCCGCACATAATAAATCGACTTGATCCCTTTGTAATAAGCATAATTCCGCAAAATACTCAGATCACGCGTCGTTTGTTCTGGTTCTTTTTTCCATTCGTATAAACCATTCGGCATTGTCGAACGCAGGAAGAAAGTCATGCTCATTCCTTGATCGATATGTTGTTGCGCAGCCGCGTAAATATCGACGATCTTACGCATGTCGGTGTCATAAGCCGACTTGTAAAATGGCAGCGTCATATTGTCCAACAGTGGCGCTGGGAAATATAATTTACCGTTCTTCTTCTCAGTCCGCTCTTCAATCAAACGAGTGATTGGGTGTAAGCTCGCACTGGTATCGTTGATGTATGAAATCGAACCAGTCGGCGCAACGGCCAAACGATTTTGATTGTAGAGACCATCTTTTTGAATGGCAATTTTCAGTTCATTCCATTCGTCGGGGCCAGGAACAAAGACGTTTTCGAACAGTTCTTTAACTTTCGCAGATTTTGGTTGGTAGCTATTTTCTAAATATTTGTCGAAATAGTGGCCATTCGCATAATCGGATTTTTCAAAATTATGGAAAGTTTCGTGGCGTTCCTTAGCAATCTGATTACTTTCGACCAGTGTCCAGTAATTCAACAACATGAAATAAACGCTGGTAAATTCGATGGAGTCGGGCGAACCGTATGCCATTTGGTTCTTCGCGAGAAAAGTATGCAGACCCATTGCGCCGAGGCCGATTGAATGGCTCAGGCGATTACCATGAGCAATCGAAGGGACAGATTCGATGTCTGAACTGTCAGAAACAAAGGTTAACGCGCGCGTCATGGTACGGACAGACTGACCGAAATCAGGGCTCTTCATCAAATTAAGAATATTCGTTGAACCCAAGTTGCAGCTAACGTCAGTGCCCATTTGTTCGTATTCTTGGCGTTCATTGAGAATAGAAGGTACTTGTACTTGCTGAATTTCAGAACAAAGATTACTCATGATGATTTTGCCATCGATGGGATTGTCGCGATTGACAGTATCGATGTTGAGAATGTAAGGATAACCAGATTCTTGTTGCAGCTTGCTGATTTCATTTTCGAGATCGCGCGCTTGAATTTGATAGTGTCTAATTTTCGGATTGGCCGCTAATTTATCGTATTCTTTGGTGATGTCCACGTATGAAAACGGCACGCCATATTCGCGCTCCACATCATAAGGACTGAATAGAAGCATCGATTTATTTTCGCGCACTAATTCGTAAAATTTATCTGGCACAATAACGCCTAATGATAGCGTCTTGACCCGAATCTTTTCGTCGGCATTTTCTTTTTTTGCAGAAAGGAAACTAACGATATCTGGGTGGAAGACGTTCAGATAAACGGCGCCGGCACCTTGACGCTGGCCGAGTTGGTTACTGTAGGAAAAACTGTCCTCCAATAATTTCATCACCGGTAAAACGCCACTTGACGCGCCTGTGATTCCCTTGATCGGCGCACCGGCTTCGCGTAAGTTGGACAAAGTAATGCCAACGCCGCCACCGATACGAGAAAGCTGCAAGGCACTATTGATCCCGCGGCCGATACTGTTCATGTCGTCGGTGATCTGGATCAGGAAACAAGAAACAAATTCACCGCGGCGTTTGCGGCCAGCGTTAAGAAAACTTGGCGTTGCTGGTTGATAACGTTGATGGATCATCTCACTAGCAAGTTGTTGTGCCAACTTTTCGTCACCATCGGCGAAATACAAGGCGTTAAACAAGACCCGCTCTTCGAAATTTTCTAAATAAAATTCGCCATCGTTCGTCTTCTGGGCATATTGATTATAAAATTTATAAGCAGCCATGAAAGATTTGAAGGTGAATTTCTGCGCCAATAAATCTTGATAGAGATCGGCGATGAATTCTGGTTGATATTTGTGGATGAATTCAGGCTCGAGATAATTTTCAGCGATCAACCAATTGATTTTAGCGGTGATCGAATCGAATTTTTTCGTATTGGGCTCAACGTTTTCTTTCAGAAAAGCAGCCAAGGCTTCGTGATCTTTATTCAGTGGGATTTGTCCGTTGACTGGGCGATTAAGTTCGTTGTTGAGTTTGAAATAGGTGACATCGTTAATGTTCAGTTGTTTTAAGCTCAAGTTCTTGCACCACTTTCTTGAATTTTTTAACATCGGCCATGGTTCCGTTGAATTCGAAGTCGAACACAATCGGCACGTGCAATCCTTGCGCGATGTCTTTGGCGTTGTGGATATATAAGTCGTTGAAATTGCGATTACCGCCACCAGCAACCCCGACGAGTTCGCGGTGATTGGATTGATAACCGAGAAAATCGATCACCGGATCCATCATGTCATCATCGTAAGTCGGGATCACTAAAATAAAAGGCGCGCCCATTTCATGAAATGGATCCGCGTCGGTGATTTCATAGGCGTCTATACCAGTCTTCTCGATAAAACGCTGCGTCTGCCCCGTAATCGAGTAATAAGCTACCTGAACCATTAGCCGACCAATCCTTTCAAGGCAGCCGGTTGGAAACCAATAATAGGTTGCTCATCCTGCCGGAAAACGATCGGCACACTACGATAACCCTTCTCGCGCAAATAATTAGCCGATTCAGGGCTCTGATTAATATTAACTTCTTGATAACTAACGTCATGTTCTTGCAAATAACGCTTGGTCATCTTGCATTGCATACAACCATCGCGCGTATATAAAACAACTTTTTTTGAATCCATGAGAATTCCTCCAATTAATTTCGATTATTGCGGAAATAAACTGCTAGTGACTTGCGAGCGCTTTGAAGTTGAAATGCTGATAGTTCAACCTGTTTGTGATCGTACTTTGATTATACGGTCGTTCGGTCGAAAACACAATATCTTGTGCTTATTTGTAAATGGCTATACCAGAAATGGTATCGTTGTTCTGACAAGCTTTCTTTAATTTTCAACTTTTTTTAATTAATTAAAAAAACGCTGGCAAGATTTAGTTGTCGGCGTTTTTGGGAATGGTTTAATTTATTTTGAAAAAATTTTATTTGTGAAGGCTTTGTTCGCGTGAGGTTGGATTTAGTTTGGTTCCGTCAGAACGCTCCAGAAAATAGTTGCGCCTCGCTGTGGGGATGACTTCAAGCCTTTGCAAAATCGGCAAAGTCTTGAAGATCACCCTTGTTCTAGCGGGACTTGGGTTTGAGTGGTAACTGAATTATTGGTCAACCCATCTGAGAACATTTAGGAAATTATTTGGTCCCGCAAGAACAATTTCACTGCGAGTCGCAACTTTTTCTTCCGCGTTCTGACTCATCTCGGCAGTTTTATAGTGCTGGCTCTAGTCAACGTCTAGTCCTGTGCGACTGATTTGCACCGCAACTCTGTTTTGCAGAGGACGAAAGGCGGACTTGATTATCGTTCCGACTTTTTAGTTCAACTATTTAAAGTAAAGGCGACAATGTCAATCATGCTTGAGGAACCCTGTTATTCAGATTCCAGCCTAAACGCAATAAGTTTAGGTAGAAGTTGCGGAAGAAAATAGTGGGATTGCAGTGGTAATTTTGTTAATGAGCGGGTTTTGCGAATTTACAAAATGGGAAAATATGAGATCCGACGGTTTTCCGGAGCTCATATTTTAGGCGGAAGAATTTCCGGCCTTTGGAAATCCTGCAGCCGTCCCCACAGCAACCTCCCACTATTTTCTGGAGCAACTTCTGCCGAAGGTAGACCCGAGTCTTTCCACACGTCGCCAACCAACTAACGAACGTTGACTATTGTGCCCGCGAATGAGAAACTTCGCGCGCCAGTGCCTGACTAAGCTTAGAAACTCCCAGATCGATCGTTGCCTGGTCATAAGTCGCATAACTGATCCGTGCGCTATTCAGTACACTATTACTAGCATAAAGATGCGTAGAAGGCACGTATAATAAATGCTCTTGCGGGGCGATTTGCTCACGCAATAATTTCTCGAAATTTAAATCAGCCGGCCCAGTCAACCACAAGAAAAAACCACCTTCTGGCTGAGTATAACTGAAGCCTGCGGGCAAGTACTGTTTCAAAGCGGCCAACATCCAGTTCCGCTTTTGCAAATAGTCTTTGCGTAAAACTTCTAAGTGCGCATCGAAATCATTATGCAACAAATAATCGCTGATGACCTGTTGAGTCAAAGTGGGCGATTCTAAATCCGCACCGTCTTTTAAATAACGAATTTGTTTGAGCAACGGTTCAGCAGCCAGAAGCCAACCGATCCGCAACCCTGGTGCCAGAATTTTAGAAAAACTCCCTAACGAAATTACGCGACCTTGTGTGTCGAGAGATTTCAATGACGGCAGTGTTTCACCGACGAACCGCAAATAGTGATAGGGATCATCTTCGAGGATAATGACGTTATAACGGTTGGCCAGCTCGATTAATTGCTGACGTTTCGCCAAGGACATGACGATGCCAGTCGGGTTTTGAAAATTAGGGACCGTATAAATGATTTTAATTTTTTGAGTAAGTAAAACTTTGTTCAGCTGGACGAGATCCATGCCATCTGATTCCAGCGGGATTTCGTGATAGTGCGGTTCATAAGCGGCAAATGCGGCCAGCGCACCTACATAAGTTGGTGCTTCAACGATAACGTGGTCACCTTTATTCAGTAACAATTTGGCGACGAGATCCAAGCCCTGTTGCGCACCTTGGGTCAACAAAATTTGGTCGGCGTTTACTTGATAATTTTCTTGGTCGAGGCGTTCAGCTAATTGTTCGCGCAGTGGTAAGTAGCCTTTTGCATTATGATATTGAAGCGCGTCGAGGCCATTATTGGCGAGCACACGTTGGAAACTGTCACTGATGGCTTGTTTAGGAAATTGCGCTGGGTCGGGCAAGCCGCCCGCAAAAGAAATGGTGTCATCAGTCAGATCGGGAATCAAATCTTCTAGTCCAGTTTGACTAGTGAGTGTTGTGCGAGTTGCTAATTGCGGTTGATCCATGATCATCCTCCGTTCTTTTTTCGTCACTTCTATGATAAACTGAATTCGAACAATAGTAAAATTCAACTTATTCAGTCTAAAATGAATTTCATTCAACAAACTGTAAAAAAAGTTGGATTAAATTAAGGGAGCACAATAAATGGCAGTGTTTCAGTACGAAGTCTTTGCACAAGTTGTTGCCTACAAAACGTTTTACCAAGCGGCGCAAGCGTTAAATGTGACGCCGAGCGCGGTCAGTCATTCGATCACACAATTTGAAAGTGAACTCGGGTTTCCCTTGTTTATTCGCAATCGAACCGGCGTCACCTTAACACCGGATGGCGAAACGATTTTTCCGATCGTGCAGTCGATTTTAAATATGGAATCACGATTGCGCCAAGTTGCCGATGATATTCAGGGCGTTAATTCGGGGACGATTCGAATTGGCGCGTTCAGTAGTGTCTGCATCAATTGGCTACCACCGATCATTCGTGCCTTTCGTAAGCAGTATCCGCAAATTGAGATCACGATCGAACAGGGGACGTTTCGTGAAATCGACCAGATGGTTCAGCAAGGTCGAATCGATATTTGTTTTTCGGCGCTGCCGGTTGCCAGTAATTTAATTGTCCAACCACTTTTGAAAGATCCCATTTATTGTGTGACCCCGACGAATTTTTCCCCGCAGGATTCAACCCACGTGACCTTAGAAGATATCGGCAAACATCGCTTTATTTTACAAAAGGTCGATTATGACGGCGATACGAAAAAAGCACTCGACCGTTATAACGTTACGCCAAATTCGATTTCCTATTCGATCGACGATCAATCCATTTTATCGATGGTGGCCAGCGACTTAGGTTTAGGAATTTTACCAGAATTAGCGCTACAAAAATTAAGTGGCGATGTGCACGTGTTTCCTTTCTCGACACCGTTTTTCCGGACGATCTGTCTGGTGACCAACAAGGTGCAGGCACAGGCGCCCTCGACGAAGCGAATGATCGTGGCGATCCACCAGTATTTGAACGCCACATATGGCAAACGCTATTTAGGCGCAAATGAATTATTAAGAAAAGGCGAAAAGTAAGGCAAGAAATTCGATAATACGTTATAATTTGGCTATAGATTCGCAGGAGGATTTGCAATGAATTCAGCATGGAATTGGATCGGGCTGGGTGCTTGGTTCATCTTATTGGTTTTTCTGATTTTTATCGTCCAGAATATTCGCCATCGTCACATTAAGATGATCGTGATGACACGACGGACATTTAGTTTCACGACGTTTTTACTCGATCTGTTGCTGGTCGCTATTTTTATCGGTGGGCTAGGGTTTATGAGCTATCAAACTTTCTTCCGCCATGTTGACGTGACCGATCAAGATCTGGTCAGCGTCAAATATTCCACCGTGCCATTGGTGTTGCAAACAAATGGGGGCAATGGTTATTTCGTGACCGTTGAACAAGGCGAGGGTAGAACGCCGATCCAGAAGTATACGTATTGGACGCAAGGCAATCAATATCAAGTGAAGAGCATTCACGCCAGCATTGCGACCGGTGAAGATCCGATCACGATCGGTGCGCGCGTTTATCGTTTTCCATCGAAGATGATCAAGAACGCCGATAAGAAATACGAAGCCTTTGTGGCAACCGTGCGCGCAACTTACAAGCCAACATTCTTGAATGGTTTGGGCATGCGCGTGGGTCATAATGCACTGGATTATACGATGATCCGCGTGCCTTCAAGCGTTTTTGTCAGCAAGTAGCATAATAACCCCACTTTAAAAAAGTGCATAAAAAGCCGAGGACGGCATTGCTGCGTCCTCGGCTAAACTGAATTTATTTTCGGATTAGTTGGCTTTTTTCAGTGGCTTAACTGGCGAAACGCTGTGGCAGCTTACGACGATTTTATTGTTGAGCTCGATAACGTTGCTCTTGTCGATTTCGTCGCTTTCAATAATCTGCATCAGTACAGAGTTTTCGTAAATCTTTTCGACTTCACCAATGAAGTCTTGTTCCATATCTTCTTTGACGTGACCGCGCAATTGGTCACCAACGTGAATTTCAGAAATATTCATTAAGATAGCCTCACAATCGGGTTAATTTATACTAGTTTGGGGAGTAAAAATGGGTAAAGCAGTTACTAATAAGCTATTTGTGATCACTGGCGCATCTGGAACGGGAAAAACAACGATCAGTCATTATTTGCGCGATAATTATGGCATTCAGCGTGTCTTGACGCACACCACCCGTCCGCCACGTCCTAATGAAGCGAACGAACGCGATTATTATTTTGAAACCGAAGATGGTTTTCAAAAAAATCATTACATCGAGTCGGTTACATACTCCGGCTATCACTACGGTTCTTCGCGTGAAGCCTTGCAGAAAGCGTGGCAGCAACAACCGTTTGTTAGTTTAGTGCTAGAAACAAAAGGCGCCGAAGCTTATGCGGACGTGATGTTAAAACAGCTCGTTGTCATTTACGTGACGGTTTCTGATCCGCAAGTTCTGCTAGCGCGGTTGGAGAAGCGGGGCGATGTGCCTGCAGAGATCGAAAAGCGGTTATCTAGCGCAGAGTTCAAGCGCGACTTAGAAGTCCCACCAGCCTTGGTAAACATCGCTCACGTGATCGTTAACGACACTTGGGAGCAAGCGCGCGCGCAGGTGGATCAGTTGCTGAAACTCGCTGTAAAAAGTGACCTGAAATTAAATGCTAACAAATAATAAGGTAGAGTATAGCATACTCACCAAAAAGTTCACAAGACCTAAGACTGATTTTTTGATTGATTATTGAAATAATTTATTGTCGACAAAACCGCCCGACCAATTGGATGAAAAATTGGTCGAGCGGCTTTTTATTTTTGCTGAGATATTTGGTCTACCTTCGGCAGAAGGTGTTGTGGAGATAGCTCTTGGCTCATTGAAAGAACTGGCGTTGAAGTGTGTAAAGATTGATCTACCTCCGGCAGAAGTTGCTCCAGAAAATAGTGGGAGGTTGCTGTGGGGACGGCTGCAGGATTTCCAAAGACCGGAAATTCTTCCGCCTAAAATGTGAGCTCCGGAAAATCGCCGGATCTCACATTTTCCCATTTTGTAAATTCGCAAAAATCGCTCATTAACAAAATTACCACTGCAATCCCACTATTTTCTTCCGCAACTTCTGCCTAAACCTATTTCATTTAGGCTAGGATTGGAATAACAAGGTTCCTCAAGCGTGATTGACATTGTCGCCATTACCTAGAATAGTTCAGCTTAAGAGTTTGTGTGATAATCAAGTCCGCATTTCGTCCTCTACAAATTAAAGTTGCGGTACAAATCAGTCGTACAGGGCTAGACGTTAACTAGAGTAACCACTATAAAACTGCCAGGATGAGTCAGAACGCGGAAGAAAAAGTTGCGACTCGCAGTGAAATTGTTCTTGCGGGACAAACTTATTTCCTAAATATTCTCAGATATGTTGACTAACAATGCAGTTCTTCGCAAAACTATAGTCCCGCTAGAACAAGGGTGATCTTCAAGACTTTTGCGGTTTTCAAAAGGCTTGAAGTCATCCCCACAGCGAGGCGCAACATTTTTCTGCAGCGTTCTGACGGAACCAAACAAAATCCAACCTCACGCGAACAAAGCCTTCAAGAATCAGTTGGGAATTTTAAATACCATCCCCACAGCGAGGCGCAACTATTTTCTGGAGCGTTCTGACGGAACCAAACAAAATCCTACCTCACGTAAACAAAGCCTTCAAGAATCAGTTAGCAATTTTAAAAGTCATATCAAAACGTAAACCGCCGCTCAGGCGTGGCGGCACCATAACCGAAGACGTTAATTGTTCGCGCATCCGCGCTCACATCGATTACATAACCTGCAAACTCCGTGATCGTCCCCTGTTTACGTTGCCAATTTTTATTAAAGCGGGTCGTTAGCTGATGATCCGGTCCCATCAAGGCGCTGCAATTCAGCAGGATATACTGAATCCCCTTTTGCTGATAGTCGGTTTCCAGATGGCGATGGCCGCAAATATAAGCCCAAATTTGGCCGCTTCGATTCTGAGTGAAGTCGAATTTGGCATTGACGGCAAAGTCTGCGTTGGTTTGTCGTGGCTGCAATTTTCCCTTTAACTTGCGATTGAAGGCGACCAGCAATTCATGAACCGCGTGGCCATTATATTGCAACGCTTCTTGACCGTCAGCGTCGATTAAATTGGCGTGGCCAAAAATGACGATCTTTTTGTCGAAGCTGTGTTCCAACAATGTAATCAACCGTTGGATCTGTTGCTGGCGAATGGCTAGGGTCAACTTGACGTCGTATTTTTTAGTGCCGTCATTTTTTAAAAGGTAAGGGACATCGCTGGTGTTGAGGAAAATTGCCCGCACATCACCCTTGTCGAAATATCCGAGACCACTTTGCCAATCCATTACGTTGATTTGCGCTTGGGCAAACAGCTTTTTATAAACAATATTGCCGAAGGTTTGTGGGCCAAAACTGGGGCGATCATGGAAAAACTTCTCGTCATACTTGTCGTTTTCGTCGTGATTGCCTTTGACCATGAAAAATGGAGTCTTGTTTTCATTTAAAGTTGCAATAATCTGACCGAGATGGATCTGACTGATGGCTGGGCGATTGGAACCGTCGATGGCGTCGCCTAAATGTCCTTTGATGTCTAAAATACCGGTCTCATCGAGCAAGTTTAATTCCTGCACGTGTTGCAGACCATTGGCGCCATAATAAGTGTAGTTGGCGTCAGCTTTGTCGTGGGTGTCGGTGACGATCCCCATGGTCAGCGATTCTGGCGCCAGCTGTTGATTAAGCTTGACGGCAAAATCCTGTAAATATTTTTTGACGAATTGGCGCGGACCTAGGGGCAATTCAACTAGCGAGTTATAACGCTTGAAATAACTCGAGTGACTACGAAAATAAAGCGGACCGGTTAAACCGTCCGCTTTTTGTTGGGGTAGAAAAATTTGTTGCCGATCCTGGGTGACGATCAGCGTGTACGGCACTTTTTTGCCATTGGCGTTGGTCAGCTTCGTGGGGTAGGTGCCGGGTTGCCGAATCACTTCATTGCGTTGAATTCGCCGATTTGTAAACAATCGTGGCCATTTATTCATAAGTTTGCCCTGTTAATGAATGATTTCGTGAATCAACGTCAGCGGCTCAGGCTTTTCTGAACCAATTTCAAAACTATTCAAAACTTGATCTTGCACTTCTTGTGGTGCTGCGGCATTTAAATAAAGTGTGGCTAATGCTTCACCAATTTTAACCGAGTCACCGATTTTTTTGTGCAAAACAATGCCGACTGCTGGATCGACGAGATCGGCTTTCTTAGCGCGGCCACCACCGAGTTTGACGGAAGCTAAGCCGAGATCATTGGTCTGCATGCCTGTGATGTAGCCGGAATTTTTGGCCGTGATATCCAGTGTTGTTAAAGCTTGCGGAAGTTTTTCAGGATGGTCGACAATGCTAGCATCGCCGTTTTGGTCGGTGATCAATTGCTTGAATGCCGCCAGAGCACTGCCGTCTTTGATTTTACCTTCAAGAATTGTGCGGGCTTGTTCAGTAGTGTCGGCAATTTTAGCGAGAACCAACATTTCTGCCCCTAAAATCAAGGTCAATTCGGTGACATCTTCAGGACCTTCGCCGCGTAAAACGTCGATCGATTCTTTGATCTCCAAGGCGTTTCCGATCGTATAACCTAAAGGCTGGTTCATATCGGTCAAGTAGGCGACACAAGGGACATTATTTTGGCGGCCGATTTCAACTAGCGTTTCTGCCAACTGCTTCGCGCGCGCTTCGGTCTTCATAAAGGCACCATTGCCGACCTTCACGTCTAAAACTAAGGCGTTGGTGCCAGAGGCTAATTTCTTACTCATGACTGAGCTAGCAATTAGCGGGATCGCTTCAACAGTTGAAGTTACATCGCGTAACGCGTAAATTTTACGATCGGCAGGCGCGACATCTTTAGTGGCACTAATAATTGCAGTACCGTGTTCTTGGACTTGTTCAATAAACTGTTCGACGGTTTCGTCGACGTTATAACCAGGGATCGCTTCTAATTTATCCAGCGTGCCACCAGTATGACCTAACCCGCGGCCAGAAATCATCGGATTTTTAACGCCGGCACTCGCAACTAATGGTGCCAGTGGAATACTGATCTTGTCGCCGACACCGCCAGTGGAATGTTTGTCGACTTTGATACCGGGAATCATGGTCAAATCTAAAACTTCACCGGAATTTAACATGGCTTTTGCCAGCGCAGATGTCTCGTCGTGATTCATGTCGTTGAGATAAATTGCCATCAGCAGCGCACTCATTTGGTAATCAGGGATGTTGCCTGCGGTGTATTCTGTAATAATAAATTCAATTTCTGCTGTGGTTAAAACTTGATGATCGCGTTTCTTAGCGATCAGATCGATCATTCTCATGAAGAAGCCTCCTCAAATATAGATACCTATTCACATTCTAACAAAATTAGGTGGTGAGTGCGACTAGCTCGGGTTATATTTCTGGGGTTATTTAATTTTGTCGAATTTTTCGTCGGTTAAAACTATTGTGGGTTGCGGGTAAGGGCAGTTTGAATTTGCTGCAGAGAATGAACAGCTCACTTGTGGGGACGGCTGCAGGATTTCCAAAGACCGGAAATTCTTCCGCCTAAATTTGGAGCTCTTGCAAAACCCGCAAGATCTCCGAATTTCCCATGCTCTAAGCGACGGTGGTTCTGTCGCTAAGAGCATTATCACAGTGTGCTGTTCATTCTCTTTCGCAAATTCTGTGGGCCTATTCTGGTAAGCAGATTTGGATTGCGGGTAATTGCAGTTTGAATTTGCTCCAGAGAATGAACAGCCCACTCGTGGGGACGGCTGCAGGATTTCCAAAGACCGGAAATTCTTCCGCCTAAATTTGGAGCTCTTGCCCAAACCGCAAGATCTTCAAATTTCCCATGCTCTAAGCGACGGTGAACCGTGTCGCTAAGACCATTATCACAGTGTGCTGTTCATTCTCTTCCGCAAATTCTGTGGGCCTATTCTAGCGAGCGTATTTGGATTCCGAACTGGACTTTCTACCGTATGATTTTTTTCTGAGCAACTCAAATATTTAGTGGCAAAATATCTAACGTGATTATATTTCCCACAACAAAGCAATCGGCGTTGAAATTATACTACTTCCACCCAAATCCAGTTCTTTCCAGTTCATCACTAAACCAATTCCAGTTTAGGTCGCGGCTGCGTGGGGCAAGTGACGACACTGTGAAACTGCTGTTGCGACAGGGCCATCGTCGCTTACAGCAGGGGCGCATTTCGAGATTTTTATCAGGAGCTGCACTTGCGACTGAGAAAAAGCTCGAAATCGAGGTGGAAGACTTTCCCCAGAGTGTGGCGCAACATGGGTTGAAATCAACAGCTAAGACGTCAAGACACAAGAATTGGGCCTCATTCTTCGTGGCTTGATCTCTTAGATGCTGATTTCAATGTTGCAGAACACGTTTCGGAAAATCCTGGAACCGTCCCCACAGTAGTCAGTCACTTGCCCCTCGCAGCCGCGACCGAAGGTAGACGAAATATTTTTAAAGCTATCAATGCATAACGTTTCAATCCTCAAACAACTAAAGTTGAATTTTTTCTAAAAAAACGCTATCTTGGAGTTACTAAGAGATCGAGGTGGATCATGTTATCCGTTGAAGAATTAAAAGCATTACCAAAAGTTGAGCTGCACTGCCATTTAGACGGTTCATTATCTTTGCAGGCAATCCGACAGCTAGCCAAAATGGCGTCGGTCGAATTGCCCGCAACCGATGCAGATCTGCGAAAATTAGTCAGTGTGCCCGACGATGTTGAAAATTTATTAGATTATTTGAAACGATTTGACGTGATCTTACCACTTTTACAAACAGCGCCAGCCTTGGAACTCGCGGCTTATGATGTTATCCAGCAATGTGCTGCTGAAAATGTCCGTTACATTGAAGTTCGTTTCGCGCCAGATTTTTCTACCGAAAAGGAACTGAGTATTGAAGGCGCGATTGCCGCGGTGATCAAAGGATTGCACCGCGCTCGCGCGGATTTCGGGGTGGAATCGGGCGTGTTGGTTTGTGCCATGCGCCAATATCCGAATGATCGTAGCGAGAACATGTTTCGCGCAGCGCGGCCATTTTTAGGCGACGGTTTAGTCGGTGGCGATTTCGCGGGTAACGAAGCAGACTTTCCGACAGAAGAAATTGAGCCTGCGATTAAAGTTGCGCAACAATTAAAGATTCCACTGACGTTGCATGCCGGTGAAAGTCATTGTGTTCATAATGTGATGGCTACACTGGCGCTGGGAATTCGGCGCTTTGGTCATGGCGTGGCGTTGGGTAGCCATCCGGATCTGCAACAGCAAGTCAGTCAAGCCGGTGGCGTTTTGGAAATGTGTTTGACGAGTAACTTGCAAACTAAGGCGGTTGTTAATATTCAAGATTATCCTGTTCAAGAATTATTAGATAATCAGGTTAAAATCACCATCAATACAGACAATCGCACGGTTTCTAACACGAACTTGACTCATGAATATGCGCTCTGGCAAGAAAATTTCGGTATTACTAAGGCACAGTTTCAGCAATTTAATTTAAATGCGATCAACGCCGCGTTTTGTTCTGAACTTGTGAGGCAACGAGTGGTAGCTGAACTCGAAACGGCGTATAATTAAGGCGAGGTGAGCAGTAATGGAAGATTTAGCAGACTATCATGTTTCAACCATGCATTATTCACGTATTCTAATTGCGGTCGATGATGATGATTTTATTTCTTCACGGCGCGCATTTGATTATGCTTGTACGGTAGCAAAAATATATAATATTCCGCTGGCAGTGACGATGATTTTGGAGACAGGGGATCTGAATATTTTTCAATCCTTGTCACCAGACGTTTTAGCGAAACGGCGTGCTGAAATTGCTAGAGATTTAAATATTTATTGTGATAAGGCGCGGGAATTCGGCGTGATGGATGTGCAACCATTATTGGGTGAAGGCAATCCTAGTCACGAAATTGTTGAAGAGATCGTCCCGAGTTTCCGCCCAGATTTATTAGTGATCGGTTCGGAAACGAAACCTGGTCACCGGACGATCGGAACGCACGCGGCTTACATGGCTCGTTATGCCCCATGTTCGGTCATCATTGTGCGGTCTGATGCGCAAATTAGTCGGATGCTCAAGGATTTTGAAAAGTAAATTAGTTTCTCAAAGCTAAATGAACAAAAACAATAGGTCCCAAATCGGTCACATCTGACCGATTTGGGACCTATTGTTTTGTTGAGCAGTAAATAGTTTTAATAAATTACATTTTGTGATGGACTTTCAGGGCGGTTAATAACCACGCGACGCCTAGTAGAGACAAGCCGATCGCAACTAACCATGATGAATGTGAGCTTGCAAATGGTAAACGCACATTCATACCATAGAAGCCGGTGATAATGGTTGGCACCGCCATTGTCAGTGACCAAATCGTCAAAACTTTCATGGTGTCGTTTAAATTATTATTGACAATACTATCAAACGTATCCGCAATCCGATCAACGACTTGTGTCTCGATTTCGATCATACGTTGAACCTGCTCGGCTTCGATGGTGGCATCTTCCAATAAGTCTTGCATTTTCTGATCCGCATCGGCCGTGAAATGATTTTTACTCAACCGCATTAACACCGTGTGATTAGACTGAATGGCGCTGAGCAGAAAAGTTAGCGTCTGGCGCAGATAAGAGAGTTCTAGTAAGTCTTTATTTTTCGCATCTTTATTCAGCAGTTTATCGAGTTGATTCCGTTTCTTAGTGATCGCCTTGATGATGGGAATATAACTATCCATCAATTCAAATAGGGATCGCAAGATAAACGTTTCGGGTGATTTAATTTCTAGATTCTGATTAGCCGAATCGAAAATCTGATTGACCCAAAGCAGGCTACTCTCGTTAAACGTAAACAGGGCGCCTTGATGGATCAAAAAGCTGACCGGTCGTGTTAAATAGCGGAAATGATCGGGATCGATCACGTAAGGCACGTGGACAATGACCAGTTCCTGATCTAAATCACCGTCGTAAACATAGTTCGGACTTTCATCCTGATCGGTAACATAGGTCAGCATTTCGTTAGTCAGCTTGAACTTATGTTGGAGCTTTTCTCGCTCTGCTGGGGTCATGGCATCCGTTTGAACCCATTGATAATGGTTTTTCGTACTGGTTGAATGAATCATAATGATTTTCCTCAATCGATTTCATAATTGTGGGTCGAAATCAGTCTAAAAGTGCTAAATTCATTTTCAAATCAACGATCAGCACTTGTTTGGACTAGAATAAGCCGACTGTTTGTAGGATCAGATAAACATTTAAGATAATTAGAATGACGGTGATGATCCAGGCCGTGTACTTGACCCAGGCGCGATTTGCGAACTCTCCCATCAATTTTTTATCACTGGTGAAAATAACTAATGGGACAATGGCAAATGGTAACGCGATACTTAAGAACACCTGAGAAAAGGTGAGTAACCCTTCGATCTTGGCTTCGTTACCGTGATAGTAGAAAGCAAATCCTAAAACGGGGAGAACAGATGCCAGACGCGTGAGTAAACGCTGTGCCCATAGTGGCATTCTTAAGTGAATAAAACCTTCCATGATAATTTGACCGGCAAGTGTTCCAGTAATGGTTGAACTCTGGCCTGAAGATAACAGCGCGACGGCAAATAACATACTGAGCACAGGACTGGCAATGGCGCCGACAATACGTGAATCACCGAGGGAGTTGAACAGGTCGACGAAACGGCCGACTGAACTGTTAGTCCCATAAAATAAAGACGCCCCTAAGATCAGCAAGAGACTGTTAACGACAAAGGCGATCGTCAATTGGATGTTAGAATCGATGGTGGTAAATTTCAAAGCTTTCGCAACTGCCTTACGATTTTTCCGATCGACTGCACGCGTTTGCGAGATAGATGAGCCTAAATAAAGATCATGAGGCATAACGGTGGCGCCGACAATACCTAAGGCAAGATATAACATTGATTTGTTGGTGACGATGCTCGTCGAAGGAATATAGCCTTCAATGACGGCCTTCATATCCGGATTAGATAAAGCAACTTCGTATAGAAAGACGAGTAGGATAACGGCAACTAATGTCGCAACAATGGCTTCAATTTTTCGGAACCCTAATTTCATGAGTAATAATAGCACTAAGACATCGGCGGTTGTGATCAAGATACCGACGATCAACGGAATTTTGAAAATTAATTCTAAGGCGATACCAGAACCGATGATTTCGGCCACATCGGTCGCCATGATCGCGAGTTCAGTGATAATGAATAAAACGATCCCGGTCCGCTTCGAAGTGCGTTCACTTGTCAGCTGCGCCAAATCTTTACCCGTGACCACGCCTAATCGAGCAGCCATGGCTTGAAGGAGCATAGCAATCAAACTGGACATCAAAACGACAGTTAGCAGTGTGTATTTAAATTGCGCACCACCGGCGATCGACGTGATCCAATTACCAGGATCCATGTATCCAACTGCGATTAAAATCCCCGGACCAGTATAGGTGAGTAATGTTTTCCAGAACCCAGCGTTTTCTGGTACCTTGATACTACCGTTGATTTCGTCGAGGCTCTTGCCGCCCTCTTCCTCAACAAAAATTGGTGTCTTCTCTGTTTCCTTGTCAACTTTCATGCGAAAGCCCTCTTTTCTATTGGTTTAGAAATTCAGGTTGAATATATTGAGTGTATACTCAATCGGTCTCCGAAAAGTATTATACACCCGCACGAATTGGAGTCAAGGAATTATGAATCGTAAATGCCCATGAGAAGGCTTTCTTGCAAACTTTTAATCAAAACAAGGCTTGTTCATGTGATTCCTTGACAAAAATAAAAGGGTTTGTATAATGAATTATATTGAGTGCTCACTCAAACAAATGATTCTTTTATAACTAGTGGTCAACCATGGGAGGTTTATTTTTGGCACAGGCAAGTGATTTGAAACTATTTCAAGATGCCCAAGCTTTGGAAAATTTCACCGACAAACAAATCCGGATTCTCATTGCGGCAATCGATATTTTTTCTGAAAAAGGTTACGCTAATGCCAGCACTAAAGAAATCGCCGACCAAGCTGGTGTCTCTGAAGGAAATATATTCAGCAAATTTGGTAACAAGCAGGGATTGCTTGATGCCATCATCGAGCCTGTTGTCTCCATGGTGTTTCCGCAAACGATCGCGAGTTTATTGGATGTTGAGACCAACCGAACCCCGGTTTCTTTGCATGCTTTTATCAGCGACTTTATGATCAACCGGATGAGGTTTCTGGTCGAGAATAAAAAAGTACTTAAAATTTTTATTGCCGAGCTGGCCTACAATCAAGAAACGCGCACGCATTATATGCAAAGCCTACCCACGAGTTTCTTGAAAGATCTTAAGTCGCAGTTAAATACCATGAAGCGAAATCATATGATCGTCAATTGGAACAACGACGAAATCATGCGACTGATCTGGTCGGTAATCGGTGGTGCCGTGATCGATTATTTATTTTTTGATCGCCCGATTGCAAAAATCGAAGTGACTCATATGATCGACGCATTAGTGCGGGCATTGTCGCGCTAAGTGAAGCACCGCTATAACGCCATGCTAAAAATATTTGAGAAAAGTTCGCAGGTGCGAACTTTTTTGTTGGTCAATTTGATTATGATTTGACCTTCCCTTATAATCATGAGTGTTTATTGATTTTTTCTTGGAGGCACTTATGCAAAAGCTTAATTTTATACCGATCATTGTCGGCACGGACATCAATACCTATAACGTGGCGATCTCGTTTCATGAACAATATGGGATCCACCCGATCCTAGTTGGTTCAGCACCACTTTCGTTCACAGAATACAGCACGATTCCTGGAACCATCGAATATTACCCTAAATTACACGAACCGACTGAATTTCCTAAAATTCTAGCGGAAGTTGCCCAGAAGTATCAGCAACCTGGTAAGAAGTTGTTGCTGATCGGTACTAGTGATATGTACGTGCGCTATATTGTGGAGAACGCCGATTTTTTGCGGCAATATTATGTTTTCAATTATCCGACGCTCGAAATCATGAATCAGCTGCAATATAAGAAAAATTTCTATCAACTGTGCGAAGAGCTTGGTGTTGATTATCCGCGAACGTCTTATTTCGATTGTCGAGAAATAACGGCGCCTTATCATGACGATCAGGTAAAGTATCCACTGATCATCAAGCCTAGCAATGTCGTGAAATACTATGATCTTCATTTCGAAGGCAAGAAGAAAATTTACCGAGTTCATTCCGAAGAAGAAGTTAATCGAGTTCTGAATTTATTACACGAGGCCAAGTATGATGATGAAGTGATCATCCAAGAATATATTCCTGGTGAAGACACGGACATGTGGGATGGCGTCTTGTATGCGAACCAAGCGGGTAAAGTTAAATTGGTTGCCTTGGGCCAGGTTGTGTTGCAAGAACACACACCGACCGCAATTGGCAACTATACGGGAATCATCAGTCGTTATAATTTACCCTTAATGCAAAAAATGCAGGCATTATTGGAGAAAATCGGTTATACCGGTTTTGCCAACTTCGATCTTAAATATGATAAGCGCGATCAGAAATATAAACTATTTGAAATCAATATTCGCCAAGGTCGCTCCAGTTATTATATTACTCAAACCGGGCACAACATGGCCGCTTTATTAGTGGATGATTGCGTGGATCAATTGGACCAACCGATCGAATACAATGACAAGACCTTTCTATTCACGATCGTTCCTAAGAAAGTCTTACGTGATTTCGTGCCTGATCCGCAAATCAATCAAGAATGTCGCCAGCTGATCAAAAAGAAACAGTGGGGGAACCCCCTGTTCTATCGTGGAGATAAGAGCAGTAAACGTAAATTATTCTTAGCCGCACGTCAATTAAATTACGTGCGCAAATATCGAAATAATAAGTGGTAATTAAAAAGCGCCCGGGTCAGAAGAAATTCGGCTATACTCCTACTTAAGTAGACAAGCAAATAATCAAAGCTTGTACACTTAGGAAGGAGTTTT